>JAACSN010000012.1 GCA_009993885.1 Alphaproteobacteria bacterium
ATCTTGGACATTCCGGCCGTCCTTGTAAGCCAACGAACAGAGCAACTGAGCGGTAAATACTCCGGCACGGAAACATGGGTGCATGTTCACAATCATGTCTCAAGACATATCTCGGGCGGAGAATTGACCAACGAAGCCGGCGGTAAACAAGACCTCCACGGCAGCCACTATAGCGCGGACTTCCTTAATATTCTGGCTAATGATGACATCGAGATTAGCGACGTCACCGACCACATGTCCCATACCTTTACAGGAGAAAAGTCCGGCGGATTTAAAACCAAAAAACGCAGCGAATCCTCACAGCGCCAAACCTCACGCAGTAGTGTTTTTGAGTCTCGGAAAGCGCCGACAAATATTGAAAGCTATACGGGTAACCTGGGCTTGACAGCGCCGCATTTTACCGGCGGCCACGGGGCAACTCTTAATGCGCCGCTAGGTGAAGTCATGATTCGACTAGGGCGAGAGAGCTTTGAGAAAACCTCCTCCTCTACAATGACAAGTTCGACTTGGAATAAAATGGTTCAAAAAAGTGAAAAGCACCTCACCTTTTCTGTGCCGAGCAGTGACGGCCCTGTCAAGATTAAAGCCCTTAAAGCCATTGTTGAGACCATCCAAGGAAAAGAGTTAGAGCTTTTAAAACACCTCGAGATCATTGACGGAGAGCTCATAACCCGAGCTCTAGCCGAACTTCACGAGTACGATGAAACCGTTGTGGAAAGCTTGGGCGGACCGGCAGCAGCTGTGATTGCCATTGCTGTTTCTTGTCTTACCGCCGGTGCTGCAGGACCTGTTTTGATCGGGGCTTTGGGACAAGTTCTCGGGTCTGCTTTTGCTGCCGGCTTTGCCTCCCTTGCCTCTCAAGCGGCCGTAAGTCTTATTTCCAACCAAGGTGACTTAAGTAAAGTTGTAAAAGATATCACGTCAAGCCAAGCGCTTCGTTCTCTGGCGACAAGTATGGTGACGGCAGGGCTTGTTGCGGGGGCAACGGATCTTCTTAACGGCGTCACAAGTGCGGGAGAAGGCACCGCTTCTGCAACGACCCAAGGGATGGCTCAAAGCAGCACGCAGGGCGCAACACAAAGCACGGCCTCCCTTGGAAATGCCGTTAAAGCGACCTCAAAAGCCTTTGATATCGGAGAGCGCATTCAAGCAGGGCTTATCAGAGCAAGCTCCGAAACCCTTGTGAACAGCACAATTGGCGGTCAAGACTTTGAAGAGTCTGTTTTAGCAGCGGCGAGATCAGGTATTGCTAATATTGCAGGCGGCTTCTTTGCCCACGAATGGGGCTTAGAGTATAAAGATGTCGATAGTCAAATTGATTATTTCACCCACAAACTGATTCACGGGATTATCGGCGCCGGTATGGGCGCGATCTCCGACGGCGAAGCTTTGGCCGGATCCATTGGCGGCGTTGTTGGCGAAGTGGTTGGTGAGGCTTATGCGGATACGCATCCTGAAGGCTTTGATCCGACCCACGAGGATTTTGATCCTTCATTACGAGAGTCTTTAAAAAACAGAGGGGAAATCCTAACGCAAGTCTCTGCTGCCCTTGCGGCGGCCTTCCTTGGAGAAACCCCCAACGTCGCTGCCTGCACAGCCTTCAATGCCGTGCATGAGAATGCTTTTGCCGATCACGGGATCAATCGACAGTCTTGTCAACAGACGGGCGAAGTTGTCTCGGAGCTTCTTGATATGTCGGAGGGGAATTCGGCAGATACCGGAGAAAATAGCGTCAAAAGTCTTGCGGAGGGTCTCGAAAAGGGTCTTGCCGATAGTTCTCTTGTCCTAACGCCGGAGCAATATGAGGCTGCCGCAGAAAATATCTTAGGACATATTCGTCGTGCGGACGGAGATGTGAAATCCCTTGACATGAATACCGTTGTTTTGCAGTCTTTATTGGCGGCTGTTGAACCCGACGGGGCTCGCTGGGGTCGTGGGGGAGGCGAAACATTAGGCAGTGTCCTCTCCGATAATCCTCGAACTCGGGAAGAATTAGGAAATCTTGGGCAAGCCCTCGGCTCAAGTACTTTGGATGCTACGATCCTCGGTTTTCGCGAACTTGCCAAACGCGCCGTTAAAGAAATTTCTAAAACGGTTGTCAAAGAAGTAGCCAAAAAAAGAAGCGAAGGAAACGACGAAAAAAGAAACGAAGGAAACTGTTAAGAAAAAAACAAAATCCGGTTTTAGTGTTACGAAGCATGGCGTTTCGAGAAAAATTGAGAGAGAAGTGCGTTCAAAGGATATATTAGATGCCCTAAAAAAACCTTTGAAGGTGAAACCTGTTAAAGTAGATAAGAATGGGCAATCAAGTCAACGTTATATTGGTCAAAAAGCTACAACAGTGATTAACCCGGAAAGTCTAAAAATTATATCTACTAATCCAACATCTACTAAAACAGCATTACGCTTAGTGAGGAAATATGAGTAAAACTCTAAATGATTCTGATATTATTTTTTTACTAAATGAAGTAGAAATTACAGATAAATTAAAGGATTTATTGAAAAAATATTCAGATGATAAAGACCTGACAGATGATGATGTTATGGAATTGGAGGATTGTGTAGGAGACCAATTCTGCACAGACGGCATAGAGAATGATAAGCCAAATAAAAAGGGATTATATATAGAAACTATTATAGACAAATTTTATAAAATACTTGAAAGCCGATAATTATAGGGCTGATTATGAAATAATCGCTAAAAAAGGAAACTCTCATTCCTTAAGTTATCGAAAGGAAATTTGATTAATGTATAATGATTTTGAACGTGGTTCAATGTCCAATGCCTTAGCTCTTCATTATTTTGAAGAGGAAACAGTCGATGCAAAAAGTCTTTTTTGCTTTATTGAAGACTGGATCTCCAAACAGGGTCTTACACCTACAAAGATGGGCGGAAAGGGCAATAAAAGTATAACTTTTTCTAGAGGCAAAAAAGCCCTCGAAAAGGAAAATTTTAAAGGAATTCAAGAACAAGGCATTTGGATTATAGCACTCCCCCCAGAAAATAAGGTTGGCACAGAAACGTTTGATTTCTTAATGGCTGGCGCAATGGATTGTGAAGACAGCTTTAAGGAAAACACTTGTAAACTCTGTTGGGATGAGCAAATTATTCCTTGGGAAAACGCTTACATAAAAAATCTCGCAAAAGACCTGTACCAGTTTTGCAAACCAAAGTATGGATATGCCTTTCAACGGGAGTTTGAGAAAGGTCCAATATATTACTCGGGTGGTATCATTGCAGGAGTCGATTATTCACAAAAAAAAGAACGACAAGAAATTACGAACTGGGGAATTGTTGGGCAAAATGAAAAACATTCAAAATACCAACCCCATATGATTCGGGATGTTTATCCCTTGAATTTTCTTAGCCCTCAGCATTTAAAGGCTAAAATCGGCTCACAAACCCTTCAGGAATGGATACAAAGTGATCCAAGCCATGGAAGCTTAGAAAAACTCCTGCCTGATTTTTGGTGCTGGTCCGTTGACGAAAAACATATTGAGAGCGTCAAAGAAGACCTCAAACCCCACAACTTCCTCATCGCGCACATGGAATTTTAAAAATCATTATGAAAATTAGCGCTCTACAAACAACCCTCCTTGCAACCCTTTTAATTGTAACGGGCTGTGGTAAAACGCCACAGTTAATTTTCGACAAAGAAGACTTAACAGGCATACCGTGCTGTAAAATAGGGCACAACCGTCTTCTCTCTACCCATGATAAAATAACGGCAGAATTTGCGTTAAAAAATTGCTCTGCGTCAGAAGAAATAACGAGCAAAAAACCAACCGTTCAGGCTATTCTCACCCTAACGTATCATGGAGAAAAAAGAGATGATTTTAATGCAACGGTTTGTGCCGAGTTAGCAATCGACGGTGCGCCTTATCCTCTTGAAGTTATACATACTGTTAATAAACCGATAACTCTGTTTGATCGGCATTATATTCCCTTTCCTACAGGGGGAGGTACTTATTTTTCTACCTCTAGGGATTTGACCGTAAAGACGCTTATGCTGCGTTTACCTTACGAAACTTTATCCACATTATCTCGATCTCAAAAAGTTTCGATAGAGATAAAGGTGTCAAGCAGACAACCTATTTCTTTTAAATTTAGTCCTGAAAACCTTCAGATTTTAAAAGAATTCAAAAATAAATGCATTGATCAACAACCAACAAAGAAAGATTAAAAATGAAACAACTCAAAAACATCGCTCTGCTCTGTGCCGTGCTTATTCTAACGGGCTGCGCTTCAAGGCAAAAAGAGTTTATAGCTCTGCCTGAAACCGTTCAAGCGCAGCTAGAGTCAACGGACGTTTATCTTGTCGACTGCCCGGAGCAAATGGGATTTGATATAAAGTCTTCTAATGTTGCCTCCTATACAGGCGGCGGATTAATTTTTGGATTAATTGACGCTGCGATTATGTCAAGTCGACAATCCGATGCAGAAGAGGCCATTGGATGTATTCAAGGAGAATTAAAGAATATTAAGGTGCAGAACATTCTGCATGATAAACTTATTCCTTTGTATAAAAACAATGACTGGCTTAAAACACGCCATGTGCATCATGTAACGGATTTCAGTAAAGAAAAATGCAAAGCATTGTGTAACAGCTCTAAGAGCGACGGCACACTTGTAAGTGTTTTTTATTATAAATTAAGCCCGGACTTTAAGACACTAACAGGAACGCTTCATGTGACTTTGTATCCGACCGGCGAGAACCTTATGAGGCTTGTCAAAACAACGGAACCCGTAGAAACACCTATCTTTAAAACAAATGTTTCTGCAACGGAAATCCTTGAGAACAGCAAGGATGACATCAAGGAAAATGCTAAACTTTGGGCGCAAGATAACGGAAGCTATCTCAAAAGTTCAATGGAAAGTCTGGCTCGAAAATTGGTTTTGTCCTTAGAAAATGTCATGAAGCACCCTAATTATTCTCTTGAAGGATAAAATCTGTTTTTCCAGAAAGCCTTAGTAAAAAATAAGCTCTACGATTACCGTAGGGCTTATTTATTTTTTAGAGGTTACTCGTTTTTTGGGGCGATATGATCAATGAGGTTTTCAAGGGCTTGGCGTTCAAGGTTTTTATAGCCTTTTTCAAGGGGCGTTTGCGCTTTAGGTTCTGTTTCTTTTGCTGATCCTGCCTTGGGACTGGAAAGAGATTTTACAAGGTCATGGGATGAGGGGGGATCTTTAGTAACACTGTCTTTGCCGTACATGTGCCTTAAGAGACGCTTTGGGAAAAACTCGTCGGGAATGAGAAAATGATGGACAAGCTTGGCGCTCGTATTGATAAAAGGAACAAGGCGCGCTTGTTGAAAGGCTTCGGGAGTTGCCCCCGGTTTCCAAAACATCAGAGCCATGAAATAAATAACGGTCAGCAGGATTGTCCCTCGAAAGAATCCCGAGATAATGCCTAATGTTCGATCAAGTCCGCTCAAAACACTTTTACGCACTTTGTTGCTGAGGCTTTTTGCAATGGCCACAAGGACAATAAGAGAGAGCACGAACATCAAGAAGCCCAATAGAATGTCCGCAAAAAGGGGATTGGTAATAAAAGTGCGAATGAAAGGCTGTAAGAAAGGGAAGGCAAGAGAGGTTATAAGAAAAGCGCCGACCCATGTCATAAGACTCAAAATATCATTAGTGAACCCGCGGATGATGCCGATGATGATAAAGAGTAATAAGCCGCCGGCAATGATGAGATCTACATAGCTGATGCCTGCTAAAAATCCGTTATCCATATTTCTTTTGCTCCTCTTGTCCTTTTAAATCGGGTTGGTTTTGAGGGTTCTTTTGGGGGTGGGTATTAAATAAATTAGCCAGTTCTTGTAAGGTACTAAGGCGCATAATTTCGAGGGATGTAGCCGAAGCGGTTTTAAGTTTAGAGGAACCTTGAGTCGGGATATAGGCGCTTTCAAAACCCAGTTTTTGGGCTTCTTTTAGGCGGGATTCAAGGTGCGTAACACCACGCACTTCGCCGGATAAACCGACTTCGCCACAAAATAAGGAAGCTTTTGGAAGGGCTTGATCCGTTAAGGCAGACATCAAAGCTGCTGCCACGGCAAGATCGGCAGCAGGTTCTTGAATGCGTAAGCCGCCTGCAACATTAAGGTAAACATCACGGTTCCCAAGATTTACGCCGCATCGTGTTTCAAGGACGGCAAGGAGCATGGCAAGGCGGTTATTATCCCAACCGACAACAGCGCGCCTTGGGGTACCGAAAGCGCTAGGGGCTACTAAGGCCTGAACTTCTAAGAGGAGAGGGCGCGTTCCTTCAATGCCGGCAAAGACGGCCGAACCGCTGATTTGTTCATTGCGCTCGCTAATAAAAAGAGAGGAAGGATTTAGGACTTCTTGGAGCCCTTCTCGGGTCATTTCAAAAACGCCGATTTCGTCCGTCGCACCAAAGCGATTTTTAACACCGCGCAAGATCCGGAATTGATGCCCTCGCTCACCTTCAAAATACAAAACCGCATCAACCATATGTTCAAGGACACGAGGACCTGCAATGGTTCCTTCTTTGGTGACATGCCCTACAATGATGACAATAATATTACGTTTTTTAGCAAAGCGGATGAGAGCTTGGGTGCAAAAGCGTACTTGGCTTACACTTCCCGGTGCTGCAGAGATACTATCGGCATGCATGGTCTGAATAGAGTCGATAATCACAACGCCGGCTTTTGTGCCTTCAAGGGAGGTAATAATATCATTAAGAGAGGTTGCCGCCGCAAGGTGAACTTTTGAGTCCTTTACCTTTAGGCGTTCTGCACGCATGCGGACTTGGTTAACGGCTTCTTCTCCGGAAACATAGTAGACCCCGAGATCTTTTGAAAGCCTTGCGGCGACCTGCAAAAGAAGGGTGGATTTTCCAATGCCGGGATCACCGCCCACCAGCACAACGGAGCCTGCTACAAGGCCTCCCCCGCAGACTCGGTCGAATTCCGTAATGCGGCTCAAGAAGCGAGGAGGGTTCTCGCAAACCGACGATAAATCTGTGAATGCAAGGGATATGCCTTTGCGAAGACCTTGTGTGGGGGCTGCATCGTTTAGTTCTTCAACAAGGGTATTCCAGCCTTCACAGCTTTGGCATTGTCCGCTCCATTTTGATTGGGCGGCTCCGCACTCTTGGCAGCTATAAAGGACTTTTGATTTTGCCATTTGGGTTTATGAGGCCTCTGTGCTAATGGGGCCTGTGCTCAAACCATTGATAAATTGGGTAACATAGGGGTTATTCGTGTGATCCAGCTCTTCTTTTGTACCGATCCAAATAAGCTCTCCGTGATAAAGCATAGCAATGCGGTCTGCAATGCGTCTGGCACTGTTCATGTCATGGGTAATGGAAACGGCGGTTGCCCCCAATTCTTTGACGTTTTTTACAATGAGATCATCAATAACGCTGGCCATGATGGGGTCAAGGCCTGTGGTCGGCTCGTCAAAGAAGATAATTTCCGGCGTAGAAGCAACGGCGCGTGCCAGAGAGACGCGGCGTTGCATGCCGCCCGATAACTCGGACGGAGAAAGGAGGGCAACATCTGTTTTCAAACCGACGGTGGGAAGGATTTTGCAAGCAAAGTCATAGGCTTCTTTACGGTTTAGGCGTTTTGTTTGTAAAAGCAAGAAAGAAATATTTTCCCAAACGGGCAAGCTGTCAAAGAGGGCATTTCCTTGGAAGAGCATGCTTACCTTACGCCGTGCTTTTTCAACTTCTGAAGAAGAGCCTTTAAGCACATCGACGCCGGCAATCTCAATCTCGCTTCCCTCATCGGGCTCCATGAGACCAAGGATACATTTTAAGAGTACGGATTTACCGGAACCCGACCCGCCAATAATGAGGAAAGATTCTCCCGGGTAAATATCAAGGGTAATACCGCGCAAAACATGGTTCTTCCCAAAAGTTTTGTGAACATTTTTAAGGCGAATAATAGGCGGCGTGTTTGGATTCTCGGTCATTTATCAAAAAACAGTACGGTTAGGAAGTAGTTGGTAATCAGGATTAAAACGGATGCCGAAACAACGGCTCGGGTTGTTGCAAGTCCCACACCTTGTGCACCGCCTTTAGAGTTGTATCCGTGGTAGCACCCCATGAGAGCAATAATAAAACCAAAAGTTGAGGCTTTCACAAGACCTAAAACAATATCGCGCATTTCAAGGTATTTAACGGTTTGGTGTAAATAGTTTCCCGGATTAAAACCAAGTTTATAAATGGAAACGATATAGCCTCCAAAAATACCGATGATGTCAGCGACGAACACAAGAGCCGGTAGCATAATTAAGCCTGCAATCAGACGCGGTGTGACAAGGTATTTTAGAGGATTGGTCGAGAGGGTGGTTAGGGCATCAATTTGTTCCGTAACGCGCATCGTGCCGATTTCAGCAGCCATGGCAGCCCCCACGCGCCCTGCGACCATAAGGCCTGCCAGAACGGGTGCCAACTCTCGGGTAATGGATAAAACAACAACCGTTGCAACGGCGCCTTCCGCTGAAAAACGGGAAAAACCGGTATAGCTTTGTAAGGCTAAAACCATACCTGTAAAAAGAGCCGTTAATCCGACAACGGGTAAAGAATTATAACCGATATCAAGGAGTTGCTTGAGAAATTGTCTCCCGTAGAAAGGGAATGTCAATGACGAAACAACGGCACGGAAAGTAAAGGTTGATAAGCGTCCGACGGATGCTAGAAAATGAAAAAAATAAAAACCGATACGATTTAAGAAAATAACCATTTTTTGCTTTATTGTTTAAGAGGTATAAATACGATGATAACGCGTTCCATGGCGTACGAGAAGCTCATAAACCGATGTTCCTTCATTTTCTGCAAAGTCTCGGGTACTTGTGATGTCGCCGTAGATTTCTGCCCACATATTAGAACGGACGGCACTTTCGGGTTGATCCGTTATATCGGCCATTAAAACATCCATAGAAACGGTGCCGATGATAGGGGCTTTTTTTCCGTTAATAAGAACATATCCTTTGTTAGAGGCTGCCCGTAAAATACCGTCACGATGTCCAACGGAAACAAGCGCTACCCGTGTGTCACGTTTGCAGGTATGGGTGCAATTATATCCTAAGGTTTCTCCTTTGGGGATATGACGGGTTAAAAGAATGCGCGCAAAGGTTCTAAGGCAAGGTTTGAGATCTAATAACGTGCCGTAACTTTCATTTTTATAACCGTAAAGAGCCATGCCGGGACGCACAAGATCAAATTGATAATTATCCCCAAGGGTAAGGCCGCTGGAATTTGCAAAAGTTGCAAGAGAAGCTTTTGCTTTTGGTAAAAGCCGACGGGCTTTTAAAAAACGATCCAGTTGCAATTTATTTTTTTGGGAGCCGGAGTTGTTCGAGTTAGCCATATGGCTCATGACGTATCGAATCTCAAGATTGTCCAGTAAAGGACTCTTTGCAACCTCTTTTAAAACGTCATAAGGAAGTCCTTCGCGTCCCATACCCGTATCAATATGCAACAGGCAGGGAAGCTTGCGAGATAGTTTTTGAGCATGACAGGCCCATCGTTCGACTTGTTCTTGAGAAATCAAACAAGGGATTAGATTGTGTTCTATGAAATAGTCTTCCGTCCGAGGAAGGACACCGTTAAAGATGTAAAGATTTAAGTCCTTGTGGGGAAATTTTTTGCGTGCTTGGAGAGCTTCGTCAATATAAGCGAAAAAGAAATCACGACAGCCCGCTTCATAAAGGGTCGCACCGATCGCATCCTGTCCAAGGCCGTAAGCGTCTGCTTTTAATACGGCGGCACAAAGAGCGCCCTTGCGAATAAATCCTTGAAGAGAAAGGTAATTTTCTCGGATAGCCTTCAAATCAATATGAAGGACGCAGGGAGCTTGGGGCGGAACGGTCTCAAGAAGAGTTTGCATATAGGTATTATAAGGCAGCAAAAAAAAGTTGATAGCTTTTTTTTGTTTGAATTTTAAAAAAAATGTGCGCTAATAAAAAGTGGCTTTTTTAAAGAAAAAAGCAAACTTTACAGGAGAATCTAAAAATGAAGACAGCGAATAAAATCCTATTGAGCTCAGCTTTTGCTCTTGCGGTTGCCGGTATTGGCAATGCAGAAGCTCAAGATGGGAAAATGATGAAAGAAAAGTGTTTTGGTGTTGCAAAAGCAGGAAAGAATGATTGTGCGTCAAAGGGGAATAACTCTTGTGCCGGAACATCAACAATTGACGGTGATAAAGCAGCTTTTGTCGCTCTTAATAAGGGGCTTTGTGAAAAACTCGCCGGTGGTTCTTTAGAGCCGGGTGTTAACGAAGACGCAGCTGAAAAAGAAGATAATTAAGTTTTATGAGTAGTCAAAATAGACCCGCATCTCTTGGAGGTGTGGGTCTTCGTTATAAGCATTACCAAGATATTCTTGAGCAACGCCCCTCAAAAATCGGCTGGCTTGAAATACACCCCGAAAACTATTTCGGAGGAGGGCCAAGCCTTTATTATCTTACCAAAATTCGCGAACATTATCCTTTGAGCTTTCATGGTGTGGGGCTTTCCTTGGGCAGTGATCAAGAGCCCGATAGGGAGCATTTGCAATCCTTAAAAGATCTTATTAAACGCTTTGAGCCCTTTCAGTTTTCCGATCATGTCTCGTGGAGCGTCAGCGGCAATGCCCATTTAAATGATTTGTTGCCTTTGCCTTATACCCGAGAGACCTTGGATCGTTTATGTCGAAATATTGAAATTACCCAAGAGTTTTTGGGGCAGGAAATTCTTGTTGAAAATCCTTCTACCTATCTTCAATTCAAAGAAGATGTTATGGCTGAACCCGATCTCTTAAATGCTCTTGTAAAACGTACGGGTTGTCATTTATTATTAGATATCAATAATGTATTTGTACAATCACATAACCGTCATTTTAACCCTTATGAATATGTTGATAGGGTTAATCTTGAGTTTGTCCGAGAAATTCATTTGGCAGGTCATACGGAGCGTGTGATCCGAAAAAGAGGCCGGGAAAAAGAAGTGCTTCTTGTGGATACGCATAATCGCCATGTCTGTCAAAAAGTATGGGATTTATATGCATATACCGTTAAAAAAAGAGACCCTGTTTTAACACTGATTGAATGGGATCAAGATTTCCCGACATTTCGAGATCTTTGTGAGGAGTCTTATAAAGCTCAGGATATCATGGAGCAGGCGGGTCGAAAAAATGTCGCTTAACAACCTACAAAAAGCCTTTAAAGACGCCGCAACGTCTCAAAAAACAAAATCGTTTTTATCGCGTTATTTGCCCTATGAAACAGAGGAATCGCAAGAGCGTTTTGCCATCTATCAAAACAATATTATGGCGAATCTTGCCGGTGTTTTAGCAAGTACCTTTCCTGTCTGTGAAAAGCTGGTGGGAGAAGATTTTTTTCGTCACAAAGCTTACAAATTTATTAAAGACAATCTTCCTAAAAAGGCCGCTCTTTTTTATTACGGAGAGGATTTTGTTAATTATTTCGACGCTATCGGTCGGGAAAATAAGTATGCTTATTGGGGGGAAGTTGCTGCCTATGAATGGGCGCAGCAGTGTTGTTATTACGGCATAGATGCTGAAACTTTGTCGCGCCAAGATTTGGCAAGTTTTGATGAGACGTCTTTTGGCAAGCTTATTGTAAGGTTAGCGCCCGCTGTTCAACTTGTTAAAACGTCCTATAATATTCAAAATATCATCGATGTCGTGACGGAAAAGTCTTGTGTGAATGAAGACGATTTTCAAATTACCAAAACCCATGATCATTATCTCTTTTACCCGACGGAGATAAAGGTCGAGGTTAACAAGGTAGATAAGCTTTTTTTTAAGGTTTTACAAACCTTGCAAGACACCCCCTGTTCATTTGAAACCCTTGCTGCTATGTTTGCAGGACAAGAAGATGAGGCTGTGTTTGCAAGCTTTATTACAGTGTTATTTGATAGAAAAATACTTATAAGGATGTGAAAAATGGAATTCTCAACTTTCGTTATAGCCATTGTGGTCTTAGCTGTTCTGGTTATTTATATGGGGATCAAATCTGTCCCGCAAAGTGAGGAGTGGACCGTTGAGCGCTTTGGAAAATTCACAGGGCTTTTGCGTCCCGGTCTTAATATCATTGTGCCTTTTGTCGATCGTATCGGGGCTAAAATTAGTGTGCGTGAGCAAGTTATTGATGTCCCGTCTCAAGATGTGATTACCAACGATAATGCCATGGTACGTGTGGACGGCGTGGTTTTCTTTCAAATTATCGACAGTGTTAAAGCAGCCTATGAAGTGGCCGGTTTAGAAAATGCCATTGTAAACCTTACCATGACGAACATTAGGACGGTCATGGGTGAAATGGTTTTGGACGGTTTGCTTTCAAACCGTGAAAAAATTAACGCAACATTGTTGGGCGTCATTGATGATGCTACGAATCCTTGGGGCGTCAAGGTAACACGAATTGAAATTAAAGATATTACGCCGGCTCCGGATCTAGTCCAATCTATGGCGCGTCAAATGAAGGCCGAACGAGAAAAGCGTGCGACTATTCTTGAGGCAGAAGGGGTAAGAGAAGCTGCCATTTTAGAGGCTCAAGGACGGCGTCAAGCTGCGATTTTAAAAGCAGAAGGGGATAAAGAAGCCGAATTTAGAGCAGCGGAGGCGCGTGAGCGTTCTGCCCAAGCGGAAGCTGCCGCCACACAGATGGTGTCGGAGGCTATTGCCAAAGGAGATATCAAGGCCGTCAATTACTTTGTTGCGCAAAAATATGTAGACGCTTTAAAGCATGTTGCATCTGCGGATAATAGTAAACTTATCTTTATGCCCCTTGACTCTTCCGGTGTTATCGGTGCTTTGGGCGGTGTGGCTGAATTGGCTAAGGAAGCTTTTAATAAAAAGTAGGAATATTAAGTTTATGAACGCCTTCATTACGGATCTCATGAATACGGACTTTTTGTATTGGCACTGGTGGCTTTTTTCCGTTGTACTCTTTATTATTGAAGTTATTGTCCCGGGGACATTTTTCCTATGGATGGGGGTATCTGCCCTGATCGTCGGGGCCTTGGCAGCGCTTTTTCCGTCGATGGAAACCTCGGTCGAGCTTCTTATTTTTTCTTTATTTTCCGTTGTGAGTGTGGTGGTTTGGAAAAAATACCAATCTAAGAACCCGTCAAAAACGGATCACCCCACTTTGAATCAAGGAGGCGCTCAATATATTGGTCGCGTCATTCAACTTTCCCGACCTATCGTCAACGGGTTCGGTAAAGAGAAAGTCGGGGCGAGTTTTTGGACAGTACGGGGTCTTGATGCAAATGAAGGGACAAAGGTTAAGATTATAGCCGTGGAAACAACGGTTCTTGTGGTCGAGCCTGTGGACGAACCTGTGACGTAAAAAAGTCTTTTCCATATTTTCCCACAGAGACTTTTTTCAAAAAGGCTCCGGTTTAGGGGCTGGTGACGCCGTTCATACCGTCTAAGCGGAGAGCAGCGCAAAGACGTCTCGGATTCTTTTTGAATGACTATAACACTGGTTTTTTTCGAGCACTTTATATATAGTCAATCTATATTCCTTAAAATAGCGTTTAAAATATGACGGCCACATCAAATTTTTCCAAAGGTCTTTCAACAAAAGACAAAAGTTTTCAAAGTATTATCCTAAAGCTCCAAACTTTTTGGGGAGAACAGGATTGTACGATTATGCAGCCTTATGATATAGAAATGGGCGCAGGTACGTTTCATCCTGCTACAACTCTACGAACCCTTGGCACCAAACCGTGGCGCACGGCCTATGTACAACCTTGTCGTCGTCCGACGGACGGTCGCTACGGGGATAATCCCAATCGAGTTCAATCCTATTACCAGTTTCAAGTGATTGTAAAACCGTCTCCCGATGATATTCAAGAGCTTATGCTGGAAAGTTTTAAGGCTATCGGCATTGATCCCGCGATCCATGATATTCGCTTTGTGGAGGATAATTGGGAAGGGCCGACTCTTGGGGCTTCCGGTCTTGGTTGGGAAGTATGGTGTGACGGACAAGAGGTCTTACAATTTACCTATTTTCAACAGTTGGGCGGTGCCGATTGCGCGCCTGTTCCGGTGGAATTGACCTACGGTTTGGAGCGTTGTGCTTGTGTTGTTCAAGGTGTTGAGAGTTTGTTTGATCTTGATTGGAATGGTGCTGAAGGCGATCGCAAGATTACCTACCGTGATATTTTCCATCAAAATGAACGGGAGTTTTCAGCCTTTAACTTTGATTATGCCGATGTTGAAAAACTGGAAGGCGAATTCAAAGCGGCTGAAAAACAATGTCAGAGCCTTCTTGAAAAAGGCTGTGTTTTGCCGGCTTATGATCAAGCTTTAAAAGCGAGTCATTTGTTTAATTTGCTGGATGCGCGAGGTGTCATTAGTGTGCTTGAACGTGCAAGCTATATTGGTCGTGTTAGAGATTTGGCTCGAGGGTGTTGTGAGCAATATCTTCAACAGCAAGAAAATACAGCACATTCATCCGTATCGAAATCAGCAAGCGTAGGGGCGTAAAATCATGTCAGATTTCTTTTTTGAAATTCGTTCCGGTGAAATTCCGGCTCAAATGCAAAAGCCTGCAACTCTTGATCTTAAGCGTCTTTTAGAGCAAAAATTTAAAGACCTTCAATTGTCACACGGAGATATTTCTTGCTATGCCGGCCCCCGTCGTCTTGTGGCTGTTGTGCGAGAGTTGGCGACAGAGCAAACCGTACGCCACGAAGAACGTCGAGGCCCAAGAACCGATGCCACGAAGCAAGCGATTGAAGGCTTCTTAAAATCAACGGGATGTAATCTTGACGACCTTGAAATTCGGGAAACGCCAAAAGGAACCTTTTATTTTCTGACGGAAACCTTCCCGGCTGTGGCGACGAAAACCATTTTGCCCGATGTGATTCGTGAGGTTATTGAAACATTGCATTGGCCTAAAAAAATGACATGGTCAACCACAACGAAAACATGGGTCAGACCTATTCAAGGAGGTTGTGCTCTTTTTGGCGAAGAGCCCCTTGAGTTTACGGTTTCCATGAATGAAGACGGAAATCCGGATCCTATCCTTGTGCAATTTAATAATATCACTGTCGGACATCGTTTCATGGCACCGTCTCCCTTTGCTGTGAAAAGCTTTGAAGATTACGTGCAGAAGTTACATAAAGCTTTCGTTATTGTTGATCAAGAAGAACGTCAGAAAGTCTTAAAGGAACAACTTAACGATTTATGTGCGCAACATAATTTAACAATCCTTGATGACAAGGGGTTGCTTGATGAAGTCACCGGTTTGGTGGAATGGCCTGTTTGTTTGTTAGGTGATATTGATGCGTCTTTCATGTCTCTTCCTCCCGAACTTTTACGAACAACCATGCGGGTGCATCAACGTTATTTTAGCGTGCATAAAAAGGGGGGAGCTTTTGCACCTCATTTTATTGTCGCGGCTAATATTGTAGCGCCTGATGACGGTAAAACGATTGTGATCGGTAATGAGCGTGTCTTAAAGGCACGTCTTTCCGATGCGGCGTTTTTTTATGAGCAGGATCGTAAAAAGCCTTTGGCAGAGCATGGTAAGAAATTGGATAAAACGGTATTTCATGCGTCCCTTGGAACACTTGCCCAAAAGCAAAACCGCCTTGTGGAAATTATCGACTTGATTGAAAAAGAAGATGAAGCGGCACGCCAAGATGCCAAGGAGGCCGCCCGTTTATGCAAAGCCGATTTAATGTCGGAGATGGTTTTTGAATTCCCCGAGCTTCAGGGCATTATCGGATTTTATTATGCCAAGGCCGACGGATTAAAAGAAACAATTGCTCAAGCAATTTATGATCAATATTCTCCCAAAGGCCCAAGCGATGCCTTGCCCTCTCAAAAAGTTAGTCGCCTGCTTGCCTTGGCAGATCGACTTGATACTTTGGTCGGTTTTTTCAGTGTCGGTCTTAAACCGACGGGGTCAAAAGATCCTTTTGCGCTGCGTCGTGCAGCCCTTGGAACCATTCGATTCCTTGAGGAAGGATACGATTGGGCTTTAGATGATGTTTTGTCATGTGTCTTTGATCTTTATGACGGTACAAAAAAAACAGTTCAAGCTCTTCCCAAAGCAGAGGTGTTAAAAGAGCTTGAACTCTTCTTTATGGAGCGTCTTAAGGTTTACCGGCGGGATCAAGGGTATGCCCATGATTATATCGAAGCCGTTTTATCGAGGGGATTGTCAGAGCCTTTATCGGTTATGAAGACCCGCCTTGATGCCTTGGTTTCTTTTGTTGAAACCCATGAAGAGGAAGCCGTTAATCTGTTTGCAGGTTATAAGCGGGCGACCAATATTTTGCGCAAAGAAAAAGTAACAGATCTTAAAGAACCCTTGGAAACGCTTTTTGAGAAAGAGGAGGAAAAAGCTCTTTATAAAACCCTTTTCGCTACTCGGAAAGAGATTCAAGGTTTCTTGTCTCAAGGCGATTTTACAAAGGCCATGGCAATCCTAGCTCCCTTACGCTCTCCCATTGATGCTTTCTTTGAGCATGTTCAAGTCAACGATGAGCGTCAAGATATTCGCCAAAATCGTTTGAACCTTTTGGGATATATTCAAAAAAGCCTTGAGCAAGTGGCAGATTTTTCAAAAATTGAGGGGTAGGCTCTTTTGTTTTTTGTGCATCAAGAGAGACTGTTGAAAACGTTTTAAACGTAGTGTGCGATTACAAAATAGGCTCTGCAGAGACTCTTTTCCGGGGACTCTAAAGAACCATAAAAGTCCCCCTCTAATGAAGGGGGCTTTTTTCAGAAAACTATATTGCCAGCTTAACCCAAACGGGAGCATGATCCGAAGGGCGCTCTTCGCTTCGTGTTTCGGGGTCGATGCCTGCGTCTTGCAGGAGGTCTGCTGCCTTGGGTGATAAAAGAAAATGATCGATGAGGTAGCCCTTATTATTTTGATAAGAGCCCGAACGATAGTCCCACCACGAGAATAATCCTTGATTTTTTGGAAGGAAAGAAGGGTGCTTTAGGCGAAACCCGTCGATAAAACCGCTATTGTATAAAGTCCTCAGAGCCTCTCGTTCTTGAAGGGAGCAGAGGATTCGATCTTCTTTGAAACGTTCCGGAGAATGGCCGTCACTGATAAAAGGGGCAATGTTGTAGTCTCCGGCAATGACAAGGGGTTCGTTTTGTTTTAGAAGATCGTTTCCGTGCGCTTGCAATGCCTTCAAGAATGCCATCTTATAAGCAAATTTATCACTACCGACCTCTTGGCCGTTGGGAACGTAAACACTTGCCACACGTACGCCGTTCACAAAGGCCTCAATGTAGCGGGCTTGCTCGTCTTCTTGAAAGCTAGGGAGGCCATAGACAACATCTTCCACAGGACTTTTCGAGAGAATAGCAACGCCATTGTAGGACTTTTGTCCGAGGAGAGAGATATTATAGCCAAGGTCTTCGATCTCCTCTCGAGGAAAATGTTCCTCTTGGCATTTGATTTCTTGGAGTAAAATCACATCAGGATCGCGTTCGTTAATCCATTTTTTGAACGGCTCGAGGCGGGTGCGAAGAGAGTTTACATTCCATGTGGCAACGGTTATCATGGGCTTTGTCTTTCTTTTTTCTTATATGGAAAAGGAATTTCCGCACCCGCAAGAGCTTTCTACATTGGGATTGCGCAAGGTGAAAGCAGCGCCAATGAGCTCGGTCACGTAATCAAGGGTTACATTTTTAAGGAACTCAAAGGAAACCTCATCGGTGATGACAGAGATATCATCATAGGTAAATAAAAGATCATCCTTGTTTTGAGACGGTTCAAAGTCGAATTTATATTGAAAGCCGGAACAGCCGCCGCTTAAAACAGAAAGGCGAAGCAAAAGCTCCCCCGTAGGATTTTTCTTGATTTCTTGCTGTTTTAAAAACCGAAGGCGATCAAGGGCTGTGTCGGTGATATAGAGGGTTCCGTCGGTAATACCGTCGGGTTTTGTCATTCTAAAAGAATCGGACATAAGCAAAAGCCTTGTAAAAAAAATCTGTAAAAAAGGTTATTCCCTGTTATATATAGCATAGTACCGGCCCTCTTTCAAATTCCTTGCGTATGCAACATATACTTCGCGGGAGTTTTGGTTTGGTTTTAAATCCCTCATTTTGAGAATAAATAGGGATAAGATGACAAAAAAAGAAGTTTTTATTTGAGAGACCCATGAATCCGTTTTCACTATTTTTAGAGCATAGCCGTCATATTACTAAAACTCTCATGGACGAAGGGATCATGCCCCGTGATGTGCCCCTTGATCGTTTTGTGGTCGAGCCCCCAAAGGAGGCCTCTCACGGTGATCTTGCAACTAATGTTGCCATGGTGCTTTGTAAGTCTGCAAAGCAAAATCCTCGCGCCTTGGCCGAGCACTATGTGAGACATTTTGCAAAGCATAAAGATGTCGAGTCCGCTGAAATCGCCGGACCGGGTTTTATTAATATTCGGTTGACGCCTTCTTTTTGGCACGGTCAGCTTTCGACACTTTTAAAAGCCGGAGAAGCCTATGGTGCTTCTGATATCGGGCAAGGAGAAAGTGTTAATGTCGAATATGTTTCCACTAACCCGACGGGGCCGTTGCATATCGGGCATTGTCGTGTTGCTGTTGTGGGAGACGTTCTGGCCGGCCTTCTTGAAAAAGCAGGTTATAAAGTGACCCGTGAGTATTATATTAATGATGCCGGGGGGCAAGCCAATGACTTGGCGCGTTCGACTTATAAACGTTACCTTCAAGCACTGGGGCGTACCGTTGAAGATCTTGGATCTTATGGCGGCGATTATCTTATCCCTGTTGGAGAATCTCTTGCTAAGGAGGAGGGGGATAAATGGGTCGATAAGCCGGAAAGTGAGTGGCTTGCAGATATTAGGGCTTATGCTATTGAGGCGATGATGGCCTTAATTAAGCGTGACCTTGCCGCACTCAATATTCACCAAGATGTGTTTACGTCGGAGTTGGCCATTGTTAAGGCCGGCCGTGTTGAAGAGGCTATTGAGGATTTGACACAAAAAGGTCTCATTTACAAAGGGATTCTCGAGCAACCCAAAGGGCGCGAGATTGAGGATTGGGAGCCTCGTGAGCAAACCCTTTTCCGTTCCTCCCAATTCGGGGATGATGTGGATCGTGCCATTAAAAAATCCGACGGGAGTTGGACTTATTTTGCCGGCGATATGGCCTACCATCTTGATAAACTAAAGCGAGGTTCTCCAAAGCTTATTAATGTTTGGGGTGCTGATCACGGGGGGTATGTTAAACGTTTATCTTCTGCGGTGGTTGCTTTGAGCAACGGGGCGGCCGAGGTTAAATGCATCTTATGCCAGATGGTGCGTTTTATGGTTAACGGCCAAGCTCTTAAGATGTCAAAGCGAGACGGAAATTTTATTACCGTTGATGAAGCCGTTGAAAAAGTGGGTCTTGAGGCGATGCGTTTTCTTATGGTTTCTCGGAAAAATGATGCCTTTCTTGATTTCGATTTTGAAAAGGCTGTAGAACAAAGTAAAGATAACCCTGTTTTTTATGTTCAATATGCTTATGCAAGGTGTCACTCTATTAAACGTCATATTTTAGAAACATTCCCGAACCTTGATTTAAGCCTTCTTTCGTTGTCCGATATTTCTTTGGAAGGTCTTGAGTCGGAAGAATTTTTGGCTCTTATTAAAAAACTTTCCGAATGGCAGCGAATCATTGAAATGGCAGCAAGAACGTATGAGCCTCATCGCATCACCTATTATCTTGGCGAGCTTGCCGCAGACTTTCACGGTTTATGGAATAAGGGAAAAGAAAATTTCCATTTGCGCTTTATTGACCCTGAGAATCAAGAGTTAACGCAAAAGCACTTTGCACTTGTGGCTGCAGTTGCTACAGTAATCGGGTCAGGTCTGAATCTCTTGGGGGTAAAGCCGCAGGAAAAAATGTAATAGGAAAAAAGAAATGCAACACTCTAACCCGTACCAATCAAATTATACAAAGCCGGAGCGCACGAACCCGGAAATTAGCTTCGAACGTGATGCACTTGATTCGGTGCGGAAACTTCGGGCGACGGGTTTATCTAAAGGAGGGATCGTAGGAAAATTTAATTTGTCTATGCCCGTTAAAATTAGTGCCGTTGCTCTTATTTTTGCAGGAGTTGTTTTGAGCGTTTGGACCATGAAGTCCTCCCGCTCTTTTATGGAAGATGATGATTTACCGACTATTGCAAATGATTTTGGAACCGATTCTTTTAAAGTGGCTCCCGGAGAAGAGGACGCTATTCAAGTTCCTCATAGTGACAAAGAATTTTATAGCGAGCTTGAGCCTGCACAACCGACTTACGGTAAAGAAGCGTTTCGGGCAACACCCGAAGCCCCTAGTGAACAAGTCTCGCAAGAAGCTCTTTTTGTAGAGGCGGGCAAGGTTCCTGAAACTGAAATGATCTCTGAGGAGAGCACAGAAAAAACGAGGGATGAAATTTCTGATTCTTCTTCGGATGCAGGGTCTGTTTCCCTATCTGCGCAAGAGGCGAAGGATGCGCATATTACCGTTGTTGAAGCCGTAAATGATGTTTCGGAAACCTATAAAGCACCGGCGCCAACAGTTAGCAATAAACCTAAGAAAACTTTGGAAATAGCTCTTGGCGAGACACAACAGCCTGTCGGGAAAGCAGATGCCACAAAAGCGGACGTTCAACAAAAGGCACAGCAAGTTGTGGTAAAGACAACAATGCCAACGCCTTCAAAGGTCAAATCTGTTCCTTCTAAAGCAATGCTTTCGACGACGGTTTCCGGTGCACAAGGTGCACAAAGGGTGTATTGGGTTCAAATTGCTTCCTTGCCGACCCAAGCAGCAGCCCAAAAGGAATGGATGCGCCTTCAAGGAAAGGCGCCCCAAACTCTTAAGGGGCAAAGTTATAAGACTGTTCGTGTTGATCTTGGTAAGCCTAAAGGGATTCGTTATCGTGTCCATGTAGGACCTTTTTCAAAGGCGCAAGCTGTGCAAAAATGCCGAACCCTGAAAGGGTCGAGTTTGGATTGTTTGGTTATTAAGAAAAAATGATTAAGTGACCTTACCTTAAATGGATGTTCAAATTTTTGAAATCTTAGCAAATATCCTAATTTATGGTGTGCCGGCTATTTTGGCGATTACCCTTCACGAAGCTGCCCACGGGTATGCAGCTTTGCAAAAAGGAGATGATACGGCAAAACGAGCCGGACGCCTTTCTTTAAACCCTCTGCGTCATGTGGATCCTTTTGGCACGGTTATTTTACCTGCTGTTCTTATTTTTACCCAAGCGCCTTTTATTTTTGGGTATGCAAAACCTGTCCCTGTTAATTTTAACGCTTTAAGAAGACCGCGCTTAGATATGGTTTATGTGGCTGTTGCGGGCCCTGCAACAAATATTTTATTAGCTGTTGTTTCTGCTCTTTTATTTTATACACTCGTTTATATGCCTGTTCCCTTGGCTAAACTTATGGAGCAGATGTTGGCTTTTTCCATCAACATTAATGTGCTTTTAGCCGTTTTTAATATGCTTCCTATACCGCCTCTCGACGGAGGACGTGTTGCCGTCGGCTTTCTGCCGCCTGCTCCGGCAAGACTTCTTTCCTCCTTGGAGCGTTGGGGATTTGTGATTATTATCGGTTCTTTTATGTTGCTTCCCTTTATTCTCTCCCAAGCGGGTGTTCACTTTAGTTTGTTTGACGTCTTGCTAAGAGGGCCGATGACATGGACAATAAACTTAATAGCCTCTTTAACAGGCATTACAAATCTTTAAAGGAGATTCCTGATGAGCGTCGGACCGTTACAAATTATTTTAATTATTCTGATTATCCTGTTGTTATTCGGTAAAGGAAAAATATCAAGCTTTATGGCAGACCTTGGAAAAGGAATGAAGGCTTTTAAAGAGGGTCTTGAAGAGGAAAAGAAAGAAGGGGATAAAAAGGAACCTGTGAAAAACCTAAAAGCCCCTGCAAAAAAAACGGCTGCAAAAAAAGTGCCTGCAAAAGCAGCTCTTAAAAAAACAGTAGCTAAAAAAGCGCCTGCTAAAAAAACACCTAAAAAGAAATAACCTCTCATGTTTGATCTTGGTACTTGGGGAGAAATTCTCATTATTCTTGTGGCGGCTTTGCTCTTAATCGGGCCAAAGGAATTGCCGGATTTATTGCGGGGCTTAGGGCGTATGATTCAGAAATTTAAACGCTTAAGCTCGGGGCTACGTCGTGAAATTGACCAATATATACATGAGGGTGAGTTTGAAGAATATACCAAGGGGGCGAATGTTCTCGGTATGATGGGGCAAGATGAAAGCCGTGCGGGCGATGAGAATCTTGAAGAAAAAGAAGCAGGAGGAAAAACTCTCTCTAAAAAGAAAAAAAAACCTTCTCCGAAAAAGGGGTCTGAAAAATGACTTCTTCTCGAAAAAGCCCCTCTCAAAAAAATACTTCTAAAGCGGCGAAAAAGACATCTTCTGCAACTTCCGATAAAGAAATGCCTCTTGTAGCCCATCTTTTAGAGTTGCGGTCTCGTTTGCTTTGGAGTTTCCTTTTTTTTGTTCTTTCTTTTGCCGTCCTTTACCCTTTCTCTCAGTATCTTTTTGCATACCTTGTCACGCCTTTGGCTGATCTTTTAACGGACGATACGGCTTCGGGAGAGGCTCGACGCTTGATTTATACAGGTCTTCCCGAAGCTTTTTTAACCTACCTTAAAGTTACGCTTTTTGCGGCGTTCTTTGTTTCGTTTCCCCTGCTTGCCATACAAATTTGGCGCTTTATTATGCCGGGGCTTTACAAAAATGAGAAAGAAACATTTTTTATTTTCATGGTGGCAACACCCTTATTGTTTATTATCGGCGCCGGATTTGCTTTTTACGGCATTATCCCGATGGCTTGGAAATTCTTTTTAAGTTATGAAACGTCTGCTGCGGTAACGGGTCTTGCTATTCGGTTGGAAGCACGGGTGAGCGAATACCTTTCCATGACTCTTCAAATGATGATTGCCTTCGGTTTATGTTTTCAACTGCCCCTTGTTTTGCTTCTATTGGCAAAGTTAGGGGTCTTGTCGTCAAGATCCCTTGCGGAAAAACGCCGCTATGCTATTGTTTTAATTCTTATTGCTTCAGCGGTTTTAACGCCTCCCGACGTTCTTAGTATGATGGGGTTAGCTGTTCCGCTTTACGGTTTGTATGAACTTTCAATTTTACTGGTGCGCTTTTTAGGGGCGTCCGACAAAGATCAGGAGAAAAACTAAGTGCTGGATATTAAATGGATTCGTGACAACCCGGATTTACTGGATGCTGCTCTTAAAAAGCGTAATAAGCCCCCTTGTGCAGCCGAACTCATTACTTTAGATGAAACTTATCGTACTCTTTTGACGCAAGTTCAAGACTTGCAGAATGAGCGCAATGTCGTCGCAAAGGCCTTTGGCGAGGCGAAGCGCAAGGGCGAATCTGCCGCTGATTTGGGAGATCGTGCCGCGGAAATTAAGCAGTTGATTACAACTCTTGAAGAACAATTAGTTAAAGCTCAAAACGAACTGGAGTACCTTCTTGCCGTTACTCCTAATATGCCTCGGGAGGAAGTTCCCTATGGCGCGGATGAGGCTGACAATCAGCTCATGAAAACATGGGGGGAGATCCCGACCTTTGCTTTCGAACCCAAACGCCATTTTGACCTCGGAGAGGACTTGGGGCTGATGGATTTTGAAACGGCGGCTAAGATGTCCGGTTCCCGTTTTGTGATTTTGCGAGGGGCTCTTGCAAAGTTGGAGCGTGCTTTGGCCAACTTTATGTTGGATCGTCACATTGAAACCTATGGATACGAAGAAATTCAACCCCCTGTTCTTGTGAAAGATCAAGCCTTTTACGGCGCGGGGCTATTGCCTAAATTTGCCGATAATGCCTTTCAAACAACGGCAGATCACTGGCTTATTCCGACCTCGGAAGTGCCTTTGTCTAATATGGTGAGCGACTCTATTATTGAGGAGAAAGACTTACCCTTGCGTTTTGTGGCTCATACCCCTTGTTTTCGTTCGGAAGCCGGTGCTGCAGGGCGTGATACCAGAGGCATGATTCGTTTGCACCAATTTAATAAGGTCGAGTTAGTCTCTATTACACACCCCGATGAGACGCTTAAAGAGCATGAGCGTATGGTATCTTGCGCGGAAAGTATCCTTGAGAGCCTAAAGCTGCCCTATCGCCGCATGTTGTTGTGCGGGGGAGATATGGGGATTCAATCTGAGAAAACCTATGATCTTGAGGTCTGGTTGCCCGGAGAAAATACCTACCGTGAAATTTCCAGCTGTTCAACATGCGGAGATTATCAAGCACGCCGCATGAAAGCTCGTTTTAGACCCTCGGAGAGCGTTGACGGTAAAAAAGCAAAGCCTCGTTTCCTGAATACTCTTAATGGTTCCGGTCTTGCGGTGGGGCGTACGGTTGTAGCTGTCCTTGAGAATTATCAACAAGCCGACGGCTCTATTATTGTGCCGGAAGTTTTACGCCCTTATATGGGGGGGCTTGAAATCATTAAAAGAAGGTAAGGTTGTGACGAAGACAACTCAGCGTCCCCTTGTTATTTTTCTTTTTCTTCTTCCGTTGTTGATCATTGGAGGGTGTGTCCCCGACCGTTATCACCCTTATTTTTCAAATACTCCTTTAAGGCAAAATGCGCCTGCTATTTCTGTTCAAAAAGGAGATAATTTGTATCAAGTGGCAAAGCGCTATGACGTGACCTTGCGGGATTTGATCGAAATTAATCATTTAAAACCTCCCTATCACATTCGGACGGGGCAAGCCCTTCTTTTGCCTCAAAAGCGTATCCATATTGTTAGGCGTCATGAGAACCTCATGTCCATTGCCCGTCAAAGAAATGTTGATGTGCACAGCCTTGTTAAGATGAATAATTTAAAACCGCCCTATACAATTCGTGAAAACCAACGCTTGAAGTTGTCTTACCCGACGGTGTCGGAGCCTTCTCTTCTTCCCGACAAGGCAAAAGGTGCACAGATCAAACAGCGTACACAAGAAATTGATCCCCTTTTATCTTTTAAGCCGAAGGCGACACAAATAAGTAAAAGAGTGCCGAAAATAGAGCCTCTGCTCCCTTTGGAAAGACAGTCGATCTCTCAAAAAACTGCAGCTGTCCCGGACGATTCATTTGATAGAGAGCCGCCTCGAAAACCTTTTCGTAAAATTTCACAAAACAAAACGTCAAAAGGAGTGGAAAAAGCGACAGAAAAAAAGACTCAAAAGGCATTGGAAAAACCCGGTAGTTCCTCTAAGACACAAACGGTTAGAAAGGCAACACCTGTAAAACAGGAGCCGATTTCAAAATTCCAATGGCCGGTGCGGGGTAAAATACTTGCAAAATACGGTAAGAAATCAGCCGGCTTGCGCAATGACGGCATAAATATCCAAGCAAAAGGAGGGGCTCCTATTAAGGCTGCCGAATCCGGCCAAGTGGTTTATGTCGGTAATGCATTAAAAGGTTACGGCAATCTCATTCTTTTAAAACACCGAGACGGCTGGATGACGGCCTATGCCCATGCGCAAAAAACCTTTGTTTCCAAGGGAGAGGAAATTAAAAAAGGTCAGAAAATTGCTTTGGTTGGTTCGACGGGGAGTGTTAAAACCCCTCAACTTCATTTTGAACTGCGGAAAAAAACACGAACCCTTGATCCGTTGCCCTATCTCAAGTAGGATGTCTCTAACTTTATTTGATTTACCTTGAAAGGAAAACACATGTTAACACGTATTTTAAGTCTTGCTTTAGCTCTCTTTATCTTTACGGAGACGGCAAATGCCCAATCTTTTGGGGGTTCCGGAGGCCTTGCAAACTTTTTACCCATTATTGCTATTTTTGCCATTATGTATTTCTTTATGTTCCGTCCTCAAAGTAAGAAAGCAAAAGAACATCGTGAAATGGTTGCGGCTCTTAAACGTGGCGATCGTGTTGTTGTTGCCAACGGTATCTTAGGGGTGGTTTCAAAGGTTATTGATGAGGCTGAAATTGCCGTTGAAATAGCCTCGGGTGTTGAAATTAAAGTGGTGCGTTCAAGTGTTTCTCAAGTAATTTCGAAAAAGCCCCCTACGGAAAAAGAGACTTCTGATAAATCTGCAGTAAAGAAAACAGAGTCCTTAAAGAAAAAAGCGGCTTCTAAAAAGCCGCCGACAGTTAAAAAGTAATAGAGTCTGATTTCTAAAAGAATAGAGTTAAAAATGATTCATATCCCCCTTTGGAAACGTTTGGTTGTCCTTATAACAGTTATCTTCGGTGTGCTTTTTGCGGCGCCGACCTTTATGGATGAAAAGACTGTGGAAACCTTACCGAATTGGTTGCAAGAACAAGTAAATTTGGGATTGGATCTTCAAGGGGGATCTCACTTACTCTTAGAAGTGGATGTACAATCCGCTCTTAAAGATCAAGCTGGATTTTTAGCAGATGATGCGCGTAAGAGCTTGCGGAAAGCGCGATTAAAATTCTCTAATATGCGTGTAGAAGATCTAACGGTTCGCTTTAAAATTGATAATCTTTCCGATCGCCAAGCTATTCATAAAGCTTTGGCGCGGCAAGATATTGAGACAAAATTTGATGAGGCGACTTCTGAATTTTCCATGAAATTTAACGAGGCTGAAATTGAGCAAAAGAAAAAACTTTTGGTTCAACAGTCCCGTGAAATTATTGAGCGACGTATTAATGCGCTCGGTACAAGGGAACCTAATATTCAAACCCAAGGAACGGATCGTATTATTATCCAGTTACCCGGGGTGAGTGATCCGGGGAAAGTCAAAGATATTCTCGGTAAGACGGCGAAGCTAACCTTCCAAATGGTTCATAATCAGTATCCGACCTTAAATTCTACAGGGGGTCGTGTTCTCCCCGGTACCATTGCCGTACCCGAAGACCCTTCTCAGGTGCGCGGTAACCGTGAGCCTATAACCTACCTTGTGAAAAAGCAGGTTCTTTTGACCGGTGAAAGCCTTTCCAATGCCCAACCCGGGTTTTCTGAAAATAATGCCCCTGTTGTAACAATGCGCTTTGATACCCTTGGTGCTCGCAAGTTTGGTGAGATTACAAAACAATATACGCATCATCAATTAGCTATGATTCTTGACGGGAAGGTTATTAGTGCGCCCAATCTCAATGAACCGATCTTGGGCGGCAATGTGCAAATTTCAGGTAGCTTCACCGTTGAAGAAACTGTAAATCTTTCCATTTTGTTGCGGGCCGGATCCTTGCCTGCACCGTTGAACGTCTTGGAAGAGCGAACCGTCGGACCGGATTTGGGAGCAGACTCTGTTGCGGCGGGTGAAAATGCAACGGTTGTGGCCATTGTCTTGGTTTTTGTTTTTATGCTTGTGGCTTACTCGCTTTTCGGGCTGTTTGCAAATATTGCGTTAGCTTTTAATCTTGTGTTTTTAATTTCTGCTTTGGCGTTGACCGGATCAACCTTAACGCTGCCGGGTATTGCCGGTATAGCGTTAACGCTGGGTATGGCCGTTGATGCTAATGTTTTGATTTTGGAACGTATTAAAGAAGAAATTAGAGGCGGCACCAAACTTATACAAGCTATTGATGCGGGGTATAAGCGTGCCATGGCAACAATCATTGACTCAAATATCACGACTCTTATCGGTGGTCTGGCACTGTTCTTTTTTGGATCGGGCCCTGTTAAAGGATTTGGTGTTACCTTGTGTTTGGGGATTGTGATTTCAATGTTTACGGCTATTACTTTGACACGGATTCTAGCCGTCTCTTGGTTTAAATGGGCGAAACCTAAAACACTTCCTATTTAGTATAAATAAACGAATTAGAGAAAAAATATGCGCGGTTTACAACTGGTTCCTTACAACACAAAAATTGACTTTTCCGGTCGACGTCTTTGGGCTTATGCCTTGGCGCTTTTTATCATCCTCGGTTCTTTTACAGCACTTTTTACAAAAGGGCTTAACTATGGAATTGATTTTAAAGGCGGGCTTTTAATTGAAATTCGCACGCCGGAAAAAGCAGATATTGCGGGGCTGCGCTCAACTCTTAACGGTTTGGGTCTTGGTGAAGTAAAGCTTCAAGATTTTGGAACAGATCGGGATGTATTGATTCGTATTGAGCAACAACCGGGAGGCGAAAAGGCTCAGCTTGTTGCTTTGCAAATGGTTAAATCGACATTGGGGGATCAAGTGGACTATCGACGTGTTGAAACCGTCGGTGCAAAAGTGAGCGGCGACCTGATTAAAAACGGCGTCATGGCTGTTTTGTTCGCGATGGCCGGTATGTTGATTTATATCTGGATTAGATTTGAGTGGGAATACGGTGTGTGCGGTATTTTAGCCCAAGCCCATGATGTCATCGCCGTTCTTGGATTTTATGCGATTTCAGGCTTTGAATTTAACGAGACGGCTTTTGCTGCCCTTTTAACCACCCTTGGTTATTCCATCAACGATACGGTTGTTATTTATGATCGTCTGCGTGAAGATCTGCGGAAATTCAAAACGACGCCCGTTCGGGAGCTTGTTAATCTTAGCGCGAACAGTACCTTGTCGCGAACTGTTTTGACGGCGGGCTCAACGCTTTTGGCTCTGTTTGCGCTGTATATTTTTGGGGGGCCTGTTATTGAAAACTTCAGTATGCCCATTATTGTCGGAATCATTGCCGGAACTTTTTCTTCTATTTTCTTGTCTGCCAATCTGTTGCTTTTCTTTGATTTGCGTAAGAAAAAAGAGGAGGAGCCCGTTCCTTCGGGCCCAATAAGTAAATAAGGTAGGGTTTTTCCTTGATTTTTATCAAAAGTCACCCTATAAGTAAGTTGAAATTATATAGTGAAGATAGGATTTTCCCATGAAAAAAGATATTCATCCCGAATACCATACAATTAAAGTTGCCCTAACAGACGGAACAACCTTTGAAACGCGTTCTACGTGGGGAAAGAAGGATGACGTTTTACGCCTTGATATTGATCCTTCTTCCCATCCGGCATGGACAGGCGTTCATCGTCTTATGGATTCCGGAGGCCAGCTTTCCAAATTTAATTCAAAGTTCTCGAACTTTGGTTTGAAAAAGTAACTGTTTGACTCATCCGTTGAGATAAGGCTTGGATGCGTTTATAAAGTCCAAGACTGTCCGTCAAAAGTTCTCGCATGGGCAAGGGGTAATCTTCCTCTTGTCCGTTTATGCTGTTGGCGAGACAAAAAGGATCGCTTTTGATCATATATTTCTCGGAGCAAGCTTCTTTTAACAGGATTTCCCCCGCTAGAAAGGCTTTTTGCGCAAGAAGCCAAGCCATGATTTGAGTCAGGCGTGCGGTGACGCGTGTCATCTCACAATTAATGCGCATATCGCGGACTTCGTTAGGCTCCTGAGCCCTTTGAAGCGAGTAAACTTTTAGAAAATTTTCTGCTTTTGTTAAAAGACCCAAAGTCTCGGAATATGTATTGTCATATAATATTGAAGAGAATCTATTTGTAATCATAATAACTCCTAAAGTAAATATAGGTATAAGTATACAGAATATAGATTAATATTTAGTAAATTAACCATTGACAATATTATTTATTTGTGCAGTTATATTGTTTTTCTCTGCTGTACTTGACTCTGATACTATTATTGAGTTAGGCTTAGAAAATTGTATCCTATGTAAAAAAAGGACATTGCTATGCCGAATTTTAAGTCTGTCATTATCTCTACGGGAAGTTACCTCCCTGAAAACGTTGTAAGTAATGAGAAATTATCTGAAACCGTTGATACATCCCACGAATGGATTGTGGAGCGAACAGGCATTCATCAGCGTCATTTTGCAGCAGAAGGTCAAACGACCTCCGATCTTGCTACCGAGGCTGCCAAAGAAGCCCTTGAACGTGCGAATTTAAAGCCTAATGATATTGATCTTATTGTTGTAGCAACGGCTAGCTCCGATTATACGTTTCCCTCTTGCGCGACGCGAGTCCAAGATAAAATCGGCAACACAAAAGGACTTGCCTTTGACGTTGCAGCTGTTTGTGCCGGTTACCTCCTTGCCTTGAATGTTGCCGATAGTTTCCTTCGCCTCGGTAAAGCAAAACGAGCGCTAGTCATTGGCGCCGAGACCGTTTCAAATCTTCTTGATATGAAAGACCGTACAACTTGTGTGTTGTTTGGCGATGGAGCCGGCGCTGTTATTCTGGAAGCTGTTGAAGATAAAGACAATCCTCAAGATCGCGGTCTTATTGGTGTCGACCTTGAATCAGACGGGCGCTTTTATGAGATATTGCATGCCGACGGCGGTCCGTCATCTACGCAAACCGTTGGAAAATTACGTATGACGGGTCAAGAAGTTTTTAAGCATGCTGTGACGAAACTCGCCAAGTCTGCTGAGAAAACCCTTGAACAGTATAACGTGAAACCTGACGAGCTTGATTGGCTTATCCCTCACCAAGCCAATGCGCGTATTATCGAAGGGATGCGTCGTAAATTGAATATGGACGAAAGTAAAGTGATTGTGACCGTTGATAAGCATGCTAATACATCTGCTGCTTCTATTCCCCTTGCCCTCCACGATGCGGTAAAATCCGGCAAAATCAAGCAAGGCGATCTTATTCTCCATGAAGCCATTGGCGGCGGATTGATTTGGGGGTCGGCTCTTTTGCGCTTTTAGAAGCTTTATGAGCCTTAGAAAACGTTAAATGTCAAAATAGAATAGAGATCGAAGGACAGTTGCAAATGACCTATGTTGTAACAGATAATTGCATTAACTGTAAGTTTGGGGATTGTATAGAAGTTTGCCCCGTTGATTGTTTTTATGAAGGGGAGAACATGGTTGTAATTGATCCGGAAGACTGTATCGATTGCGGCGTATGCGAGTCCGAATGCCCTGCCGATGCTATTATTCCGGACACCCGAGAAGGAACGGAAAAATGGGTCGAGCATAATCAAAAGTATGCAAAGTTATGGCCCAGACTTACAGAAAATATTCCCCCTTTGCCCGATGCGGAAAAATGGGATGGGGTTGAAAATAAACTTGAAACAGTCTTTTCGGAAAAACCCGGTAAGGGCAGCCGGTAAGTTCGGTTCCCCCGAGGCTCTTACTTACGCTGATTTTATAAGGTTTTGAGAAGGGGAGAGAGATATTTGGACAAGATCCTCGAGACGGAATTGAACGCGTTTGACACCATTCCATTCATCAAGGCTTAAGGTGCCGACGGCAGAGAGCCATTTACCGCGTGCATTTAGCAACAAATCTCCAAGGGGAGTCCCCACACAGCGAAAGGCGATACCGGAAAGCTTGCCTGATTTTGAAAAATCGGTGAAAAGACATCGCACATGATTTCCCCCCACAATATCGGCTCGGATCACAGAGAGCTCTTCGAATAAAAAGCGAGGTGTTGAATTGCCTTGACCATAGGGGGCTAAGGCTTCAAACCTTTCGGCGAGCTCGACGGAGGCACCGCCCGCCGAAAGGCGTGCATCGATCTTAAGAGCCGGTGTGAAATCAAAGTTTTCTTTCTCGATAATATGGGTTAATCGCTTTGTACAAAAGGCTTTGAAAGCCTTTATGTTTTGGCCTCGGATACTTAAACCGCCGGCCATGGCGTGCCCCCCGCCGGCGTCCAAGAGACCTTCTTGCTTTGCTGCTTGAATAAGCGTCCCTATATCAAGACCGGGAACGGAGCGTGCCGATCCCTTGCCTTCTAAGACAGTGCCTTTTTTTTCGAGGGAGATGACGATAGTCGGTTTGTTAAAGGTATCTTTTAAACGACCGGCGACAATACCGATCACACCCGCATGCCAGTTCTCACCGGCGACGACAAGAAGCGGGGTTTCGGTGTCCTTTGCATTTTCGGCTTCTCCTTGGGCTAGGGCTTCTTCTAAAACCTGTGCCTCAATGGCTTTGCGTTCTTCATTATAAATTGAAAGGTGTTGGGAAATATCACGGGCGCGACTAGGGTCATTGCAGGATAAAAGTTCAGCACCAAGGGCAGAAGAGCCGACACGCCCCCCCGCATTAATGCGAGGCCCAAGGAGAAATCCAAGGTGATAGGCCGTCGGATAAGACTCAATTCCGGACACATCGGCAAGAGCCTTAAGACCTATATTTTGGCGGCGGGAGAGAACCTTGAGACCTTGCTTTACAAAAGCACGATTCAAACCTTTTAAGGCAACAACATCGCATACCGTGCCTGTTGCCACAAGATCAAGGAAACTTAGAAGATCAGGTTCGACTATGTCTTTAAAAAAGCCTGTTTCTCGCAAATGTTTTTGAAGAGCCACAAGCGTGACAAAGACAACGCCAACGGCGGCACAATCTTGGCAGGGGCTATTCATTTGATCAAGGCGATTGGGATTTATAAGTGCTACGACTTCGGGATGCTTGGGTTCGGCTATATGGTGATCAATAACAATTACATCAAGACCCATGGTTTTGGCAGCCGCTAAAGGTTCAAAGGACGTGGTTCCGCAGTCAACGGTAATGACAAGGGTGTGGCCGCTTTTTTTGAGACCGTCAAGAGCCGGAATATTGGGGCCGTAACCTTCTTGCATGCGGTCGGGGATATAGAGGGTTATATCGAGGCCAAGGGCTTGAAAATAGCGTTTTAAAAGGGCTGAAGACGTAGCACCATCCACATCATAGTCCCCGAAAACGGCAATTTTCTCAGCGGAAGAAATTGCCTGCACGAGGCGTTCTACGGCCTTATCCATGTCTTTTAGGTGATAGGGATCGGGGAGAGAAGCTTTAAGGCTCGGTTTTAAATAGGTTTCAAGGGTCTCTTCGGGAATATTTCGCGCCACAAGTAACCGAGCAACAGCTTCAGGTAAACCGAAACGTTGAACATAAAAAGCGACTTGGCGTTCGTCCGCCTCTCGCAAAAACCAACGTTTTCCGGAGGTAGACAGGTTGTCTCCTAAGAGATTATGAGGTGTTGAGGCGTGCTTTGCGGGAGTAATCATTCCTCGGTTCCTTTTTGATTTTGATAGAGTTCTTTCGGCCAGCGACGGTGAACCCAAAACCATTGTTCCGGGTGTTCTCGAATCCAAGTTTCAATGCAGGTGTTCATCTGTTTTAGCAGGTTTTCTGTTTTTTCTTGGGTTGTTCCTGTTTTCGGCACACTCAACGGCGGATAATAAATTACTTTACATTTCACGCCGTCTGTTCGAATAACTTGAAAGGGCAGAACAGGGCAATCAAATTTCAAAGCCATTTTAGCAAGCGCCGGTGCCGTCATAGCGTTACGCCCGAAAAAAGGAACAGCCAGACCGTCGTTCATCTTTTGATCCGCCAGCAAAGAGACATGGTGACCCTTCTTAAGTTCTATTAGGATTTCTTTAGCCCCGCTCGCCCCTTTGGGGATAACTTTGCGGGCTACTCTTTTGTGGACGGTATTAACCAAAAAACGCGTAAGGGGATTATTCAAAAAGCGCGTTACTTGAGCCGTTTTAAGACCGCGCTTTTGAGCAATATAAGTACCGACTTCCCAATTGCCGCAGTGGGCGGAAAAGAGAAGCCCCGGCTTTTCATCATGGATCAAGGCATCTAAATGCTCGAGGCCGTCAACGGTATAGGGGCTGTCTTTTCCAAAGGCAGATTGATAGGGTAAACGGACGTATTCCAAAAAAGTGCGCCCTAAATTTTGCCACATCTCTTTGATGATTTGATCTTCTTTTTCTTTTGTGAATTCAAGCCCTGCCAATTGGAAATTTCGGCGGATAATTTTTGTTTTTTTAGAGAGAAGAGGCCCCAAAGAACCACCTAAAAAAGCTCCCGTGGCAGACCCCCGAGAAAAAGGAAGGAGAAATCCAATGAGAACCGCCAAGGAAAATAAAAGCGCTTCAAAGGGGTATGACAGATATTTGAAAAGTTTCCTCATTCGTCTTTGTCCCTTTTATCAAAGGGATTCAACAAACGCCTAAAAAGAGGGGGCTCCTCATAATCTAATTGAATGCGGAGTTGATGGATTCCTTTTTGGAGGGCTTTTGGAAGGCGCACCCGGTCTTTTTGAGTAGTTACAAGATCGGCGCAGTGTTCCTTTGCTGTTTGTTGGAGAGTTTCCAGATCTTCCGTGGTGTAGAAATGATGATCCGGAAAGGGAATTGTGTGTTGCACATCAAAATTTTCAAGGCGCAAGGTTTCGAAAAATTTTTCCGGGTTGGCAATACCTGCAAAAGCTACAAGGCGTTTGTTTTTTAAGACAGCCCAATCGTCTTTGTTTATGGAAATCGCGGCTTGCAAAAGAGGCTTTTTTATCTCATCAAAGCTAAGGCGATGACCTTCGGCATTACCTACTACAATAAAAGCATCAACACGCCCTAATCCTTTTTCAAGGGGTTCACGCAAAGGGCCTGCGGGCATGACTTTTCTGTTGCCGAAACCGCGCCGAGCATCTATCACGCAAATTTTTAAATCTTGCTTGAGGGTTGAATGTTGTAATCCGTCATCCAGCAAGATAATTTCAGCTCCTTTTTTAATAGCGGCTTTTGCGCCTTTGTAACGATTAGCTGAAATCCATGTGGTGCAACTTAAGGATAATAAAAGAGGTTCGTCTCCAACATCCCGAGCCGTGTGTATTGTGGGATCGACCAACAGAGGCCCTTTAAGTCTACCTTTGTAACCTCTTGAAATAATCGCAACTTTTTTACCGCGACCTTTAAAATACCGGGCAATAGAGAGAGTAACGGGTGTTTTTCCGGCACCACCGACCGTTAGATTCCCGATGCAGATAACGGTTTTATCAACAGCTCTTGTTCTTGTGAAAGCCTTCTTGACGATACCGGCAAAACGAAATAAAGCGCTAAGCACCTTTAAAACAGAGAGACGAAGAGAGGCGGTTGCGGTGGAGGTGTACCAGAAACTAGGCTCTTTCAACGGCGTTCTCCCTTGATTCAGTGCCTTCTATCGGCTTAGCTTGGTTGTTTTGAGCTTTTCCGTTAACGTCTTTTAAGTAAGGGGAAAGACGCTCGAGAATGGTGCTTAAAACTTTTGTTTGCTGTGTTAGAAACAGGCTTGCGTTTTTGGTGTAGGTTTGAGCGATTTTCGGATTATCTATCAGTTCCAAAAGAGAGAAGGCGAGTTCCTTTTTATCTTTGACGAGGAGGGCGGCTTTAGCGACTTGAGCTTCTTTAATAATTTCCTTGAAATTCCCCATATAGGGACCGTGAAGAGCAACACAATTTTGGCGCATGGGCTCAAGGATATTATGTCCGCCAATTTTATCCACCAGAGACCCGCCCACCAGAACAAAAGAGGCATGTTCATAAAACAATCCCATAACACCAATTTGATCCACTAAAAGAACATCCGCTTCAAAGGGGGCGTTTTTGTCCTTCTGCCATGCGCTGTAACGCTGTACGCTCAAGCCTTGGTTTTGAATAAGGCGTTCAACTTCTTCACAGCGATGGGGGTGGCGAATGACCAGAACCAAACAAGCATTTTCTTTTGTTTTTTTGAGTTCCGTATGAGCATCGAGGACGATCTCTTCTTCTCCTTTATGGGTGCTTGCGGCCATCCAGTGAGGACACCCTTTAAGGGATTTTTGAAGGTCGGACAGCTCTTGTTTTGAATAGCCGGGATGGTCTGCTGCATATTTTAAATTGCCGCAAAAGGCTGAATTTTTATAGCCTATGTGTTTTAAGTTTTGATCTAATTCTTTTGTTTGGGTCAGGACAAGGTCAAAGCAATTTAAGAGGTCTAAGAAGACGCTTCTTAAGAAAACCCAGCGCTTAAAAGAACGTGTCGAAAGTCTCATGTTTAAAAGGACAAGGGGGATTTTTTGTTTATGAGCTTGGAAAATTAAATTGGGCCATAATTCAGATTCGACCCATACCATTAAATCAGGTTTCCAGTGGGAAAGAAAACGCTTGATCGCCGACTTAAAATCAAGAGGCGCATATTGGTGAATAACTTTTTTAGGAAAGCGTTGTTCAACGATTTTGGCAGAGGTCATAGTCCCTGTTGTTAACAGGATATCCCATGTCGGGTATTCTTTAATAAAGGCTTCGATGAGTTTTAAGAGGGATAGACTTTCTCCAACGCTTGCAGCATGAAACCACACACATTTTTGCGCTTTTCCTTTTGCATTGGAAATAGAGCCGAGTTTTTCAAGATAACGCCGTGGGTCTTCTTTGCCTTTTTTAAGACGCCTCGGTAGAATTAAAAAGCGATAAAAAGGTTCAAAAAGCGCTATTAAAATGCCATAGAGCAGTTTTATAAAAGAGGTCATTTTTTCTTTCTTAAGTTAAGGGCTTATGACCGCATAAAGCGTCGGCTTTATCGCTGGTTTCACACAAGATACTTTGCACTTTTTCTTTGAGTTTTTCAATCTCTTCCGGCGCTGCTTTAGGGGGGACGGAGAGAGGTTCTCCCCACACAAAATAGCCCTTGGTAAAAGGAAGAGCCAGAACAAATCGATCCCAAGACTTAAGAACTTTGCGGCGTTTTACAGAATAAGCTCCCGGGATGATATCACACCCTGAAAGTTGCGCGATTTTTATAACGCCGTCACTCACTCGAAAACGGGGGCCTCTCGGTCCGTCGGGGGTAATGCCGATGCACTCGCCCTTTTTAAGGACATTGAGAAGATTGCGAAGGGCTTGAAGTCCGCCCTTGCTTTTAGAACCCTCAACGGTTTTGATATTAAAATTATCCATAATTTGAGCGATAAATTTGCCGTCTGCATGTTTGGAAATCAGCATATTAAAGGGTTTCTCACGGTTCCAACCGTAAACATTCATTAAAACACGGTTGTGCCAAAAAACACAAATAAACGGCTTATCTTGTTTCCAATAAGCCTCGGGGATATGTCGATCTATATGATTCCAGCATGAGGTATAATAAACAAAGCGAATATAGGCTGAGGCCACGTGTGCCAGAAACTTAAGAAAGAAAGAGCTCTTTAAAAGACGCTTATGAAATCTCATGTGCAAAATTCCATGGTTAGGCTGAATCCTGCGGGGACGGTGCTTCTTGAAATTGTATGCGGGAAAGTTGTTGATAACGTTTGCTGGTTTTTAAGAGAGTTTCATGGGAGCCTCGGTCGGTGATCACGCCGTCTTCCAAGACATAAATCACATCAGCGCTTCGAACGGTTGCAAGGCGATGGGCAATAGTTAATGTCGTGCGCCCTTTCATAAGGAGCTCGAGGGCGCTTTGGATTTTCTCTTCAGATTCGGAATCCAAAGCCGAGGTGGGTTCGTCCATTAGTAAAACGGGAGCATTTTTCAAGAAGGCGCGTGCAATGGAAAGTCGTTGGCGCTGACCGCCGGAAAGGCGCATGCCTTGCTCGCCGACAAAGGTCTCATAGCCCTTGGGAAGAGATTTAATAAAATCATGGGCGGCGGCGGCTTTGGCAGCCTTTATAATATCTTCGAGAGAGGCACCGGGGCGCCCGAAAGCAATATTGGCAGCAATCGTATCATCGAATAAAACGACCTCTTGGCTTACAAGAGCGACGGCATGGCGCAAGGAATCCAGTGTTACATTCCGTATGTCTTGGGCATCAACGGTAATTACCCCGCTGTTGACATCAAAGAAACGGGGAATGAGATTCATAAGCGTTGATTTGCCCCCCCCGCTTGGCCCCACAAGTGCAGCCCTTTGGCCGGGTTTTAAGGTAAGGGAGATATGTTGTAAAACCGGTTGGTTGTCTTTTTCGTCATCATAACTAAAGTTTACCTCCTTAAAGGTAACGGATCCTTTTGTGACGATAAGATCCTTGGCATCAGGCTGCTCAATAATTTCATTTTTATGAGCCATGAGAGTAAAGACTCGGTCTGCGGCTGCTAATTGTTCTTGCAAATTGGCGTTTAAATTCGCCAAGCGTTTTAGGGGCTCGTAACTCATGATCAAGGCGGTGATAAAAGTAAAAAAAGCCCCCGGTGTGTGTGTGCCTTTGATGACCTCCGATCCCCCGTAAAGAATCACGACGGCAATGGCAATGCCGCCCAAAAATTCCATAACGGGGTGGCTAACGGCTTTAGTGCGAACCCCTTTAAGCGTTCTCTCAAAAACATTTTCGATAACCTCACTCATTTTGCTTTTTTCGTAGGCCTCCATACAATAGGATTTTACGAGGCGAACGCCTTGAAAGGCTTGCGTTAAAAGGATGGTTAAATCGGAGGTGTGCTCTTGCACTTTTGTTGACGTTTTGCGCATTTTGCGCCCAATAATTATGACGGGTAAAATAGCAATAGGAAGGATGAAAAAGACAACGGAGGCCAGCTGCCAATCTTCATCAAACATGACAATGATAAAGAAAATCAACGTTAAGAAATCTTTGCCGATACTGGAAAGCGTCCCCGTTACCGCATTATTCAAGCGCCCCACATCATTCATAAAACGAGAGACAAGATCGCCCGTTTGTCTTTTTTGGTAAAATTTTAAATCGGCTTGGATCAAAACATTAAAGAAGTCTTTTTGCACATCGGCAATGACCCTGTGTCCGACAAAGGCCATAAGAACGGATTCGCCATAGGTAAAAAGCCCTTTTAAGAAAAAAACCAAGAAAATGAGACCCGTAATGGGTAAAAGCATCTCTTCTTTGCGACCCAAAAAGATATCGTTGATAATAGGTTTCATCAGTTTGGCCGAGGCAGCCGTTGTCGCTGCGACAACAATCATGCACAGAAATCCCAGAAGAATTTTAGAGCCGTAAGGTTTTGCGTACCGGATCAGTTTTTTGATTAGTGCGCGTGTTGAGGCACTTTTGGCAACTTGAATGATAGAGCGTTTGGCGCGCTTTTTAGCCATGGGGCATACCTTTTAATAATGATCCTGATTATACACTTCTTGAAGGGGATTTCAACGTTGTTACAAGTTCGGAAGTAATCGTATTAAGGCGCAGTAATCCCGCGGGGGTAACATAGAAATTTGTGTCATTTTCCTCAAGAAAACCAAGGCCTTTAAGGAAGCTTATTTTTTTCGGATCCAAAAGCGCTTTTAAAGACATACCGTGCATTTTATGAAAGCTCTCTTTATGGATGCCCGTCTTTAAGCGCAAGCCCATGAGAAGATGTTCAATCAATTGATCTTCTGTTGTTAAAGCCTCCGAAATTTCTTGGCCGTGTCCGTGTTCTTTTACTTTTTTGAGCCACGTTTCAGGGGCTTTATAATTTTTGACGGCATATTTTTGTCCCCCGAGAGAAACACGACCGTGGGCGCCGGGGCCGATGCAGACGTAATCTTTATAAGTCCAATAAAGCATATTATGCCGGCATTGGTGTCCTTGTTTTGCATAATTGGAAACCTCATAGGTTTCATAGCCGTGAAGGCCTACAATATCTCGTGTTAACTCGTACAATTCGGCAGATTTTTCTTCGCTCGGAAGTTGGAAATCGCCACGTCGGTAATAGGTGTGAAAAGCTGTTCCCGGTTCAATAATAAGTTGGTAAAGCGATAAGTGGCCTTGGGCAAAGTCGAGGGCTTCTTCCAGCTCTTGTTGCCAGTCTGCCGAGTTTTGACCGGGCAGAGCATAAATGAGATCAAAGGAGGAGCGATCAAAAAGAGTTGAGGTAATTTCAAGGGCACGTTTAGCCTCGATTGCATTATGTAAGCGTCCTAAAAAAGTAAGAGAATCTTGTCGTAACGACTGAATTCCGACGGAAACTCGGTTAATACCTGCGGCTTTGAAATCCTTATATTTAGAGAGTTCAACGGAGTTGGGGTTTCCTTCAAGGGTGACCTCAAGATCGGTGTCTAAGTCCCAGTAATTACCAAGGGTCTCGAGGAGTTTTTGCACTGTTTGCGCAGGCATTAAAGAGGGTGTTCCTCCCCCAAAAAAGACACTTGTGAGGCGTTGTCCTTTTGTTTGCCGACCAACGTAGGCGAGCTCTTGTAAAAGAGCGTCTTCCCAAGCCTGTTCGTCAATAGATCGGCGCACATGGCTGTTGAAGTCACAGTAAGGACATTTAGATTGGCAAAAAGGCCAATGAATATAGAGACCTATACCGTTTTCGTTGTCACCGTCGGCGGGAGAGTTTTCGGTCTTCACTTAAAGCAGCTTTCAAAGAGCTTATTTAAGGCCGTTGCGCGATGGGAGTGTTTCTTTTTATAAGCTATATCCTCGCTTGAAGTCTTTGTTTGACCGTGGGGTTGAAAAATGGGATCGATGCCGAAACCGGAATCGCGGCCGTTTGCATAACGAGCAGGGAAAACAAGTTTCCCGTGCCAAACGCCTTCAAATGCCTCTGTGTGACCGTCGGGCCAAGCAAGAGCCAGCGTGCAGTGCATATTAGCGGATTTATTCTCATCCCTTAAAAGCATCTCAAGATGTTTGAAAGCTTTTTCTTCTCCTCCAAGGTTATCAATAAAACGCTTGCTGTAAACTCCGGGTTTTTGCTCCAGCGCTTCAATACAAAAACCCGAATCATCGGCGAGGGCGGGGATTCCAAAAAAATTTGAGTAATAGCGGGCTTTTAAGAGGGCGTTTTCCAGGAAAGTTTCTCCCGTCTCTTCAGGGTCGGCAAGGTTGGTGTTTTGTAAAGAAATAACTTGGATATCAAGGGGTTTTAAGAGGGTTTCAAATTCTTTGATTTTTCCGGGATTTTGGGTGCCGATAAGGAGTTTTTTCTCTGAAAATTTGCGATATTTTTTAGGAGTGTCTATCATGGGAATTCAGTTCTCTAAAACTTCTTTTTGAGCGCGAATTAAGGTTTGAATGCCTTGTTTTGCCAAAGCCGTCATAGCCGTGAATGCCTCTTCATCAAAGGGCTCTTGCTCTGCTGTTCCTTGGATTTCAACGATGCCGCCTTTCCCTGTGAGAACAAAGTTTGTGTCTGCTTGAGCATTGGAATCTTCGGTGTAATCAAGGTCTAAAACCGGTTGTCCGTTGTAAAGGCCGCAGGAAATAGCAGCGACATAATCCGTCAGAGGAATTTCTTGAATCGTTCCGGCGGATTTTAGTTTTTGGAAGGCAAGAGATAAGGCCACAAAAGCACCGGTAATTGAAGCTGTCCTTGTGCCGCCATCTGCTTGGAGTACATCACAATCTACTCGAATTTGTCGTTCTCCGAATGCCGAGAGGTCGGTGACGGCCCTTAAGGAGCGTCCGATGAGGCGTTGAATTTCTTGGGTGCGACCTGTTTGTTTGCCGTTGGACGCTTCTCGTGCAACACGGTTGTGAGTCGAGCAAGGCAGCATTCCGTATTCTGCAGTAACCCATCCTTTTCCTGTTTTGCGCAAGAAAGGAGGGGCTTTATCCTCAACGGTAGCTGTGCAAATAACGTGTGTTCCTCCCATACGAATAAGGCAAGACCCGTGGGCATGCTTCATAAAACCGATCTCAAGGGAGATGGGGCGGAGTTGATCGGGGGCTCTTTTGGACGGGCGCATTTCTATGGTTTCCTTAAGGTGGGGCGAATTCCTTCCGTTATGCAGAAGGTTCTTTAAAAACGAAGGGCTATCGGTTATAAAGGGACTGTATAATATATTTAACAAAGGTGTAAAGATGTCAGATGATGTTTTAAAGAAAGAAAAGGCGGAAAATCTTGAAGACCGAGATAAAGAGCAAGTGAATTTAGAAGCTGTTGAGGATATCGCAGCCCAAGCAGACGGTGAAGAAACGCCTGCAGAGCCCTCTTTGGAAGACCAATTGGCCGAGACAAAAGATCAGTTACTGCGTTCTCTGGCAGAAGTTGAAAATATTCGGAAACGGTCTCAACGGGAAAAAGAAGAAATGGCGCAGTATGCCGTGACCGGTTTTGCTCGAGATCTTTTGTCTGTTGCGGACAATTTAAATCGAGCTGTCGAAAGTTTGTCTGCTTCCGATCAAAAAGAGGCTAAGGGGCTGCTTGAAGGCGTTGAGATTACAGAAAAAGAGCTTTTAAAAGTATTGGAAAAGCATCGGATTAAAAAAATTGAATCCTTGGATCAGCCCTTTGATCCTAATTTTCATCAAGCCATGGTTGAAATTCCCAGTGAGGATAAAGAGCCGGGGACCGTCATTCAAGAAATGCAAATCGGTTACACTATTGCAGGACGTTTGTTGCGCCCCGCGCTTGTGGGTGTGGCAAAGAAATAGGGGGGTCGGATTCTGTCAACAGAACGCTTTATTTATAAAATCTGTACTGTTTCTGAGTGGCAATCTCTTCAAAGTTCCGGTTCTTTTGCGGGAAATGTCCTTGACCGAGAAACGGGGTATTTGCACCTGAGTCTCCCAAGGCAGTTGCCGCGCATTGTAAAAAAATATTTTGCTTCTCGGGAAGGAATTGTTTTTTTAAAAATTTCCCTTGAAAAAGTTAAAGCTCACCTCAAGTGGGAACCTAATTCTCAAGGGGATCTTTTTCCTCATTTATACGGTGTTTTACAAAGAGAGCATGTTGAAGACGTGTTCGAGACACTTGAGGATGTGCTTGCAAAAAATCCCGTAGAGACTGCTGAAAAAGCCTAGGGCATAACAACAGTGACGTTGCTCTCTACATGGATGGTCGTGTCGTTGTTGGTATAGACTGTATAATTTTGGCCGTTAATGTCGGTTATGCCCCCGTCAACGAAAGTTTCCTCAAAGGTGATTTGAGAGGTGGTGTTGCCGTCCACCTGCATTGTGTACCCTTGACCGTTAACATTATCAAGAAAAGTACTGTCAACGGTAAGGGTGGTGTTTTCCAGATCTAAGATTTCGATGTTGTCGAGGATGGCGTTTAGGGAGGAAAAATCAAAATTCTCGTCTCTTATTTGAACCGTATCTAAGCCGGAGCCGCCCTTAACGGATATATCATTGATATCAAAAATAAAGGTATCGTTTCCGCCCCCTCCGTCAAGGCGGTCGGCTCCTAAGCCTCCGTCTAAAAAGTCATCTCCTTCTCCACCATAAAGAGAGTCGTTTCCGTCATCGCCATAAAGAAAATCGTTGCCGTTACTTGACCACAAAGTATCGTTCCCGTCGCCGCCTTTAAGGGTAATATCCCCGAGTGAATATTGATTGGATGTTAAATCGATAATATCGTCCCCTCCGCCCGCGTTAATTTCTTCAATATCTATAATGCGAGCTTGGGGATTTCCGTCATAAAAAAGAGAAAATGAATCATCTAAGAAAAGCGCGTCTCCCGTGTCACCCATTTGGAGCGTGTCATAGCCGTCGCCCCCTTTAAATACATCATGAGAAGAGGTTTTACCGTTTAATGTAACGACCTCACCTGTTTCTACATTGCGGGCAGCATAATTATTCGACCATATAGCATCGACGGAGGCGTATAGCGTGTCGTTTCCGGAGCCGCCGGAAAGAAGGTCTGCTCCTGCAGCACCATAAAGGCTGTCGTTTCCCTCTGCGCCATAAAGGGAGTCATTACCTTCTTCGCCATAGAGGGATAGGTTTTCGGGGGTCTCTTCATTTAGGAGAGTTGAGGCGGTAAGGGGCGCTACATTAGGCGTGAGAAATTTATAACCGACCGATTGATCTGTAAGTGAATTTAAAACATTAGGTTCGTTGACGGTGCTTAAGTTTTGAAATTTTTCCAGATCTTCGAAGGTGCTTTGGATGCCGAACAAATCCCGCATTTCCTCGAGGGAAAGAGGATTCAAAGCCTCATTTTTATGAGAGGGGTCTTCCCTTGAGTGTTGTTCTTGAAACGTAAACTTAATAGCAGATCGGGGATTGCCGTTAAAAAGGACGGGAGATAGATTTCCCTCTACTATCTCTTCACTTACTATAAGGTCGTCTAAGGTATTGTTGAAATAGGAAAAACTTTTTATAGCTTCTGTAAAAAAAATATTAAAAGAGGCTTCATCATAATTAATAAGAGCCTTAATATTTATGTCTATTTTTATTTTTGCCATATTTTTGACCTCGCTTACCTAAAATATCTTCCTAAAATGCTTAATAAAATGTTAACTTGAGCAAAAATGGGGGAAAAATAAACGCTTTTAGCTTTGCTTTTTAGGCGAGATAAGCTAAAAAAACAGAAGGTATTAATTCTGAAAGCATGGGTCATGAGCAACTATAAAGACACTATTTTTCTTCCCGTAACGGATTTTTCCATGCGCGGTAATTTGGCCCAAAAGGAACCTGTCGTTGTAAAAAAATGGCAAGATAATGATCTTTATCAAAAATTACGTCAAAAAAGAAACGGGGCAAAAAAGTTTGTTCTTCATTGGGGCCCTGCATATGCCAACGGCAATTTGCATATGGGGCATTTCTTTACTTATGTCCTTAAGGATATTGTCGTGCGATCCCATTCCTTAAAGGGACATGATGCGCCTCTTGTGCCGGGCTGGGATTGTCACGGTCTTCCTATCGAATGGAAGATTGAAGAGTCTTATCGAAAAGCCGGAAAGCGCAAAGAAGACGTTCCTTTGAATCAATTTCGTGATGAATGTCGACAGTTTGCAAAGAAGTGGCAGAAAATTCAAGCCGATGATTTGGAACGTTGGGGCATTTGTTCCGATACCAAAAACCCTTACGTCACTATGGATTTTTCGTCTGAAGCTTCTATTGCTAAGGAATTTTTGACCTTTCTTGAAAAGGGGTATGTTTATAAGGGGGTGCGACCCATTATGTGGTCTCCCGTTGAAAAAACAGCGCTGGCCGATGCGGAAGTAGAATACCAAGATAAGAAATCTCCGGCAATTTATGTAAGGTTTGGCATCACAAAACCTTCCTTGCCTGTGCTTGAGGGCGCTTCTTGTGTTATTTGGACGACAACGCCTTGGACGATTCCCGGCAACCGTGCCGTGGCCTATGGTCAAGAGATTGACTACGTGGCGCTTAAGGTAAAAGAGGTGACTGACACGTCTCTTGCGGCAGTCGGAGAGGTTATTGTTTTTGCAAGTGATCTTCATAAATCCCTTTGTGAAGGGGCCGGTATTACGGAATTTGATCTCCTTGAAACTTTTAAGGGAGAGGCTTTTGAGGGAACAATTTGTGCTCATCCTTTTGTGGAACAGGGCTATGATTTTGACGTTCCCTTGATTGCAGGGCATCACGTCACAACCGACGCCGGAACAGGCCTTGTGCATACGGCACCGGGGCATGGTGCCGATGACTTTGAGCTTGGAAAAAAATTTGGTCTCGAGATTGCAGACACCATTACCGATGAGGCCGTCTATGCGGATAGTGTTAAACAATTTGCCGGCGTTCACGTCTTTAAGGCGGATCTCCCGGTCTTAGAACTTTTACGGTCGACAAATAGTCTTTTGCGCGAGTCCGTGATCACCCATAGTTACCCTCATTCTTGGCGCTCAAAGGCTCCGCTCATTTTTAGAACAACGCCTCAATGGTTCATTAGTATGGAACACGAAGGATTGCGGGAGAAGGCTTTGTCCGCCATTAAGAAAACAAAGTGGATTCCCGCCCAAGCTGAAAATCGTATTCGCGGTATGATAAAAGATCGCCCGGATTGGTGTCTTTCTCGCCAGCGGGCTTGGGGTGTGCCGATCACTCTTTATACGCATAAGCAAACCGGTGAGGTTCTTCAAGACCCGCGGGTTAATGAGAGAATTCTTAACATTTTTCAAAAAGAGGGCTGTGATTCGTGGTTCCAAGAAGATCATAGCCGTTTTTTGAGCCCTGAGTATAAGAACAGTGATTATACACCGTGCCGAGATATTTTAGACGTATGGTTTGAATCGGGCGCGACCCAAGGATTTGTGCTTGAAGGGCGTCCTGATTTACAACGTCAAGCGGATCTTTATCTTGAAGGCTCGGATCAGCATCGCGGCTGGTTCCAGTCCTCTCTGCTTGTGGGGTGCGGTACTCGCGGAGATGCGCCTTTTAAGGCTGTTGCAACTCATGGTTTTACGGTGGATGCTAAAGGTCATAAAATGTCGAAGTCCTTGGGAAATACGATTTCTCCCATGGGAGTGGCTAAGGAAATGGGTGTTGAAATTTTGCGTCTTTGGGTTGTGGGGTGCGATTATACCGATGATTTGCGTATCGGGTCTGAAATCTTAAAACATCAACAAGATATCTATCGTCGCTATCGTAATACGTTGCGTTATCTTTTGGGTGCGCTTAGCGCCTATAATCCAAAGCATGATGTGACCTATGAGCAACTTCCCGATCTTGAAAAATGGGTTTTGCATCGGTTAAGTGAGATCCGAAAAGACTTTGATCGCAGTCTTGAAGAGGTGGATTTTCAAGCTTTTTACAGTAAGCTTCATACTTTTTGTAGCGTCGATCTATCGGCTTTTTATTTTGATATTCGAAAAGACACTCTTTATTGTGATGGAGAAGATGCTATAAAGCGCCGAAGTGCTTTGACGGTTATGAATTATGTGTTTGAGTTCTTGAGCCGTTTTCTTGCGCCTGTTTTGCCTTTTACGGCCGATGAAGCGTGGTTGTCTCGTTATCCCGAGGCGGATTCTATCCATCTTTCCGATATGACGGCTCCTGAAGAACAATGGAATAATGAGGCGCTGGCCGAAGAATTTGAAAAGCGCCGCGAACAACGTTCTGTGATTACGGCGGCTCTTGAAATTGCTCGAAAAGACGGTGTCATCGGGTCGAGTCTTCAAGCGGTTGTGACCGTTTACGATCCTGAAAACCAACTGGATCGTTCTATTGATTTTGCAGAGCTCACCATTGTTTCGCAATTGAATATTCAAAACAAAGTGCCTTTGGAAGAAGGATTTTTTGATAAAGGCTTTACCGTTGTTGTGCGCAAAGCCGAAGATTCTAAGTGTGAGCGCTGTTGGAAGGTGTTGCCGGAGGTTGGTGAAAACTCGGAGCATCCCGATGCGTGCTCAAGATGTGCCGACGTTGTGAACACTTTAAAAGAGGCCGGTTAGAATGAGAGAGACTATATCAAGAAGACCCGTTTTGTGGGGGCTTGTCCTTATTGTTTTAAGCTTTGCTTTAGATCAAGCAGGTAAGTGGTATGTTCTAACGGATCTTATGAATCCCCCGAGGGTTATTCCCGTGACCTCTTTTTTCAGTTATGTGTTGGCTTGGAATACGGGGGTGAGTTTTAGCCTGTTTAATTCCTATGGTGTGACGGGAACATATGTTTTGATCGGATTGTCGTCGATCATTAGCCTTATTTTTTTTGTATGGTTGTTAAAAGCGCGCAATTATTGGCTTGCTTCAGGCCTTGGATTGATCATCGGAGGCGCCGCCGGGAATTTGGCAGATCGTGTGCGCTTTGGCGCTGTGGTTGATTTTCTTCATTTTTATTACGGCAGCTTTTCATGGCCGGCCTTTAATCTGGCCGATACATTTATTACAATCGGTGTTATCCTCATAGTCATTGAATCGTTTAAAGGAGAAAAAAATGCGTAAAATCGTTATGCCCGTTTTAACGGGACTGGCTTTATTAACAGCGGGATGTGAGTCCACGCGCCAAGCTCTCGGCCTTAAGCGCACCCAATCGGATGAGTTCCAAGTTGCCGATCGTCAACCGTTGTCCGTTCCCCCGAACTATAATCTTCGCCCGCCTATGCCGAATGCCCCTGCCGCAGCAGAAGTTGATCCGTCTGCAAAAGCAAAGGGAGCGCTTTTAGGTGATCAAGAAGCAGGTGCAATCAATTCAGTTGCCGAGAAAAATCTTTTGGATCAAGCCTCAATTCAAAAAGCGGATCCGACAATTCGCTCTCAGCTTGCCCAAGATGAGTCAGTCTCAAAATCTTCCGAGAAAGCGCCCGGCGAAGCTCTGGCCTTTTGGAAAGATAAAGATGAGAAAAAATCAGGAGATGTTATTGATCCTGTTGCGGAAAATAAACGTCACAACGGATAAAGACAGATGATGATGAAAAAGTCGATTAGGTCAATTGTTCTGACGTTACTTTTAGGGAGCCTTTTGCCTCAATTCAGTTATGGCGAAAAGCTTTATAATGCCCAAACATTTACCCTTACAAACGGTTTGGCTGTTTACTTAATCGAAAATCATCGCACACCCGTTGTTTCCCATATGGTTGTTTATCGTGTGGGAAGCGCTGACGATCCTAAAGGTAAATCCGGCCTTGCGCACTTTTTAGAACATATGATGTTCAAAGGCCCGAAGGGATCGGCTCCGGAGCGCCTCATGGAGGATGTGAATAAAATCGGCGGAGAGGTGAATGCGTCTACAAGTTTTGACGTGACCTCTTACTATGAAATTGTTCCGAGAGAGCACCTTGAACATTTTATGAAATTAGAAGCCTCAAGAATGCAAGATCTTCCTGTACGTTTAGAGGATGTAACCCCTGAAATTCAAGTGGTTTTAGAAGAAGAAAATATGCGCGTGGGCAATAATCCTGTGATGCAATTTTATCGAGATCTTTATGGAGCTTATTTCCGTCATCACCCCTATGGAACGATGCCTATCGGGTGGCGTCACGAAATTAAGACCTATACCCCTCAAGATGTTAAGGCGTTTCATCGTCGTTTTTATGCACCGGATAATGCTTTTATTATTCTAAGCGGTGATCTGACTTTGAAAAAAGCAAAAGAACTTTGTGAAAAATATTATGGAGGAATTGCCCCTGCCAAGCAACCGCGTCGACAACGTGTTGTCGAACCTGCCCTTGAAAGCATGGTTCAAGTCACGAAAACTTCAAATCGTGTGGCACAACCGTCTGTGGTTTTAATGATGGCGGCACCGACCTATGACCCTGAAAATCCAATACCTGCCGATTCCCTTGATCTCGGTATTTACGGTCTCAGTAACTCGGCAACGGGAATTCTTTATCGACGCCTTGTTGAAGAGCTTAAGGTTGCGACATCGTTTTCAATGGATTATGATCCTTACCGATTAGATAATGCTATGATTACTATTGCGGCACAGAGCGCGTCGGGAATTTCCCCCGAAGATTTAAAAAAAGCAATCCAAGAGGAAATTAAGCGTTTCATCGATCAAGGGTTTACAGCGGAACAGCTCGAGAAATTAAAAATACAATCTTTGTCTACCCTTGATTATTTAAAGGACTCTTTATTGGGCGGAGCTAATCACCTTGTGCAACCTCTTATTAAGCATGTCCCCCTCGAGCAAATTGAAACGTGGCCGGAAGCAACAAAAGCCCTTAAGGTCGAGGCTGTTAATGAGGTTCTAAAAACTTACCTAAGTCCCGAGTATTATGTCACAGGGTATTTGTTGCCTGAAAAGGGAGAAAAAGCCTCCCTTGTTGAGGCTCCCCAAGAAAATGCCGAGACAAAAGATCCTGAAAAAATCGTTGAAGATAAAGGGGAGAAGAAAGTTGAAGTGCCGTTAGATATCTTTAAAAAAGAAACGTCTTCAAAAACACCTCCGGTTAAAAAAGTCGCTCCTTTAAAAACTGAAAATGCGCCACAGAAAAAAGGAATTAAACATGCGTAAAGTCTTGTCTTTCCCCCTTCTTTTTGTTTTTTTGTGTGCAAGCATTTTGCTAAGCGCTTTCGCGCCGTTAAAGGCTCTTGAAATTCACCAACTGACAACACCAAAAGGTCTTAAAGTTTGGTTCGCCCCCGATAAAACCGTGCCTGTTATTTCTATGGCTTTTAGCTTTGAGAATGCGGGCAGTGCCCATAATCCGCCTGAAAAAAACGGTCTTGCCATGATGTCGGCTGCTTTGATGACGGAAGGTGCGGGGAAGTTGGATGCCAATGCTTTTTCCGACAAGTTAGCAGAGCTTGGCATTGGGATTTCCTTTAGTGTTGATGCTGATTATTTTAGAGGGGGGTTTAAAACAACTCTACGCACAAAAGACGATGCTATAGGGCTATTAAAGGATGTTCTCTATAAAGCGCTCTTGCCGAAAGACCGACTTGAGATTTTGCGTCAACAAGCTTTGACATCCCTTGAAGCAAAATTGAAAGAACCGAATTATATTTTGGGGGACTCTGCTCGAAAAGGCCTTTACGGAGATCATCCCTATGCGTTTTCCGGAGAGGGAACCCTTGAAAGCTTAAAGGATATTTCGAGTGACGATATTAAAACTTTCTTGAAAACCCATTTGGCGCGTTCTAATTTAAAGATCTCTATTTGTGGAAATCTTTCAACGGAAGAAGTCATGAGTCTGGTGGATTCGGTGTTTGCAGATCTTCCCGTGCAGTCCGATGGGCAACCTCTTCCAAAACCGAACTTATCTTATTCCGGTCAAACCGTTGTAACCCGACAAACAATTCCTCAAAGTGTGAGTCTTTTTTATCATCCGGGTTTGAATACCGATGATAAAAATTACTTGATCTTGAGTTTGGTGAGTTCTATTTTTGGCTCTGATTTCACCTCACGTTTGATGCGAGAAGTGCGTGAAAAAAATGGTCTGGCCTATACGGTTCAGAGTTTTTTGTCCATAAAAAAAGAGGCCGCTTCCCTTGGGGGATTCGTCGGCAGTGAAAATGCAAAAATTGATGAGGCTCTGACGCGTATTAAAAAAGAATTTGCAACTTTGGCGTCTTTTGGCGTGACGGAACAAGAGCTAAAAGACGCCAAAAAGGCAGCCGTCGGCTCTTTTGTTTTGCGTCTCTCGTCCACCGGTGCCATTGCAGCTCAGCTTCTCACGTATCAAGAAATAAACTACCCTGCGTCTTACCTCAATGAGCGATCCGGGAAGATTAATGCTATTCGCTTGAATGATGTTAATGCGTTTATAAAAGACTTTTTTGATCCTCAAAAACTCACATTTTATGTGGTAGGTAATCCGGAAAAGGATTTAACAAAATGAACCGTCTCACTTTTTCATACCATAATGTTTCTTTCCCGCCTTTTCCAAAAGAGCCCTTAAGGGCTATCCGAGAAAAATTCACACAAAAAGCCTATCCTTTTTTTAATGTGTTGGGAGATGAACTTCTGCTGTCTCAGGTAGAAGAAAAAGTCCAAGTTCTTTATAAAACATTCACGCATTTTGTGATCTTGGGGACAGGCGGCTCATCCCTTGGGGCAAAGACCCTTTGTGATCTGAAAAATAATCCCTTTGGGGCGCAAAAACACCATGTTCACTTCCTCAATAATGTGGATTCTCACACAATTGAGCAACTCTTAGCTAGCCTTGATCTCGAGCAAACTTGCTTTATCGCAGTGTCGAAGTCCGGTACAACGGCCGAGACGCTTTGCCAGACGCTTTGCATTATGAAAGCCCTCGAAGTCAAGGGAATGGATGTTAAAAAACATTTTGAAATTCTGACGGAAAACAAAGATTCGCCGTTGACGCAATTAGCTGAAACTTATCTCATTACTCCCCTTGATCATCACAAAGGAATCGGGGGACGTTTTTCTGTTTTTTCTAATGTGGGTCTTTTGCCGGCAGCTTTGGCGGGGATTAATATCCGATCTCTTCATAACGCAGCTCAATCCTATGTGGCTGAATTTCAAGAGAGTGTTAACAGCAATGATATGTCGCACCCGGTGCTTGAAGGCTCTCTTTTTGCTTTTCAAGCCATGGAAAATGCAAAGCCTATTGCCGTGATGATGCCCTATGTCGACCGTTTAGCCTCTTTTTCTCAGTGGCATGCTCAATTGTGGGCAGAGAGTCTCGGTAAACAAGGCAAAGGGTCAACGCCTGTTGCTGCCCTTGGAACAGTGGATCAGCACTCCCAGCTTCAGCTTTATAACGACGGGCCGAATGATAAAACATATACTTTTTTGGTTGAGGATTCGAGGCAAAAGGGACTCGTGCCCAATGCTTATGTTTATACGGATGCGAAATTGTCTTACCTTGAAGACCGAACCATGGGCGATTTATTGTATGCGGAGGCTCGGGCGACCATTGACTCTCTTATTAAAGTCGGACGGCCTCTTCGTGCCGTTGCTTTTAAGATCCTGGATGAAGCGGTCTTGGGCGAGCTGTTAGCCCATTTTATGCTGGAAACCATTTTAACGGCCGAGCTTTTGACCCTTGATGCTTTTGATCAACCGGGGGTAGAAGAGAGTAAGAGGTTGACGCGTCATTATTTATCCGACAAACAAGCTTCTTAAGCCAAAGACTCGGCTTGTGCCGATAAAAAAAGAGTATTTGTAGAATGTCCGTTCGTTTATTGCCTCCTACTTTAATTAATCAAATTGCTGCCGGTGAAGTCCTTGAGCGTCCGGCTTCTGCAATTAAGGAATTGGTGGAAAATAGCCTTGATGCGGGAGCAACTTCTATTGAAATAGCCGTTCGTGACGGGGGGAGAAGCTATATAGCTATCGTTGATAACGGCTGCGGTATGACAAAAGAAGATTTAACCCTTTGTGTGCAACGCCATGCTACGTCAAAGCTTCCCGACGGGAATTTATTTGATATTAAAACCCTTGGTTTTCGAGGTGAGGCTCTTCCTTCTATTGGCTCTGTGGCGCGCTTGAAAATTACAACAAAGTTGACGAATAAAGGGCACTCTCAAGAGTCCGATCAAGAAAATCATGGGTGGGCTCTAACTATTGAAGGGGGAGTTCAAAAAGACCTTGAACCGGCCTCTCACCCTTGTGGCACCAAGGTTGAAGTCAGCGATCTTTTCTTTGCAACACCGGCTCGCTTGAAATTTTTAAAAGCGGCTCACACGGAAATTACCCATGCTTTAGATGCTTTAAAACGCCTTGCTATGGCCAACCCTTATGTGGCTTTTACCTTTAAAGATGAAAAGAAAGTTTTGTTGCAGTGCGCTGCCCAATCCCCTGAAGATGAAGAAGCCTCCTTAAAGCGCCTTGGCGAAATTATGGGGTCGGACTTTACGGAAAATGCCGTGGCCATTGATCTTGAGCAAGAAGATTTCCGCCTAACGGGCTTTGCCGGCTTACCAACCTTAAACAGAGCTAATGCTCAATATCAATTCTTATTTGTAAACGGGCGCCCTGTTAAGGATAAAATCCTGAACCACGGTGTTAAAGTGGCGTATGCGGATTATTTGGCACGTGACCGATTTCCTTTGGTTTGCTTGTTTCTTGAGCTAAAATCCGAAGCTGTTGACATGAATGTGCACCCTGCGAAAACAGAAGTACGTTTTAGGGAACCCGGAAAGGTACGCAACATTATTGTGAGCGCTCTTAAAAATGCCCTAAAGCAATCGGGATTCAGAGCTTCCGGCACCGTTGCTAATGAAGCGTTGTCCGCCTTTAAAATAGAATCAATTCAGCGTCAACCGACCTTAACTCTGCATCCCGTCTCTTCCGAGCAGGGGCAAACGCAAACCCGATCTTCTTCGGGTTTTGCTCAAGGTCTTAAAACATTTGCGACTGCTAATGTAACTCCTTCTGCTCCGTCCTACTATGGCTCTCGCTCGAGCGCAGGCGCTCGAAATTTTGCCTTTGCAGCCCAAGCCCCAACGCACTCATCCGGTACAAGAGGAATGGCGGAAGGGGCTTCCTTTGCGCTCAAGCAAGCGTTTAGTGAGGAAGCAATGACGGATCAAATTTCCTCTCATGTGTCTGAACAAGATGATTTTGCAAGCTATCCCTTAGGGCTTGCGCGTGCTCAACTCCACGAAACTTATGTTATTGCCGAATCGCAAGACGGTATTGTCATCGTTGACCAACATGCCGTTCATGAACGTTTGGTCTATGAAGACTTGAAGGCTCAGATGGCTGAAAAAGGTATCCGTCGTCAAGGTTTACTTATCCCTGAAGTTATTGAGCTTCAGGGGGATCAGTACAGGAAAATCCTTGAAATTACACAAGAACTTGAACAATTCGGTCTGATCATTGAGAGTTTTGGGGCTAACGCCGTTGTTGTGCGAGAAATCCCGGCCATTTTAGGGCAGGGAGATATTAAAGGGCTTATCCTTGATATTGTTGACGATCTTGATGAAACGGGGAGCAGCGCGAAACTTAAAGAAACCATTGATGAAATTCTTGGCACCATGGCCTGTCACGGCAGCATTCGAGCAGGACGCCGCTTATCTCTTCAAGAAATGAACGAGCTATTGCGCCAAATGGAGGTCACGCCTTATTCAGGTCAATGTAATCACGGTCGCCCTACTTATGTTCAGCTTAAGAAGAAAGATATTGAACGTCTTTTCGGTCGTTCATGATTGGGAAGAAAAAGATGTTTTCCTGATTGATGAAACTCGATCTATTCCCGTAAAAATACCCAAGGGACAAGCCCTTGGGTTCACTTTACAGGGAGGCGTGTGAGGTATAAACAGGAAGAAAATACGCTCACACTATTTACGTCGCATATATCAACGTAACATGTGCGGTCAAAAGGTCTTTAGAGACGTATTTTTGACCAAAACTTTTTAAGAGCCCCTAAGCAGGATAAGAAAAATATCCGTAAGCTCAAGGCCTTATAGTGACAACTTATTTGTTTTTTTACGTCTAGTCAAGATTTTTTTTATATCGAATATAAAAAAATATCTTTCCTTCGGACTACAATATCATTTCGTTGCTTGATTCAAGCAATTCTTGCCCGAGATCTGTGAAAATTGCTTTTTCTAAAAGAAGATTATAAGCGTCTTTGTAGCGTAGGCGATAGTGTGCTATTTGCTTTTCCATAAACTCTTTTGGAAGAACGGTTTCTTGGCTTAGGGCTTTATTATAAAAATCAATGAGGCGTGCGAGAACAAAAACCGCATGATAAATTCCTTCAATGGGGCGAGGATCTTTCCGTAAAGGAGACGTATGGAGACCTTCTCCTCTACAAAGCTCGTCGCAAACCGTTAGATTATAAAGGTATTGATGGGCTGCCTCATGCACGAGGTATTCAACGGTCATATTGAAATCGTGATGATCTGCCAGAGCCACAAGACCCAAGAGTGTAAAGCTTGATCCGGCTATAAAGCGGTTGGAACGGACAATTGTAATGTTAGAAACGAGGGCTTCTACCTCGGTGAAATACTCCGGGGAAATTTTTTTAATTTCAGATAAAGCTTCTTGAACAAGCTTGTGTGTTTGACGGCTCTTTAATATAAGCTTTTTCCGGAAATTCAGAGGTAAGAACTTGTTCGCATTCTTGCCATTGTGTCGGGGAAAGACATGTGCTTTCAAAAGCGAAAACCGAAAGAGGTGCTTTTATGGTTTTCCGTTCAAAAGCAAAATTAGCAATGCAATTTTTAAAGTTATCGACGGCATTTTCTCGGGCAAATTGCACAAGGGTTTCATTTAACAAAGTAAAGGGAAACAATATCGTGGGATTTTCCCTTAGGTCATCCGTCAGAGAGTTGAATTTTATTTTTTCCGACTCACTAAGGAGGCCGGATGTCTCGTCCTTAAGATACGCAAGGCTTTCACATAATGCTTGATGATTTTTACGCTTTAATATGAAAGCACGCTCCGAATTAGGGAGCGCACAATTGAGTAACATAGTATTTTATACGATAGTTGCTAGTATTTTATTTTTGCTTGAAAATACTTTTTTAAGATCGATTTTTATCATTTTTAATCTCCTGTTATTGAGAGTGTTGTTTTGGTAAAAATAGGTTCTACCAAAGAGGAATATAAATCATTGATAAGGTTATCGCCACCCCTTTTTTTAGGTGTGATAAAAAAAACGTCAACTTCTTGTTGGGGTTCATCGGGTAAAATTTCGATTAAATCGCCTTCAATGGGGAATTCTTTGCTGATAGGCGCAATGCCGTAACCGAGTAAAGCCGCATAGTAAATACAAATGGCAGAATTTATAATAAGAGCAGGTTTTAAAAGTCCGTCTTCGTTTTGGAGGTGCCAATCAACATTTCCTCGCACCAGATCTTTGCTTTGGTAGAAACTAATGAGGCGATGATTTTTAAGGTCGAGTTTTGTTTTTGGTTCACCGTATTGTGCAATATAACTTTTGCTGGCCGCAAGCTTGACGGAGACGGAGAGAAGCTTTTTTTTAATAACGGCTCCGGGATCGTCAATGGTCGGCAAAATAGCAACGTCAGCATCTGTTTTAGACAGGCTTACGTGATCGTCGGTTGTTTGAAGACGCAAGGTTATGTCGGGATATTTCTTTTGAAAGGCGGCAAGGCGGGGCATGAGCCAAAGACTCATAGTGCCTGTTGTCGTTATGATTTTTAAAGAGTTTCGTTTTTGGCTGCCTTTATTTTTAACCGCATTCAGTTTTTGCTCGATGGTTAAATAGGACTCTATGACGGATTCGTATAAATCTTGCCCTATAGGTGTCATCTCGACACCGCTTTTAAGGCGCTTAACGAGGGTTTGTCCTAACTCTTTTTCAAGGTTGGTCACAGCTTTTGTAACCGTTGAGGTGGCGACATTAAGATGTTTTGCGGATCTGGAGAAGGAGCCGTGTCTGACAATTTCAATAAAATACTGTATTTTTTCTGAGTAAAGCATTTAGCTTTTTTTATCCTTAATCTAAATTCAGTCCCGCGAGGCCGTTTAAAATACGATTTGCTTTTTCAGTATAGCTGCCGTCTTCCTGATGAACAATAAGGCCGTTAAGTATTTTTGAGGGAGATTTCACATTTTTGCGCCCCCTCACAATAAGACGTTTTGCTTTTCGACCGTCTTTTGGCCATAAGGGAAAGAGGGTAATATCTCCAAAGCGGCCGTAGAATGCCGCCAAGAGATCGTCCAAGCGATCTGCCGTAAAAACAAAAGTCACAAAACCTTTGGGTTTGACCATACGATGGGCAAAGGTGACCCATTTTTCAAGGGAGATGCCTTGATCATGGTTGGATAGAGCTTTGTTGTCTCGCGGAGAGGAGACCGAAGCATTGCTTTCGAAATAAGGAGGGTTGGCAATGACTTGAGAAAAAGAGCTCGCTGCCAAGCGCGGCGGCGGTGTGAGAAGGTCACCGTGTATCACTTCAAGGCGGTCATGAAAGCCGTTGAGCTTAATGTTTTGACCGGTTAGGCGCACCAGTTCCCGTTGAAATTCAAGGCCTGTAATCCGTACATCCTTTACGCGGTGAGCCAAGGCAAGCATAGCCGTGCCGACACCGGTTCCCATATCAAGGACGGTTTCGGTGCTATCGGTTTGAACGCTTGCAGCCAGAAAAATAGGATCAATGGAAGCGCGATACCCTTCTGTGGGTTGCAGAATTTCGACTTTTCCCCCCAGAATTGTGTTGGCGGTTGTTTCCATAATTTTTTGAGTCGGAATGTTCATTTTATAAATACTCATTTATTTTTCTTCCAATATAATGCATAGTCAACTCAAGGCAATGCCCTTTAAAGAGCCACTTTGAAAAAGAGGTTCGCAGGCGGGAAGTTGCCAAAAAGTTTTAATAATATAGGAAAAAAAATGGGATTCTCCCCTATGGCACGCGTCTCTCCGGAAACAGAAGCCTCCCCCCTCTCTTCTTCTCAAAATTCAACGGTTCTCCGCACTTTGACAGATTTCGTGAAGGCAGACTTTGCTGCGGTTAATGCCGTGTTGTTACAGGAAATGCAAAGTGAAATTGATTTAATCCCTCGATTGGCCCGGCATCTTATTGCTTCGGGCGGAAAACGCGTGCGCCCTCTTTTAACTTTGGTTGCGGCAAAACTTTGCGGTTATCAAGGGATGCAACACGTTGACCTTGCCGCTTGCGTTGAATTTATCCATACGGCAACGTTGCTCCATGATGACGTGGTTGATGAAAGCAATATGCGTCGAGGGCAAGCCTCGGCCAATGCTCTTTGGGGGAATCAAGCCAGTGTTCTTGTGGGGGATTTTCTTTTTTCACGTGCCTTTCAATTGATGGTGCGTGTCGGGAATCTTGAGACCCTTGGCGTTCTGGCCAAAGCCTCTGCCACTATTGCTGAGGGCGAAGTTATGCAACTTATGGATAATAATAACCTCGAGATTGTTGAGCAACGTTATTTTGATATTGTGCGTGCTAAAACGGCGGCTCTTTTTGAGGCCGCGTGTCTTGTGGGCGGTATGATTGCAAAGCCTGATGTCTCTGTTTCACAGGCTCTGGGAGCCTATGGATCGGCATTTGGGACTTGTTTTCAAATTATTGATGATGTGTTGGATTATGCAGCCGATGAGCAAGAGCTCGGTAAAAGCGTCGGAGATGATTTCAGGGAGGGCAAAGTTACTCTGCCGGTGATCTATGCTTATCATAAGGGCACGGCCGATGAAAAACAATTTTGGGAGCGGGCTTTTACCCAAGAAACTTTAGGAAAGAACGACCTTGCGCAAGCGCAAGCGTATCTCTTTAAACATAAGGCTCTTGAATATGCTCGAAGTAAGGCTGCCTTTTTCGGCAAGCAAGCCAAGGCGGCTCTCGATGTCTTTGACGAGAGCGATTTAAAAGCAGCGCTTTTATCCTTGGTTGATTTTTCTCTTGGACGCCGTTATTAAGACCCTGCTAAAACGGGAGAACCCCTATGATTTCTTCTTACACCGCTCGGTATAGCCCCGTGCAGGATAAAAAAATCATTCTCGTCGGCGGTTGCTTTGATGTGCTGCATTACGGGCATCTTCGATTTTTAAAGCAAGCCAAAGCCTTGGGCGATTACCTTATTGTTGCCCTTGAAAGCGATGAATCCCTTTCCGAAACAAAAAACCGGAAAGTATTTCATACTCAAAAACAGCGCGCAGAAATCCTCGAGAGTTTAAGAGTTGTTGATGAGGTTCTTCTCCTTCCGCAAATGGCATCGGATCAAAATTACTTAGACTTAGTACAACGTATAGCGCCGACGATAATTGCCTTAACGCAGGGTGACCCCCAAGCTCACAATAAAGAGCGACAGGCTAAAAGTATCGGGGCGCTGTGTGTTCCCGTTCCTTTTGAAAAAGGATTTTCAACCACGGACTTGTTGGGGAAATATAATGGTTGTGCCGAGTGAAACGATACACGTCGGTATTGGTGTTTTGATTCTGAATACAAGGAATGAGCTTCTTTTAGGCAAACGCAAAGCAGCCCATGGGGCAGGGACGTGGGGGCCGCCCGGAGGCAAGCTTGATTTTGGCGAAGATTTCAAGGATTGTATGGTGCGAGAAGTCAAAGAAGAAACGGGCATAGACCTTGAGAAAGAAGATCCTTGTATTATTGATGTGCAAAACGATATTTTTCCAAAAGAAGGCAAACACTTTGTAAGTCTGATTGCCCGCGTGACCTTACTAAAAGATCAAGAAGCTCACTTGATTGAGCCCCATAAATGCTTAGAATGGAAATGGTTTGGGGAGTGCAACCTGCCGACGCCCCTTTTTCAACCCGTTGAAAAGTTCTTTTCCCGCCGGCTCTTTTGGAATGTTGCCAAAAAGTAACACTTTATTTTTAATTTTTTTGAGCTCGGCGTCCGCCCTTGATTTCTATAAAAAAACGTGTAAGGAATGAAGTATCGTTTTTTAACATTAAAGGAAGACTTATGAAAAAAATAGTATTAGCAACAGCGTCCGCCCTTGTGCTTATTTCCGGTGCTCAGGCCGACAGTAACTTTAAAAGCGGCTTTAAAGTCGGCGGCGGTGTCGGTTATAAGCATCACCGTGTGAAGAGTCAGTCGAATTATGATCCGACTCTTGTCGGTGTGGGAAATGGTTTAGAAGATGAAAACTTCTCAAAATCTGCTTCTGATAATACTGTAGCGTTTCAATTGCATGCGGGCTATGATTGGATTATTAGTCGTTTCTTGGCAGCGCTTGAATTTGATTACCGTTATAGCCCCGATGAGGTGAAAATGACACTAAATACAAACCAAGACGGTTTAGGGCCAGAAGAAGCGCCTTATAACGTGCACCAACAACACTCTCATGATTTTGGTCTCTCAGGACGTTTAGGAGCTTTAGTAACTAGCAATTTTGCTTTATATGCTATCGGTAATGTGCGTTTGGGGAAGTTTAAGCATAAATTTATCAACTCAAAACAAAATGACTTTGATTTGCTTCTCTTATCTAACAGTAAGTCAAGGTATCTTTGGGGATTTGGCGGCGGTATAGGCGCACGTTATGCTTTTTCGAAAGGTTTCAGTTTAGCATTTGAAACAACTTATGATGTGTATCAAAAAATTAAATTTTCAGAAAATCAAAATGTAGCGGGTATTGGCAATATAGCAAACTTTTCGACGCAGTCAAAAAGGCCGCGTATATTCACCGCCCTATTTAAAATATCAAAAACTTTCTAAGTATTCCTGATTGCGAAAATTAATTATGCAAAATCCTCATCCTGGTGATGAGGATTTTTTTATTGACAAAAAGGTTTCTAGTACCTAAATGTATTATTGAAACATAATATTTTTAGGTGATCCTTAATGAAATACGATCGATTTTTATTGGCAATTATCACTTCTGTTTTAGTGGCAGACAATGTAAATGCGTCAGCTTTAGCACGAATGGCCGCTGCTCGAGAACGCAACGCGCAGAAACTTGTTGAACAACATCAAGAAGGTAAGATTGATGAAAAAACGGCAATTTCTAATGCACAAATTTTTGGTTTAGGGGACATCACCGAAAAACTCACCCCCAAAGACTGGACTGAATTCTTTTTACAGACCGCAGGTATGGATTATGATGCTCTCTTAATTGCGGCAGATAATCTTTCACAAGACGGCGGAGCCTTCAAAGATGTAATTGCCCATGTAATAGATCCGATTAATATTGGGGTAGAACCTCTTTTAGATTGGTTGGAGAATTGGCGTAAGGCTGCTTTTGGGGGCGTTCTAAACGATACACTAAATCACAGAAAAAAAATTAGCCGCATGATCAAAGCCGTTGAGGCTCGTGAGGCTTTTGCTCACCTTGCCGGTCATGCTCTGATCTCAGAAGCTGTTTTTGAGTATATGGATGCCCATGACGACGTCACTTTAAAAGGAGCTTATGCCGCACATATTGGCGCTAAAGCCCATCGCGGTGTTAATATTACCGACATCATTGTGGAAGATGTTGTGGATAACCGACGCGCTTATGACGTGGCTTTACAACGTGCAAAAGTGGCGCCTGAGGCTGCTTATTGGGCAGGCTTAAATCGTGGTTTTTCACTCGATGAAGCCAATGCGATCGCAGATCGTGTAATCAACCACGGAGAGGCAGAAGCAGTAGCACTACAACGCGTTGTTCAAGCTCAAGGTCGTTTTAATGCCTTGAACTCGCTACACGTTGCCCAACGTGTTTTAGCAGGCCGTACCCTTGACCAAGCCCACAGAGATTTAACGGTTGCCGCAACTAAACTGACTCTTGCCGGTCGTTTTGCCAATGTGGGTGAAGACATCCGTAATGCCGTTTCAGAGAGGATGTATGATGGCGGACTCACCGAAAATGCTGCCTTGAGAGCCGTTCTCCAAGATCTAGAGGATACAGGTCTAAAACATACAAATAGTATTCCTAATCTTGCAGATGCCATGCTTCGCGGTGTTAACGGAACATCCCTTGAAGAGGCAGCCCTTGCATTGGAAAAAGATTTTGTTGAGGGAACCTTGGCTATCGGTAATCTTCACTATCTTCACAATAATGATGTTCTTGTTTTGTTATGTATGGGATCGGAGACAATTGATGCAGGTATCAGGACATTTTGCGCAAGTATTGTTGGGGAAGAGTTAGCCGCTGCCTTTGAAAATCACCTCAGGCGTCATAACGGCCTTAACTTTATCATGGATAATGAGAAAACGGCTTTTTATCGTGCCCATGTAAGAGGACGTCTTGATATCGACTATAATAACCTCGGTGCCTTAAAAGACCGCATAGCGACAGCTCTTGCGGCTGCGAATACACCGACGGCGGAGATCACCCTTCAAGTTGTTTCTGATGCCCTTGTTGCGGAAAATGCCGTGGCTTATGGGGGCGGAAATGCCGGTTTTGGTCGCGCCGTTGCTGTTAAACTGTTAGGCGATAACCAACTCAATTTGGTTGCAGCAACACGCCTTGTTCGTATTGATGTGAAAGCTGAAGAGATCAGAATTGCTTACGGCCACCTTCCCCTTGAGGAGCGGATGGTTCTTGCAACGAACTTTATTGACCAAGGCCGAGGAAATGTTGATGGGTTTTCTATGAGGCTTGCTTTAGCAGCGCTTCCTAATGTTAATGCCCTTGGTGTGAATGAACTGTTAGAGTTCCAAAATGCCGTATTGGGCGGACGTACCCTTGCAGCAGCCCTAGTTGCTGATATTCGTCAACAGCTTGTTGCAGATCTTGCGTATCCTCATATTACGACTCTTAATATAGCTGATGACTTCCTTGCAGAAGTACCGAATGTTTTAAATGATAGCGATGAACATAGACTTCTTTTTGCAAAAATCGTACATGATTGGCCGTCGTTCGGTGTGACTTTCGATAAAAAAATTATTGGTGCAAAACAATGCGTTCAAATTATGGTTTTGGAGGGGATTGAAGCAGACGATATGGAAGGAGCCTATGAGTCTATAATGGATATGGGTGAAGCAGAACCTACACTTTATTCCGAAATAAAAGCCGTTCATCAACAAGTGCGAGATGATGGGGGAGATGTTTATGATATGCACAATTTTAATGCAGCTCTTTATAAACTTCATCAGGAGGTAAATTTCTTAGACCATATTAGCAGACCTTCAACAAGTAAAGGGATAAGCCTACGTTTCTTGTATACAAAATTAAAATTTGCACAGAAATGGAATGCGGATAAGAATCATGTGGAGGGTCTTCATGTAACCCGTATTGCAGACCTTAATGACCAAATTAATGGGATTAATGCTTATGACGGCCGTGCGTTTACAATTGGAGATCAGGTATGGGATGGCATTTTAGGCGATTATCGTGGTGTTTCGGTTGATTTGAAAGTTGAAGCCAGGCAGTGTATGGATGCAATTGACCTCTTGCAACATAATACAAGAAATCAACCGCTTGCATTAAATTATGTCAACCTTACTTATAATGATTCTTGGGGACAACTTTTGATGTCCAACTTCGCTGATGTATCAGATGAAGATTGGCGTAATTTAAAGACAGATTGTGAGGGCGTTATTAGGAGAACCTTTGGTGGTGATGCCTTAGAACAAAATCGTTGGATTAACGGATTTTATGACGGCAATTACTTGGTTGGTCTAAATCCTTGTTTTGGCAGATTTGGATCTGATAGAGGGACACGAGAGCATTGGAAAGAAAAAATCTACGCCTTATATCAAACGGCACAACATCAAGTTGATGGAAATATTGTACGTCCCGGACAAGAAAATTATGATGACCTTGCTTGGAAGACGGCTTTGGATGAAGCAAAAATGCGCCTAATTAGAGGGTTCAGCGAAACAAAAAATGGTTGTGCAGACGGAACGAGTAGTAAAATTTCTATACTTTTAAATACCTATCGTGATTTCTTGGGTGATTATACACCAAACTTGAAAATTGCCGCCCTTATTGCCGGTGTTGTTTATGACTGGAAAATGGAAGGCATTACAAAAATAGGTGAGGAAGAACATTTTGACGCCGAAGGAAGTTTATATAAACCTCTATTGGCAAAGCAACGTATGAGGCTTGCCCTGAGTCTTGCAGGTGATTATCAAGAAATTGAACATTTATATTATGGAAGTGCCGGGGATCAAGAGAATTCTCCAAGACAAATTATTAGAAACCTTTTTGTGCCGGGTCAACCGATCAGACAGGGTAAAGTTGATAGAGACGGGGTGCGCCGTCCCGATGTAACCTTTGAAGCCTTAAATGTCAAGCGTTTGGTCGGTATGGTTCATAAGGCAATGCAGGATAATATAATAAAGACTTCTGATATTCGTGAAGTCGTTTCCGGTGATCTGACCCTTGAGTTGGATGAAAGAAATACTGTAGTCATGCTTGAAGACGGTGTGTTTTCAAGGAATGTAGATAAAGAGAAAACAAAAGAAATGGCTTTGTTCCTTCTTGAGAAATTCGGCTATGTCCGCATGGCTGATGAGGTTAAAGAGGTTTTTTACAAAGGTGAAAGAGCGATTGGTCTTGATGGGAAAATTAGCGATGATGTTGTCTATGAAGAACTCGACGATATTAAATATAACCACCGTCTCCCCGGACGCTTTAATGTTGAGCCGTGTTCTTTGGATGATCTTATAGAGGCTTATTAGAAAACGGATTTATATATTTATTAGAAGATTAATTTTAAACCTAAAGGAGTACTGAAATGACTATTAAATTTTTACCTGTGATTATCGGGTTGTCCGTAAGTGTTGCGGTAACCTCAACTTTTGCTTCACATTTGACGAGGGAAGAAGACGAGCTACAACAAGCTATCGCGGCATCACGTGAAACGGGCCCCTCCATTATAAATGAAGACGATGAACTGCAAAGAGTTCTGGAGCTTTCTCTTAATGATTATCGACATATAGAGGATGAAGTCGATTCATCGGCATTAGCTCTTCAAATTGCCCACGATGAAGAAGAAAGAAGAAATGAGATTGAAGCTCAAGAACGCCTTGTTAGGGAATTTGAAGAAAAAAGAGCGCGTGCAGAGGAAGAAGAACTTCAAAGAATTCTCGCTTTGTCTATGGATGATACGGTTAATAATGCTTCAAGCAATAATGTCAACTTAGATGAGCAAGACGACGAACTGGCAAGGCAATTAGCCAAGGCTTTTGCTTTATCCTTGACAAAAATTCCTGATGAGGAAGTAGAGGGAAATCCTGGAAGAACCCTTATAGAGCAACAGAATTTAGAATATCAAGCAACCTTGTTAACCGACCAATTAAGAGGGATGCGTCGTGATCTTCAGTTGGCAGAAGAAAACTTAGACGTTTTAAAACAACCTTTCGTTGAGAAAGAAGCAGAGATAGAGGCTTTGAAGCGTGTTGCCGATGATCGACGTAACCATGCCGCAGCTAATGAAAAACGCTTTGGTCAGAACCCGCGTTTAGAAGCGGCTGCCTTGGAAGCGGAAGAAGCCGTTGTTGCTGCCGAGGAAGCCCTTCGTCTTTTAGAGGAAGAAAATGCAGATCAAATGAATGAGCTTAAAGAAAGCATCGCTGAGCTTTCACACGGCATAGAAGAAAAGGAAATGGCTCTTGTTGAAGTTTCAGCAGAGCTTGCCAATCTTTAAAAAGGTAAGCAATCTTACTCAAAATGCCTCCCTAACCTCGGAGGCATTTTTTTTGTTCTCTAGGGCTATTGTGCTGTGATTTAAAATATAATTTCCCTTTAAAAATGTGAGATATGTCGATCTATACATAAAAAGCGGTTCCTTCAAGGTCTATTGTTTCTTTTTAAAAGCTGCTATTCTCTAAGGAGTAAGTGGGCGCGGGGTGCAGGATGTCATCAAAAAAAGTAAAAAAAATAGGCGAGACGGCTTTTCATTTAACAGGCCAAATTCTTGTTGCTATGCCGCAAATGCAAGATCCTCGTTTTAAAAAATCAGTGATTTTTATGTGCGGCCATGATAACCATGGAGCTATGGGAATTGTGGTCAATAAGCTTATTGAATCTGTTACTTTTGAGGATCTTCTCCGGCAGCTGAACCTTAAAAATATTAATAAAACCCTTGATATTCGGGTGCATTACGGAGGGCCCGTTGAAATCGGACGCGGTTTCGTTTTGCATAGCACGGACTACATGGCAGAAGCCTCCGTCGAAGTCACCAATGATATTGCTCTGTCGGCTTCTACAACAGTCTTAGATGACGTAATCCTAGGGAACGGACCTGATCATATCTTATTGGCTCTCGGTTATGCGGGGTGGAGCAGCGGTCAACTCGAAGAGGAAATTATGCAAAATGGTTGGCTTACTTTGCCGGCAGACGGTTCTATTTTATTTGACACCAAGCCGGATACGCTTTGGCAACGTACTTTGGAAAAATTCGGCGTGGATCCCGATCATTTGTTTGCTCATACGGGGCATGCGTAAATCAAAGAGGTTTTAAATAGAGCGCAAAGCAAAGAAAACAGCGCCCAAAACGGCTATTTTTGTATAGATAAAGATATTAAGATAGAGCCGCAGAAAGTAACGAGGTTCCCCCTCTTTTACCTTAAAAAGCCGGCAAATCCAATCTCCCGGTTTCAGAATCAGGTTAATTAAGTTATCAAAAAAGAGTGATGTTTTTTTTATATCCATAAGGCCATTATATCTTAATTCGGTATAAATAAATATTGTTTTTAGACTTGTGAATTTCGAGTCATCAAATAAAGGTTATAGAGGCATTCCAAAAAAATCTCGGATATCGTTTCAGAACCTCTTACCTATAAATATAGGATCCATTGCCGAAGCCCCGGAACGGAAAAATTTTAAAAGGGGTATCTTTTGCCGGATAAAGGGCGCCGGAAGAAAGCCTTTTTTTTGAATAACAAGGAAGGCAGATTTGCGGCACTTATCTGTCGATTCTTTAGTGCCCGTCAGTAAACCGCAACATGCGCCTTTTAGGCAACCCATGGCGGGAATATTATACGACCGAGATAGTGTTATTTCTTGCCGCAACAGTGTTTGTAACGTTCGCCTGAACCGCAAGGGCATTGAGCATTACGAGAAACCTCTGCATCGCTACCTTCAGAGCCGTCGCTCTTTGTGTCTGCGGCCTTTTTTCCTCGGGAAGGATTAGACTTTGCAAGGCGTTGAACGATAGATTTTGCACCGGACCCGGATTTTGATGTGTCTTCCAGTGTTTTAGCAGGACCACTATAATTTAAGGCGTTTTGGTCGGTTTCTGTGCCTTCAAGTGCGGCTTGTTCTAATTCATCTTCATTTTCAACGCCAATTTCAAGGTGAGAAAGTAAGGAAACAGTTGTTTCACACACTTGCGTCATCATGTCTTCAAACATGGTAAAGGCTTCTTGTTTGTACTCGTTAAGGGGATCACGCTGAGCAATAGCTCGTAAGTTAATGCCTTGGCGGAGATGATCAAGGTTATGAAGATGATCCTTCCAAGAGGTGTCTAAGACCCGCAAAAGAATGCTTTTTTCTGCCATGCGCATAAGGGGAGCCGTAAATTTTCCTTCTTTTTCAGCCATGTGTTTTTTAGAGGCTTTTTCAATGCGATCCCGTAGTTCGGATTCGGCAATACCTTCTTCTCCGGCCCAGTCTTTGATAGGCAAGTTCATGCCAAACAAGCGTAAGACTTCTTCATGTAGGGTCTCAACACTCCACTGATCCGCAAAGGAATTTTCAGGAATACAGCGATCTAGCAAGGCATCGAGGGCATCTTCTCGCATTTCCTCAATGACGTCGTGCATGTCCTCTTTTTCCATCAGTTCATGGCGTTGAGTATAAACAACTTTACGTTGCGCATTCATGACGTCATCGTATTTCAAAAGATGCTTACGCATGTCATAGTTGCGGGCTTCAACTTTTTGTTGGGCGCGCTCAAGGGCTTTGTTGACCCAAGGGTGTGTAATGGCTTCTCCTTCTTCAAGGCCAAGGCGACGAAGCATGGTATCAAGGCGCTCGGAGCCAAAAATGCGCATCAAATCATCTTCGAGAGAGAGGTAAAAACGAGAGGCGCCCGGGTCTCCTTGACGGCCGGAACGACCTCTGAGCTGATTATCCACACGGCGGCTTTCGTGGCGTTCCGTCCCGATGACGTAAAGGCCGCCTGCTTTTTTTACAGTTTCGGCAGCGTCGGCGATTTCCGCTTTTATTTTTTCTGCCTTTCGGGTGCGTTCGGCACCGTCAGGTAGACCTGCAAGCTCTTTTTCAAGGCGTGCTTCAAGGTTGCCTCCAAGTTTAATATCCGTTCCACGACCTGCCATATTGGTTGCAATGGTAATTGCTCCCGGGCGACCGGCATCTTCGATAATCCCGGCTTCTTGTTCATGAAAACGCGCATTCAATACACTGTGTTTGATTTTCAATTTTGTTAGGTGAGCTGAAACCATCTCTGATTTTTCAATGCTTGTTGTTCCCACAAGAACGGGTTGATTGCGTTTTTTACAGTCCTCAATTACTTTAACAATGGCATCAATTTTTTCACGTTCCGTGCGATAGACTTCGTCGTCTTGGTCGATACGTGCAACCGGGACATTGGTCTTCATCTGAATAACTTCAAGCCCATAAATGTCATGGAGCTCTGCTGCTTCGGTTTTTGCCGTCCCTGTCATTCCGGCAAGCTTATCATAGAGACGGAAATAGTTTTGGAAGGTAATGGAAGCAAGTGTTTGATTTTCCATTTGGACGTCAGCATTTTCCTTCGCTTCAAGTGCTTGGTGGAGCCCGTCCGAATAACGTCGCCCGTCCATCATACGTCCTGTAAATTCGTCAATAATAATGACCTGATTATCCTTAACGATATAGTCTACATCGCGATGAAACATCAAATGAGCCCGTAAGGCCTGATTGATGTGATGGATCAGTGCAATGTTTTGCACTTCATATAAACTTCCGTCTTTTAAGAGTCCGTGTGCGGCCAAGAGCTTTTCAACGTGTTCGTTACCGGATTCCGTTAATGTAACGGACTTATTTTTTTCTTCGGCTTCGTAATCCGTCGGAACCAATTGGGGAATGATTTTATTGACGGCTCGATAGAGATCGGAGGAGTCTTCTGCAGGGCCGGAAATGATAAGGGGAGTCCTTGCCTCATCGATAAGAATGCTGTCTACCTCATCTACGATGGCGAAATTAAAAGGGCGTTGTGCAACTTCTTCCAAGCGAAATTTCATGTTATCTCGTAAATAGTCAAAACCGAGCTCATTGTTTGTAGCATAGGTAATGTCACAGGCATAAGCTGCCTTCCGTTGTTTGTCATCCATGCCGCTAATGATGCAATCAACGGAAAGACCGAGATAATTGTAAAGTTGTCCCATCCACTGAGAGTCACGGGAGGCGAGGTAATCATTGACGGTGACGACATGAACCCCTTTACCCGTAAGAGCATTCAGGTAAACGGGTAAGGTTGCCACAAGCGTTTTACCCTCACCTGTTGCCATCTCGGCAACCATTCCTTTATGCAGAACAATACCGCCCGTCATTTGGACATCATAGGGGCGCAAACCCAAGGATCGTTTTGCTCCTTCGCGCACCACGGCAAAAGCTTCGGGTAAAAGATCATCGAGGTTTTCCCCTTTAGAAAGGCGTTCTTTAAATTCAACGGTTTTAGCTTTTAAAGCCTCTTCTGAAAGTTTTTCGATTGCCGGTTCAAAGGCATTAATGCGTTCGACAATAGGTTCGAGTTTTTTAAGAAAGCGCTCATCCGTGGAACCGAAAAACTTTTTAAGAACATTTAGAAACATTTAGGCCTCAATTTTCAAATCTTTATATTAATGCGGCAATTACGCAATTTTCAACAGTTATAGCAAGAAAAAGGACTTTTCCCAATGGTGTTTTCCTGATAAAAGATGCTAAGAAAGCTTTTTATGCGTTTTTAGGTTGCTTTCCAAGGCAACATAGCTACCATATAGTAGCACATTTAATGAAAAGGTAATGTTATGAAAAACACAAAAACACTTCTATTGGCAGCAGCATCTGCTCTTGCACTTTCTACTGTTTCTGTTTTTGCAGCGGATCAAGTCGTTGCAAAAGTTAACGGCAAGGAAATTACAACGGCCGATCTTAAGCAACTTGAGAGCTCTTTGCCGCCCGAGATGATTAAGCGTGCTCAACAAAAAGGCGATATCAAAGAAGAACTGACCAATCAGTTGGTTGATCTTCGGGTTATTACGGATGCGGCACTCAAATCCGACGTTGCAAAAACAAAGGAAGTACAACAAGCCATCGAACGAGCAAAAGAGCAAGTCATTGTTCAAGCTTTTGTTTTTGAACAACTTAAATCAAAGGTTAACGATCAAGCCATTGAGCAAGAGTACAAAACCTTAAAAGATAAGTTTATGAAGGAAGTGAAGGACAAAAAAGAAATTAAAGTCCGCCATATCCTCTTTAAGGATGAAAAAGATGCCAATGCTGCTTTAAAGCGTCTTAAGAACGGTGAAGATTTCCAAAAACTTGCCCGTGAGTTATCTGAAGACAAACAGTCCGGTCAAGACGGCGGAGACCTTGGTTACATTCTTGAGGGAACGGTTCCAGAGTTTGATGCGGCTTTGAAAAACCTTAAATCAGGCGACTCTTCTAAGGAAGCGACTAAGACAAACTTCGGTTATCATCTCTTTAAGGTTGATGATCGTCGCAGTGCGAAGCCGCCAAAATTTGAAGATGTAAAAGCGCAATTGGGTGCAAGAGTTCAACAAAAAGCGTTTTTAGAACTTGTAAAGCGTTTGCGTGATAAGGCTTCTGTTGAAATTATCGCACAGACAGAAGTTAAAAAATAAAGTTTAAATGAAATAAAAACTTTAAAAAAGACCTATTTCTCAAGGGAATAGGTCTTTTTAGGTTTTAAGAACTATTATTTTGTTTTTTAACTTTTTTTTAATAAATTTTAGGATAGAATGACTCTTGAGTTTATTGGTAAAAAAAACAACTAAAAATAATTAGGAGATACAAAATGAATTTAAAAAAAGGTTTGGGAATCAGCTTAGCTGCTTTTGCACTTGCACTTGGCGGTTGTGATGATGCAAAAAAAGCCGAGGAAAAAGCAGAAGAAGTTGTGAAAGAGGCAGCCGAAACTGTCGGTGAAGCTGTCGACGCAACGGTTGATGCTGCTGCTGATCTGACAGGTGACGCTGTTGACGCGGCCGGTGAAGTTGCCGATGCAACCGTTGACACGGCTAAAGAAGTGACAGGTGATGCTGTCGATGCTGCCGGTAAGGTTGCCGAAGCTACCGGTGAGGTTGTTTCCGATGCTGTTGATGCAACCGTCGAAGGTGCTAAAAAAGTAGCTGATGAAGTTGAAAAAGTTGCAGAAGATGCAAAAGACGCCGTTGTCGGTGAATAAAACTTAATTTTCTTTTTAGACTCGCTAAAACCGCCTTTTTAAAAGAGGCGGTTTTTTAGTAGCGGTTTAATGAAAAATAGAATCTGTTTTAGTTTTTGGAAATTTAATAAAAAATTAATAAACCGGCGAGATAATTAAAACTGCTTTATAACAACAAAGATGAAGTGGATAAAAAAAGCCTCTAGTACAAAAGTTTAAAACGTGTAAACTTTCCCTAGGGTCTCTAAAAAAGATACTTATATAATTAAAAAAGGGAGAAGATAATGCTTCAAAAAAAATGGACTTTTAAAGTAGCCGCGCTAACAGCAGCTGTTTTTGCAATAAGTTGTGCGGATCAGAAAATTGCCGAGCTAGAGAAAGAGCCGCGCGATGAACGTGAATTCAATAATGCACTTGCCAACGAATATCAAGCCTTAGCTAAAAAAGAAGCTGAAATTTATAATGATAGTATCGATGCGCGTCATTTTGCCGTAAAAGGCCTTCAAGCTGCAGCCGGTATGTTTGTGCTTCCGGAAGATCCGAAGCGTTGGGATATCCATAAAAAATATATGCCTGATTTACTGGACGGTCGTGAAAGAATGCTTTTTGCCCTCGCCCGCGGCGGTCGTTTTATTGAACCTGAATTAGGCGCAAAAACACAAGTTGCTTTTGATTGCTGGGTTGAAGAAATTGAAGAAGGTCCAACCTTGCATAAGGATCAAAAGAAAGAGATCGGTGTCTGTAAGACTCTTTTCTCAAAACGCCTTGCCGACCTTGAGGTTGCCGTCTTTAAAAACGGTCCCGTACGTCGTGTGCATTTTGACTACAACAGCGCTAATATTGAACGTGACGGTATGATGACTGTGGCTGAGGTAGCGGCTCGTGTGAATAAGTTCAAAGATCGCCGTATTATGATCATTGGACATACGGATCCTATCGGTAAGGCAAGCAGCAACCTAGCATTGTCACAAAGGCGTGCTAATGCCGTAAAGGAGGCTCTTCTTGCCCATGGTGTTGATCCTAAAGCAATTAAAGTTACTGTCGGCCGTGGAGAGCTTAAAGTTAGCCGCAAAGAATTTGAGCCTAATAACCGCGTAACCGATATTTACCTTTACTAGAATTTGTTAAACTGTTTTCAAAAAGCCGGAGTTTTTCTCCGGCTTTTTTTGCATTTATAGTTACTTCAAAACCGTTCCTGAAACCCTTCTTATATATTTTACCTATACAGAATAGAGGTTCTTCAAAACCCTTAGAAACATTAATATATTCACTCTTAAGGCTCAAAAATTTGACGGCAGTAGTATCGCGGACATCTTATCTTTATCTGCCTCCCTCTCCCATAAGCAGATATTTCGTCGCCGATGCCCCAAATCACAATTTTTCAACAAATTACAGATTCTGTATTTTCTTATAAATTTTAAGGCCGACCCCTGATGCTTCTGTTTGGGCATCAATTTGTTTTGAAAATATTATCATTCCTCCTTTAAAGTATAGATTTTTTAAATAAATATAATTTATTGTTTTAAATAAATATTTTTAACCGATAATTAATAATATTGCTTTATCATTGTATATATGTTCTGCAATACTTTATATGGATAAGGATTTATTTAATGGCTGTTTCTCCTGAAAAAAACCCGTTACCTCTTTTGGGGGATAATAGTTTTCTTTCACAATTATTAGGCGGTCTTTCGCCTGCCGGGATATTGGATCTTGCAATTTTAGAAGAACTTGCTTTGCAAACCTCACTTCAAGCTTTATTGGCAGAAGCGGATACGGTAAGCGAAAGGCTTTCCCCCGATATTGCATCTGTCCTTCCTGCGGAGGGGGACGCGGTCGCCTCAATGACGACAGAAAACAGTGCGGCTTCTCTCTATAAGCCCTATACGGGCTCTGCACCTCGTTCTCCCGATGATGAAATAGCACTTACTTTTGATTTGGAAAGGGATTTTTCTTCTTTTGATAATCTCTTTAGCAATAGTGCCTCGGTTAACGTATCTGACTCGGACAGTTCTTTACTTGAAGCAAGCCTCTTGAGTGACGATGAGCTTCGGAGCCTATTTATTAACGGATCTGCTGAAGCTAGGAATTCTCCGCCGAGCGTAGAGTCTGACAAAACGCTTACAACCTTTGAAGATAATCTTTTGTACCTTAATATTTCTCGGCCGAGCGACCCTGAAAATGATCGGCTTTTTATTACGGTCACACAGATCCCGTCCGGAGGCGTTATACTGGGCTCCTCAGACTTGGATAGCCCTATTCAAATTGGAGACAGATTAACAATAGAGGAACTGGAAAATTTAGCTTTTTATCCGTCAGAAAATTTTAACGGAGATGCCGGGGAGTTTGTTTATACGGTGAGTGACGGCGTTAACCCGGCACTTAGCCAAAAGGTTTCTCTCGTGGTTACTCCTGTGAACGATGAGCCCGTGGCCGTTGATGACGGAACCCTAGAAAACCCCTTAGTTGTTGATGAAGATAGTTCCGTCACCATTGATGTCCTCGGTAATGATACGGATATAGACGGAGATGACCTGATTGTTACCCATGTAGACCTTACGCCAATTGAAGAGGGCGAAACTGTTTCAGTCACTAACGGT
>JAACSN010000017.1 GCA_009993885.1 Alphaproteobacteria bacterium
GCCTGCCCAACAAAAAAGCCCGACTGATTGCGTCGGGCTATCATTCAGAGTGATCAAAACAATTTCCCAGAAGCGTTGCGCTCCTTTTTAGGAGCGGCGGGAGTTTACCACACTTCTTAAGAATTTAGGGAAATTGGGAAGGGTGAAAAAAGTATCCCGTAAGTCACGGTTCAAACATAACCTGCCCCTCTTTGAAAACGAAGACGAAAGAGCCTAAAAGCGATGGGGCACAAAGGAGACAAAGGATTCTTGACCGCAATGTCCGCACAGGAGACAAATCACAGATTATTCGCTAATTGTGGAATAATTTCAATCGGCGACCATGATAGCGCATGCGCGTTTGCCTGCCAAAAGCCATGTAGTGTATCGAAGTACGGTTTCCAAAGATTTCTTTGCGACTCAGCTAATAAATTTACATAGGCTCCTTCATTACGAAAGCCTAACGCAGAGGTTTGCCAAAAGTTAGTCAACACAAAATCAATACCCAGAATGGCATCCATAGGTAGATGCACAATACGAGGGGTATCCGCCAATATGACAGGTGTGTTCTTTTTATCCAGCTGACTCTCAAGATGCATCCCGCCAAAAGACAAGTGATAAAGAGGATGTAAAAATGCCGACTCGCTTTCCGAGTTATGGCGATCTAAATGCCATGCACTGAATGCAGGTTTCAGATCAGTATCATCTTCGTACTCCCCGCTCATAATTATTTGCATACCAAGCGTGGTTAGCGGATCTTCATCTTCGCTTGGCTCGCACTTTCCTTTTACAGTCATTGAAAAAGTTATTGTTGCATTACTGGTATCGAATTTATTTTGAAAAACTTTTATTTCACCAAGGTCACGAAAAATAAGGGGCTCAACATCATATCCCCATATCCCTTTTGCAGGAGCATTATTCCTGCACATTTCAGCAGCTTTGTAAAGGGGGCTTACATCTCGCACAATCTTTTCTTTATTAAGCAACTGCGCGAGATTACCAAGACCCGACGCTATTTTTGCCCGAATTGCGGAGGAGTTGTCTTTTCTGGGCGACATAAATTTATCCCCTTGTACGCCTTATGTTTTTGAGCCTTTCCAGTTCCGTCGGATGCGGGTCATACTCTCCGCGCCGCTCGAGTGCTGTATCCAAAGAAATATACCTTCTTTCCTGCCAGGGCTGAGGCTCTTTTTCCGAAATAATCACTCCATCAATCGGGTCTAGCGGTTTTCCTGTATATTCGCATATTGTGTAGAAACGAGTATGGTATTTGGGCTTAATCGGCTCGGCCATAATCAAATTCCTAAGACCAGTTTTCTTCTTTATGATTTCTACTCTTTCCTTCGCATTCAATATACTGATCGGGGAATCCTGATCGCTTGTTGGAAGCCACCACTCTTTCTCAACACCATATGCCCACCATCTCTCCCAAGCTTCGCCAAATGGTCCCAAGTATTTGTACTTCGCAATTAGATCAAGGACTTTTGTCCAATCTTTGGATGCGTCTTTATCGATGCCGAGTCGTGAAGCTAGACGGAGTTCGTCAATCATCAGTCCTGGTCTATGCAAAAGGTCTTGGATAATAAAGCGAGCAATTTCATGCACAGTACGAGCGGTTGAGTTGAAATATTCTTGCACTCTGATGTCTACATAGGAGTCTTTTGCTTTCAAGAGATCGCTAAGATCGAATTTCTTTTTCGCGCTCTTGAATTTATCAATAAACTTGTATCCCAAAGCTAGGGACAGCAGTTGATCATGTACGATATTAGGATTGTCGACAATCTCTTCTTTTTTGTAGACAAAATTAAAAAGGTCGTAAGATGTGAAATCGCCTTGATATGATCTTTTCAATTTGCTTTCCTGTGACCATACAACAATGGGCAAGGGATGAATCTTCTTTTCCGTCTCTCTGGTTCTTATTTCTTGAGCAAGCGTAGCCGCACGAAAATCGGCTTTCTTCTTATCAGTTTTGCTGGAGATTTCATCCAGTCGCCAATCAAGAATAAGACCTTGATACCCTTTTAATCTAGTTATTAATGCCGAATTGTTTTGAAAGGCTGCAGGGTGTTCTACATCAATATGCAATTCTTTGGAATGTTCAACAACCATATCTCTATACGGCTTTATGGTTGTTATCTCTTCATCGTCGAGGTACAGGTATTTAATCATATGCCTCCAATTGTTCCTTGCTGGCTTCTGGGATTTCAACACGAAAGCAAGTTACATATCCACGCGGAGCGCCTGCGAGAGAGATTTCTCCGCTATATGAGGTAACAATATCCTTCAAAATCTTCAGACCAAGACCTGTTCCGAGAAGATCATCGTCTTCATCTGCATCTTCATCGGTTTGACCTGTGTAAGATGTTGTAAAAAACGCATCGAAAATTCGCTCGCGGTTTTCGGGAGGAATACCATCGCCGTTATCTGAAAAATCAACGTATATCTTACCCTTTTCCCGTCCTGCGGTTACCAAAATTTTACCCGCTTCACGTCCAGCTCGTGCAATAGCTTTCCGTGAATTTGTGAACAGATTAAAAAGGATAGACATCCATTCTGATGAGTGCATGGGAGTAGTGAAGAGGTCATATTCAAGAATCGTTGGTTCGGGAAATTCGATATCTCGCCTCTGACAGGCAGGGGTGATTACTTCCCAAAAAGAGCGCAGGATTTTTCCTACATCTTGAATAACGGTTTCTCTCCTTGCATTTGCCGACACAGATTTATCGAAATAAGATGTATAAGTCCTAAAACTTTGAACATTCTTCTTCAATCGCAGAGCTTTCTCATGTGCATCGCCAGAGGTTGAATGAATAAGTGAATATGTGTCGGCTAATAACGCTGGAAACATGTTGCGAATTTCGTGATTGAATTGTCCAATCGAAAGTCCTAAACTTGCCAGTACTCTAAGCATTGAAATCTCGTTGAGCAATTCTTCTTCTTTTTCTTGTTGTGCTCCAACGCTTTCCTCAAGTACTTGAATTGCACTTTGAATTGCTTTTACTGTATCAGATTTTTGGACATTGATTTTCTCTATTGTCTTATCGCCTGATGAGCGCTCTATTTCATCTTTCGCGCGACGAATCTTGTCAACAGCTTCCCTTATTTTTTCGGATGGAGATATTTCCCTTTTGGTTGGTTTTATTTTTTTGCCACGAGCTTCAGCCACGCGAGTTATGGCGGCTTCTAGAATAATTCGACAAAACCTTATTAATTCTTGAAAGCCTTGGTTATCTATTAAATATTCTCGACTTGCCGTTTCCTCAAACACATCACCATTTGGATCTATTAATTCTACGAAACCAAAAAAATTTTGATTCCTGTAAGGGGGAAGGAGAGTCCTTCGTGCAGATTCTTCATCAAGTCTAAGCCAATCATCTTCACGCTCTCCATAAGGAAGAACTCTAAAGCCATTTCTGTAAACTCGGATTCCTCCTCTATCTCGTGCTAATGTGGCAATAAGAGTATTGATGTGACCAGGAAGATAGTTAGAGTCTTTTCCGTTATAAATGTAGTAAAAAGCTTTTAAGTTAACATTTTTCAAAAACTGGAAACCATTAGCTTCCATTTCTAAATTGCCCGCTTTTAACTTTTTTCTTTCGTTGATATCCAATTGTTGGCTTCGAATCGACCATCTTATCCCACCATTTTTATCAACACTTCCCACTATTTCTGCTAACGCATATTCGAATACCAACTTCTCTGTGCTGGCAACTTCTTCCCTTTCGTCATTAAGACTACGAAATATTTTTACTGCAAACCCAGGATCTTTCGAATCCGTCTCCAGTATTTTTGAAATGGGGAATGGTTGTAACAAATCTGCCAAGTATCTATAAACGCTTTTAAGAGATGCAACAGTCCAACCATCTTCCAAATCATCAACAATGAGGGTTGTGCCGTTTTTTTGCGTTTTTGAAATTTCCGTAATGTGATTGGAAATAATAATAAGATCTTGATCAGCTTCAAATTGTGACCAGTCAATATCTATTTGTAAGGCTGAAGAGGACTGCTTAGTTTGTGTAACTATTTTTAATTTCTTGCCTAAACGATGTGCAGCAAATCGCCCAATGCCTTTTCTGCCTGCTCTAAGACGTTTATATTTTGGGGAATATTGCTCATGAATCTTATCGGTTGTGGATAATCGCATAAATCCCGCAATCAATTGTTCACGGGTCATGCCATGCCCGTTATCTTCAATAACCAATCTCCCACCTGCCAAGTCTGCATTTTCAAAAGTAAGGGTAACTTGGGTTGCATCGGCGTCATAGGCATTCTTTACAAGTTCTGAAACCGCGGTTTCTTTTTTGACGACTAATTCACGTCCTAAACGGCTTATATGACTTGCATCTACCGAAAACCGAACGTTCTCCTCGTCGAGTTCTGACAATTCCAAAGACAATTCTAAAATGCGTCCATAATCAATCTCCTCATTTTCTAATTGCTTGAGGAGTTGTTTGCGAATCTTGTCAGCACTAGCATCTTTTGCCATGATGTTATTTCCTTGACAGTTTTTTCAAGGGCATTCGTCTGCTTTGTAAGGCAGATAGTTCATTGTCGAAGAATGAATAAGAATACTTCGTGTCGCCAGAATAATGTTCGAGCAGGAATTCGTCAGCCAATTTACGAGCCTGTTGGTGTAAACCTTGCCGAAGAAGACTGTCAATTTTCTTAATTGTGCTGTCAATCTTTTCCAGTTCAACTTCAGGCATAAGCAATTTGATTTTCGCCGCTTCTGATGGTTCGTGCTTCAAAACACCTGCGCCATAAGTGCGCCCCTCAATTTCAGCGGACAATTGGCTAAACGTGGTTAAAATCGAAATTGCGGCAAGCTTCAATTCCTTTTCGGTGACTTCGCTTCTGCGATAAAGTCTGTGAATCGAGTTCGTTGCATTTATGCGCGCTTTATTAATAACAATCCATGTTCCCTTGTTCTGCATGTATGGAAATAAGGCATCTGGAATGCGCTTGTCGTTGAAGCGATGCCAGATACCAGATCGTTTTCTTCTAACAAATGTGGTTATAGTCTCAATCTTGTCTTTCGGAAACGAATCCAAGTATTCTTGCAGTTTGTCATCAATCTTGTCTGTTTTAGATGTGTCTACCAATAAACAATCTTCTCCGATTTGGAGGATTGTTTCAACATCTTCTTGCTCTAAAGTTACACCTTTGGCAAATCTAAATTTTGTCAAAACATAACTTGCAACTTTATCTGAAAGGCTGTGCTTTTTCCAATTTTCAGAATTCAAAATAAAGAACGAATTAGCGCCTGAAACTATCCCAATTTGAATATCAAACAGATCGCCAAGTTGTTTGGTGAAACTGTCAGCAGACAATTGCTCAAAGAGTTTTCTCATCTCGGCGTTTGATAGTCTGTTGCTAGCCTGAATATTTGATTTACCGTTTGATTTCTTACTTTCCCATCGCTCAATCACCTTCTCAATTTCACTGGTGTTGGATGCAGATATTATTTGCATATTAGGATGCGGATTAGACTCAACCAATCCTTCGCACAGTGTAATTACACTAATCTCTTCGGTGCCATCACTAATGAACAGTCTCTCATGAAGATTAATGAGCAGGCATTTTTCAAACCGATTTGACAAAATTTCACGCACTTGCTTTGCGTAATCGGAATATAAAAAACTGCTCGGCAAGACCCAAGCCATTCGACCGCCTGGTTTGAGAAAGCTCAAGCTGTGTAATACAAAATATGCCCATAAACTTGCCTTTCCACCAAGTTCAAAATCACCATTGTTTATAGATTTTAAAGCTGTCTTTTTTTGCTCGTCGGACATGTTGTGATGCGAGACATAAGGTGGATTTCCGACCACAACATCAAATCCAGCATCACTTACAGGGAATGAGTTTATGGAAAGGCTGAGAAAATCTTTTTGCTTGAAATGCCCGTTTGGGTTTGCAAGAAATGTTGAAAGGGTGCTAAATGCGGATGGATCAACGTCTGCGCCATATAATCTTCGCTCAGCGATTGTCTTTTGTAGGCCAATTTCAATAAATCTAGAACGTGAAGATTCTAAAAAATCACACCCACCGAAACTAGGCTCCAAAACCTTGTCACTTTTCGATCTGATCGCCCACTTGCAAAGAACATCAGCAACACGTTTTGGCGTGTAAAAAACCCCATATTGTTTTTTCTCGGAAATTTGGCGCGCCATAAGTTATGCCTTTGTGTGTCCTTTGGCTTATTATACCTAAAAGAAACAGAAGTTCACTTATAGGCAGCTTGCATAACCATTCCAAACAAGGGACGAAAGACGAAATGGGAGACTCCGTAGACGTCTGGGGTTAGGTATAATTCCCCCGTCATGGACATCAAAACCCTCTCCGTCCTCGAATACCCGAAAATCCTCGAACGGCTGGCGGCGAACTGCGCCTTCTCTGCTTCAGTCAATGACAAAATCACCCAAACTCACGACGTTTG
>JAACSN010000001.1 GCA_009993885.1 Alphaproteobacteria bacterium
AAAGTCCCGTTAGATGCGGAAATTAATAAATATGAAGATCATTTTAGATATAATGCCACTACACAAGAATACTCTATAATCGGGCACGGCTATCCACCAAATGGAACGACTGTACCAAAGGAGCGTATTAAAGGTTTAGAGTGCCAAGCCGTTTGGCAAGCTGTTAACGTTGAGCAGCGTTTGCGTGATCTACACGCAGGGCGTTTGAATTATATTGTTGAGATGTTTAGATTGCGCCCAAAGAAGGAGCCGTTTATAAAAGATTTTTATGCAGATCAGGGATATGATTTTCATTGGATCGACCACCTTTTAAATAAACGGGATTGCTCAGACAAATCCTAGGGCGCAAACTTATTTGGAAGTCGCCCAAAAAACCGCAAAGGAATCATCACGAGCAAAGAACCAAATTAACATGGGAGCATAATCCGCGCGCCGGTAGAATGCAGTTGGTGATAGAAGAAACTCATGCAAAAACCCAGCATGTCGGCAGCATTGGTTTGGGTAAAAATAAAAAGAGTCAGAAATTATGATCAAAGGGATTTCAGGACGGGAAGATTCTTTTTTAATTGGGTTTGTTAGTAAATCCCATGCCCTTGGGGCAATAACCATAGAAGAAGCCCACCAATGGATTTATAGCCTTATAAAAGATCACGATGACCTACCCCCCTATATGTATTGCTTATTGGATGCAAAAGATAGTAAAGAATTTAGAGAAACCATAGGTTTTCCTACGCCAGCAAAGGTCACAGAAAAAGAATTTAAAGCCCTATTAGGTATTTCATATTTGAGAGGATTTACAAAAGATGATGATTTGGAAATTTCTAAAAAATCGGCATTAAAAGCACTTGCGGAAAGCCCCCAACTGGAAAAGCGCTTTCGAGAAACTTTCCCGTTCATCGAGTGGTAAGCTTATTTAAAGGTATGTCGCCAGAGGAGCTTGGAAAGACTCCTTTGAGAAATTCATTTGGCGTTTGTATTACGAAAGCCCCCTTTACTATATGAAAGACCGGGGCAAAGAGGCGGCAGATTAAGACGCTTCCACAGCAACCGACTCATAATCGTGTTACGGGGAAAGTAAAAGAACTGCCCGCACGGGTTTTGAAAGCCTTGTTAGAGGAACGGATTTTAAGGACGGCTTTGTTGACGGTCTAAAGCATATCGGCGCCGAAGTTGCGTTGGACGCCTTAATAGAAGGCGCTTCTTCTTTAGCCTCCAATGATAATGTGCCGTCTTCAAGCACACCGACTGTGTCCAAAAAACCCGAAGTTAAAGGCACCCTCGAGAGCTTTGGGAACCCCATTCAACAAAGCGGCGCCGGTATGGAAACTGCTTTTACCTTAGCACCGGAGGGTCGCAGATATCCGCACCATTATAACACTTTTTAGGCGTTATTCGGTACAGCCCCGAAAACTTTTAGCCCATTCGGCCGGCCGAGAATTCTCCAAGATACGGCTTAGTCTTTGGAATCGGCAGGGTGTTGCTGACACAAGAAAGATTCTGCGGCCGGTTTTTTCTTGAGACGTCTTTGTGTCCATTTTTTCCAAAAACTCAACCGCGGTTTTAGAATTGTGTTTTGATTGACTTCTTTTAAAGGCGGCGGGGCAAGTTTTGGAAAAAGGAGTATTTTTTTATCGGTCATGGAAAATCTCTTGTGTTGTTTTCCCTAAGAGGCGTCAGTGTGTGAGACTGCCGTCCTCGGGACTTTTGCCTATAGGGCTCGCGGGGTTGTCGCGATCCAATATCGAGCATGCACCGTGGCCTTTAAAATATCGTTAAAATCTACTTTCACATTTATTAATTTTAGCCTTAATAATTTTTCTAAGAAAAATCTTGATGAAAGTTTAAGCCTTTTATTTTACAAGCCCATGGCGTGACGGGTTAAGGTTTTCTTTAACATCGGCAGTTTGTCGGTGAGATCCAAGCCCATGCGCCTTAGGTGTCCGAGTGACTTGTTATCGTTTGAAAAAAGTCGAACTAATCCGTCACACATAGCCGTCATGCTTAAAATATCTTTGCGACGTTTTTTTTCATAATCCTTTAAAAGTGTAAGAGAGCCAAGGTCAAGACCAAGATCTTTTGCTTTGTTTAAATGTGTTGCTAATGTCGATACATCTCTTAACCCTAAATTGAAGCCTTGTCCCGCTACGGGATGAATGGCGTGAGCCGAATCGCCGATCAAAACAAGACGAGGCGCCACATAGTTCTTAACGACGGTTACGTCCAGGGGAAAGAGCCAACGCCGGCCGTTGACGGAAAGCGGGCCTAAAATTTCTGAAAAATGGCGAGAAAGTTCTGTTTCAAGGTCACTATTACTGAGGGCGTAATAATCATCGGCTCGATCGCTATGAAGGCTCCAAATTACACCGCATCGAGTTCGTCGGCAAAATTCATCTTTCATGGGTAAAAGAGCAACGGGACCGGTTTTTAAAAAATGTTCATAGGCGCAATTGTTGTGAGATTTTTCATGGTCAATCACGAAGACCAAGGCCTTTTGATTATAGGGAATAGTTTTGCTTTTTAAGCCGACCTGTTCACGGATGAAGGAATTTTTTCCATCGGCAGCAAGGGCAAGAGGCGCCGTGAAAGGAGAGTCTTTTCCTGAAATTTGAACCTTAACATGACTTTGGTGAAAGGTTATCTCATCAATATCACAGGGAGCAAACAGATGAAAATTTTCTTGTTTTTGGAGAGCCTCATAAACGGTGGCGCGAAAATGTCGCGTTTCAATGTTAAACCCCATAGGATGATCGGCTATTTCTGCCGCAGCATAATGTAACCCTTCTCCCGGGCCTTCCGAGGTTACAAAGATATCTTGAATCTCTTGAGCATGACTTTCAAGATCTTTCCAAATACCCGCTTTTTCCAAAACCAATTTAGATCCGTAGGCATAGGCAAAGGTACGTCCGTCATAATTGGCGCTAAGCACATCTTTATAATCAAGACGATCAAAAAGAGCTGCTTTAAATCCCTGTTGACACATTAAAAGAGCAGCCGTCATCCCGACAGGACCGCCGCCAATGATTAAAATATCAAAGTGATTTTGAGATTCTGTTTTATTTTGCTCTGACATTTTAGGCACCGTGTGATAGGTTTGTTTCAATTATTTATAACGTAAAATTACCATGGGAATCTTTTTTATGCGAGTCTTGCTTTGTTCTTTTGTCGCCTTTATAACAGCTTTGTTGCCGCTTCAAGCAACCGATCAAACGAAAAAAGTACAAAAAACTCACGCTATTTCTATGCATCAAGATGTGAAGTATCCAAAGGATTTCAAGCACTTTGAAGGGGTCAATCCTAACGCGCCTAAGGGAGGGACTCTTAAATTGGGGGTTGTGGGAACGTTTGATTCAACCAACCCTTTTATCACAAAAGGAACCCCTCCTGTCGGTTTGTCTCTGTACTCCGAGCGTATGGTTTTTGAAGGTTTGTTAATGCGTTCTCCCGATGAGCCGTTTACTCTTTACGGGTGGCTTGCGGAATCCCTCGAGATTGCGCCCGATCGATCTTGGATTATTTTTTACGTAAATCCTAAGGCGCGCTGGGCTGACGGCAAGCCCGTTACGCCCCAAGATGTTGTGTTTAGCTATGAGACCTTGCGTGACAAGGGAGCGCCTAACATGCGTATGATGTATTCTAAAGTGAAATCCGTAGAGTTAACGGGCGAACAAGGTATAAAATTTATCTTTAAAACCCAAGAGGACGGCACTTACAACCCTGAAATGCCCTTGTTGATAGGGCTAATGTCGGTCATTCCCAAGCACTTTTTTGAAGGGAAAGATTTTGAAAAAACATCCCTTGAATTTGTCATAGGGAGCGGCCCTTATAAGATTGTTGAGCTCAAACCCGGACGGCGCATTGTTTATGAACGACGTGATGATTATTGGGGAGCCGATCTTCCTATTATGGTGGGGAAGAACAATTTTAATCGGGTTACCGTTGAGTATTATAGAGAAGTGAACGTTGCTCGCCTTGCTTTTAATAGCGGTGAATACGATTACAGAGCCGAGTTAGATATTAGCAAACAACAGGATATTCGAAAGTATTCACCGTCGTCTAAGTACTCTGTTATCGAATACGAGCATAAGAACCCTGTGCCTCTTTCAACCTATTGTATGAATAGTCGTCGCGAAATTTTTAAAGATCGACGTGTTCGTCTTGCCCTGTCCTATGCTTTTGACTTTCATTGGCTTAATAAAAATTTATTTTACGGAGCTTTTAAACGCAATCGAAGTTTCTTTGAAAATACGGAACTTTCCCATCAGGGGCTTCCGACACAAGCAGAGTTAAAGTTACTTGAGCCCTTTAGAAATCAAATTCCGCAAGAGGTTTTGGAAAAACCTTATTATCCGGCAAATTACCTTGAAAGTTCAAATTATAGGGAGGGGCTTAAAACGGCACAGGCCCTTTTAAAAGAAGCGGGATGGGAAATTCAAGACGGTATCTTACGGCAGTCTGAAACGGGACGACCCTTTGCCTTTGAACTTATGCTATATAACCAAGCTGACGAAAAAGTTGCTCTTGCTTTTGCAAGGTCTTTAAAGCGTCTTGGTATTATAATGAACGTTAGAACCTTGGACGCCGCCCAATATGAAATGCGACGTTTGAAATTTGATTATGATATGATTTTAAATGCATGGTTTGCCGGTCGTTCTCCGGGGGCGGAGCTGTCTTTTTACTGGGGGTCAAAGATGGCCGACCAAGAAGGGAGTCGTAATTATCCGGGCATTAAAAGTGAGGCCGTTGATTTTTTGTGTGACTACATAGCCGCTGCAAAAACAAGAGAAGAGCTTGTGACCGGATCTCACGCATTAGATAGGCTTCTCATGTGGGGGCATTATGTGATACCCTTGTCTTATAATAATAGAGTTTTTGTTGCTTATGCCAACAAGTTAGCGCATCCGGAGGTTGATCCGAACCGATCCCTTTCCCTTGCGACGTGGTGGATGAAAGCGCCGGAAACCAACTAAAAACAAGATCAAAATGAGGTATACGGTAAGATGTCATCCACAAAAAAACACCCTTTTCATATTGTTGACCCCAGCCCGTGGCCCTTTGTGGGATCCCTTGGTATTTTTATGATGCTTTCCGGTGTGATTTTGTATGCTCGCGAGATTACCCCTTTATTATTTTGGGCAGGACTTGCTTTGGTACTTTTTACCCTTTTAGGATGGTGGCGAGATGTTGCAAAAGAAGCTAAAACTGCCGAACATACAGGAGCCGTTCGGGTTGGTTTTCGCTATGGTATGGCCTTGTTCATCGCCTCGGAAGTTATGTTCTTTGTCGCGTTCTTTTGGGCTTATTTTAACGCAGCCCTTGATCCCAACGAAGCGATGGGAAATGTGTGGCCCCCAAAGAGTATCCAAACCCTAAATGCATGGGACTTACCTTATTTTAACACCCTGCTTTTGTTGCTTTCGGGAACAACGGTTACGTGGGCTCATGACGCGATTTCCAAGGGTAATATTAAAGAAATGATGCGCATGACCGCCCTTACAGTTTTGTTGGGGGTTATCTTTTTAGCGGTTCAAGCTTACGAATATTCCCATGCAACCTTTGCCTTTAGCGGGGGTATTTATCCTTCTACATTCTATATGGCAACAGGGTTTCACGGATTCCATGTTTTTGTCGGCGTCTGCTTTTTAGCTGTGGCTTGGTTTAGGGCAAAGGCAGGGCATTTTTCAAAAGGGGATCATTTTGGTTTTGATGCTGCTGCTTGGTATTGGCACTTCGTGGACGTTGTATGGCTTTTCCTTTTTATGGCAATATATTGGTGGGGATCTTAAAGAAGCTTAAAGTCCTTCCCAAAAAAGTCTCGGATGTTGTTCCTGCTCTGCTCACCTATGAAAAATAACTTTCGTTGCAGGCACTCAAGCGGGATAGTTGCGAATTAACTATAACCCCTATTTTTTTGGCTCTAAAATAGAAAGATACTATGCGTACTCACTCGTCTAAAGACATTTTTTCCTACCTTGGCTATTTGGTTAAACCGGGGCTTCGGGGGTTTTTTACTTTTTTCTTGACGACCTTTATTTTATTAATTGTTTTGGGAACATGGCAGCTAAGACGGTTAGAGTGGAAAAACAACCTCATCCAAACTATCAATCAAAATCTCGCAAAGCCTTCTGTCGAGCTTGACGACCTTGTAACCGATACCCTCTCTAAAGGGCAAACGCCTGACTACAGGCGTGTTAAAATCACCGGAACCCTTGAAAACGAAAAGCCGTTTAGGGTTTTATCAAAGACCCATAAAGGTCAACTCGGCTATCACCTTATTGTTCCTTTGTCTCTTTCTAACGGTGCGCGTCTGTTGGTGAATTTGGGGTGGATGCCCTTGGATAAGGGTATAAAAGATATTAATTTTCCACAATCTCCTATAACGGTCAGCGGTATTGTTAAATCAGCCGCAGAACGCACAGCTTATACCCCTGAGAATAACTATCAAACACATGATTTATTCAGTCTCGATCCCCTTGAAGTCGCTCAGGAAAAAACATGGCCTGCCCTTTTGCCTTTTTATATTGTGAGGCTTTCTAAAGGTGTTTTTACCCAAGAGTATCCCGTGCCCCTTGAAGGAAAAATTGCTATCACAAACTCGCACTTAGGGTATGCCGTCACGTGGTATTTATTGGCTCTTTTCTGGGGGTTAATTTTTACATTTTATGCACGGCGTCACATTCATAATGAATTTATGAAGACGTGACATTAAGCATCATCCGTATAAAAATTTCAAATTTAACCTCTAAAAAATAAAATATCTTTTTTTTGACAAATTTTGGTTTTTGTTGTATTTATTAAACTTATATTACTATTTGAGGATTTTTTTATGTCATATTTATCTTTGTTTGTTTTTGTTTTGTCATGCGGATCCCTTGTCCAAGCGAGCTCTTTTGATCCTAGGGAGTTCGGATATAATGAAAAGGCTTTACTCAACGTTATGATGGAACGAGGCGCAACAAGTTACGGACAAGCGGCCGAAATGTTGGATCATGATGCTGCAGAGATGTATAGAACGTTTGGATTTGAGGCCTATGCAAGACCGACACTTGAAGAAAAGAGTAGTTTTGATGTCAATGAAGAGGCCTCTCTTGCCCTTATTCGTCGTTTGCAAGAGGAAGACAATCGCTCTTCTGTTCCTAAAATAGATGTAAATGAAGAGCTGTCGCTTGCCCTTATTCGCCAATTACAGGAAGAGGAGCAATCTTCTGTTTACTCTACAACAGTGCCGACGGTAAGTTATGTGGATCCTGAGACTGTCTTGTCCACGACCCATAAAGAAACGTTAAAAGCTCTGTTTCTTTCTGCGCAAAGCTACGATAACGGCGATGTCCATGCTTTTAATAAAGGGTGGTCTAAAACAAATATAGGGGCTGTTCAAGATATTTTTCAAGAGGCTTTTGGGGCGATTCCTTCTTTATCTTTCTCTGCTTTAAAAGCTGAAATTTTAAGCTATCAAGATTCTACCGCTATTCGCAACGCTTTGGCTCAATTAGAAGCTTATGGTCTTTCAGGGTTTGCGGATGCCGAATCAGGTGTGGGCAATACCCTTGCTGTTCTTTCTCAAAATTGGCATATTGCCTCAACGGATACAGGTCTTAATCGTCGATTTGTGTTTGATGAAAGCGGTGTTGCAAAAAATTCGAAAGATTTTGTGATTCATTCTCTTCTTGAAAATGCTGCAACAGGCGGAGGGTGTTCCCCCGGTTTTGCCGGTCGCTTTGTAAGAGATCAGTTAATTCTTTTGTGTGTTCAAGGCGGTGTGGACGGCAGTTAGGCCGTCCCCTCTTTCCATCTCAAGTTTATTAAGTGCGCTTGTCCGGTAAGAACCCTTCATTTTGAAGTACCCAAAGCTGTGAAAATGCGCCGCTTTTATTCTTTAGTAAGTCTTTTTGCGAGCCTTGTTCAAGAATTTCTCCGTTGTCAAAAACAACAATGCGGTCAACGGACGCAAGGGTTGAAAGCCGGTGAGCAACTACGATGGTCGTCCGCCCCTTCATGATCTTTTGAAGACTTTCTTGGATATATTTTTCCGTTACAGAATCAAGGGCTGACGTTGCTTCGTCCAAAACAAGAATGGGTGCATCTTTAAGAATAGCCCGTGCAATGGCGATCCGTTGGCGTTGTCCGCCTGAAAGTTTCAGTCCTCGTTCACCGACAAGGGTTTCATAACCGTCCTCAAGTTCTTTAATAAAATCATGGCAATGGGCAAGTTTTGAGGCCTGAATCACCTCTTCATCAGAGGCTCCCTCTTTACCGTAGCGAATATTATCCATTAAAGAACGGTGGAAAAGACTCGGATCTTGAGGAATCATGGCAATATTTGCGCGCAATGAATCTTGTGTTACCCGAGTGATATCTTGACCGTCGATTAGAATACTCCCTTTTTGCGCTTCAAAAAAGCGCAGCAAGAGGTTAACAAACGTAGTCTTTCCGGATCCTGAGAACCCTACAAGTCCGACGGACTCTCCGGCTTTAATGTTTAAATTTAATTCCTTAAATAAAGGTGTTTTCTTGCGATAGGAAAAGCGGAGATCTTTTACATCAATGCGTCCTTGTGTAACGGAGAGAGGCTTGGCGTTCGCAAGATCATTGACTTCATGGGGGGTATTTAACAAGGCAAGACCTGCGCTAATAGTGCCAAGATCTTTGAAAAGAGCCTGCATATTCATACTCAAGTGCCAAATGAGACTTAAAATTGTAAAGATCGTCATAGCGACAAGGGGAAAATCTCCGACACTTACCCACTGTTCTTGATAGCCCCTTACCAATAAAAAAATCACGCTCACAATAAAGGCAATGCCCCCAAGGCCTCTTAACATATTGACCTTTTCATAGGCCCAACCTGCAATAATGCTTTTTTCTATTTCTTTGTTTTGAGAACGCACGAGACGTTTTAGCTCTTGTGATCCTTTGGCAAATAAACGAACGGCCGTCATGTTGGTGATACAGTCGACGGTATCTCCTTGCATACGGGAAACAGCATTGGCATGTGCTTTTGATTTTTGGCGTAGCTCGGGCATAAAATAAAAGGTGACTCCCATATGAAAGGCACACCACACAATCATCATCACGGTAAAGAGGGGGCTGACGAAACTTAAAATAATAGAGGAAAAAATAAAGGCCATAACAATAGCGAACACATGATCCAAAATGTTTTCCATTAAGGTATCGGCGCTTCTTGGAATATCGTGGATACGTGTTGCAATGGTGCCGGCAAAGTTATTTGTAAAGTAGCTCAAGGAATGTCCTTTAACATATTGCATAACCTGCATACGCATATCAGCCCTAAATTTCGGCAAGGTATACAACATAAAAAGCCCCATGGTACGCATGGCAATTTCCATAACCGTGAAGGAAATAACAACGGCCCAAAAGGGTGTTTTCAGGACATCCCACGGGATCGTCTCCTCACCGGTATAACCCACAATGGCATCAACAAACAGTTTAATAAAATAGGGATAAAGGGCCTCGTTGGCCGACCAAAACATCATTAAAAAAGTGATCATGCCAAAGGCTTTGCCGTGGCGTTTCGTGAAATGCCATAAAAAGGCTCCTGCTGTTTTCGGCAGAGGTACGCAAGGAATATGTTTTGTCACAGAGTAGGTTTTTGTATTCGTCATATTAAGGCCTAAAAAAGATGCAAGAAAATCACCAAAAGTGACATCGTTTTGGCGGATTATTAAAATATTTTCAAGCAAGAATTAATACGATTATATTGCATTTTAAAGAAAGCGTAAATCCCTCTTTTAACCCTCAGAGCTTAAAAGGATTATTGCTTACCTGTCTTTTATGCCGCTTGGGGTATGGAGGAAAGTTGACGATAACTTACGGCCTCACCAATGTGACGGTAATGGATTTTATCAGAGTTCTCTAAATCTGCCAGGGTACGTGCAACCCTTAAGATGCGGTGATACCCTCGAGCCGAAAGCTTAAAACGATCTGCTGCTTGATTTAAAAGAGATTGTCCTGCCCCGTCAAGGGTTGCAATTTGTTCTAAATGTTGGACGCTAATGTTGGCATTGGTAAGACTCATTGAAGAATCGTTATTTTCGATGAGGTTTTGATAGCGTTTTTCTTGAAGACGTCTTGCCGCGGCAACACGCTTTGCGATAACGGCGGTAGATTCTCCCTTTTTTGCGGAACTTAGGTCTGATGCCATGACGGCCGGAACAAAAATATTTAAATCAATACGATCCAGTAAAGGCCCGGAGAGCTTTGCTTGGTAATCCAAGGCACATTTTGGTGCTCTGGAGCAAGCGCGTTCGGGGTCGTCAACATGACCGCAGCGGCAAGGATTCATAGCGGCAACAAGTTGAAAACGAGCAGGATAACTTACATGGGCACTGGCTCTTGAGATCATAATGCGCCCGGTTTCAAGGGGTTGCCGGAGCGTCTCTAGAGTAGCGCCCGAGAATTCGGGGAGTTCGTCCAAGAACAAAACACCGTGGTGAGCCAAAGAAATTTCCCCCGGTTTTGCTTTGGCACCGCCCCCAACTAAGGCAGGTAAAGAGGCTGAATGGTGAGGATCCCTAAAGGGACGCTCTTGAAGAAGTTGGCCTTGATTTAATTGACCTGCAATAGAGTGAACCATGGTGACCTCAAGAGCCTCTCTTGGGCTTAACGGAGGCAATAATCCCGGGAGCCGTGCTGCCAACATGGATTTCCCCGCTCCGGGAGGGCCTTGCAAAAGCAAATTATGACCGCCGGCAGCGGTAATTTCAAGGGCACGTTTTGCGCTTTCTTGACCTTTAATATCCGACATATCCGGCATATTATGAGTGCTTTCCGCAACACAAGGGGTTGGCGGTGTCAGGACTTGTTTGCCCTTGAGGTGGTTAATAAGGCTGATCAAATCAGGTGCTGCGATAACTTGGATATCCTGAGCCCATGCAGCTTCAGCGCCGTTTTGAGCGGGGCAAATAATCCCTTTATCCGAACTTGCAGCCATTAAGGCAGAAGGGAGAACGCCGGAAACCGAGGTGAGACGGGCATCAAGGGAAAGTTCGCCCAAGACAATGTAGTTTTGAATATCTTCTGCTTTCAAAGCATCAAGGGCAACCAGTAACCCGAGGGCAACGGGGAGATCAAAATGGCTTCCTTCTTTTTGCAGATCTGCGGGGGAGAGATTTATGGTGATTTTCTTTGGGGGAAGGGCCAAACCAATGGAGGATAAAGCGGCTCTGACACGTTCACGTGATTCTCCGACAGCTTTATCGGGAAGACCGACAATGGCAAAAGAAGGGAGGCCTGAGGCAATTTGAACTTGAACCTCAATGGGCAAAGCTTCAATTCCTTGAAACGCAACGGTTTTAACAATGGCGACCATGATCTTTTCCCTGTAGAAACGATAATTATTTTCTAAATCTTTATAGCATCACTCTTGCCGTGTTGACAAGCAATCCTCAAAGGAGGCACAAGAAGCAGAGAGTGTTGGAAAATAAAGGATGAAGTTGCCTCTTTGTTTATGGTATAAAACAGCATTAACTTTGCGTGAGATTCTATGGCAGCCCCTATTCTTCAACTCCAAGATATTGAACTTTCTATTGGGACAACCCCGCTTTTTAAGGGGGTAAATTTATCTGTGGAGCCTTATACACGCCTTTGTATTGTCGGACAAAACGGATCGGGAAAATCAACTTTAATGAAGTTGATTGCGGGCCTTGTGGAAGCGGATCGGGGAGAGATCTTTATTCAATCGGGCACGCGTATTGCTTATATGCCTCAAGAGCCGGATTTTCCAAAAGACAAGACGGCTTTAGAATATGTAGAAAATCAAGAGGGCGTCACCCGTTATAGAGCAGAACAAGCCTTAGACGGCCTTAGCATTCCTTATGATAAATCTTTGGAAAATCTATCGGGCGGAGAGGCACGCCGTGTGTCTCTTGCCCATGCTATGGCTTTGGATCCTGATATTTTAATGCTGGACGAACCCACGAACCACTTGGATGTAGAAACCATTCAATGGCTGGAAAAAGAGTTGGCCTCTTTTTCAGGAGCTTTGATTTTGATTAGTCATGATCGAACTTTCTTAGCTAATGTCACAACGCAAACCTTTTGGTTAGACCAAGGACTTGTGCGGACTCTGAACAAAGGTTATGCCCATTTTGAAGAGTGGGCCGCGCAAATTGTCGAAGAGGACATGAAAAGTCAAGCTAAGCGAGAAAAACTCATTGAGCAAGAAACACGGTGGTCAAGGGGCGGTATTAGCGCACGGCGCAAGCGCAACCAAGGTCGTCTTAAACGTCTTTATGAATTGCGAGAAAAACGAGCCCAACAATTAAGTTATCTCAAAATGGCACGCCTTGATTCGTCCCTTAAGGAAATTTCCGCCAGAGCCCTTATTGAGGCGAAAAATATTTCAAAATCCTATGGGGATCAGTGTCTTGTGAAAGATTTTACGACACAAATCGTGCGAGGCGACCGCATCGGTATTATCGGCCCCAATGGATCGGGCAAGACGACTCTGCTTAAAATGTTGATAGGAGAATTGCGTCCCGACAGCGGAAAAATTAAAATCGGAAAGCGTTTGGATCCTATTTATTTGGATCAAAACCGCGCCACGTTAGATCCCAAGAAAACCCTGTGGGAGACCTTTTGTCCAACGGGCGGAGATCATATTGACGTTCAAGGAAAACAGCGTCATGTCATTGCTTATTTGAAGGACTTTATGTTTAAACCCGAGCAAGCGCGGAGTCCCGTTTTTACTTTGTCAGGAGGAGAGAAAAATCGATTGCTATTGGCACTGGCCTTAGCAACGTCCTCGAATTTCATGATCCTTGACGAGCCGACAAATGACCTTGATATGGACACTCTGGATCGCCTTCAAGACATGTTATGTCAATTTGAAGGGACTCTTTTATTGGTTAGCCATGACCGTAGTTTTTTGGATAACGTTGTGACTTCCACTATTGTCATGGAAGGAGGCGGCATTGTGCAAGAATATGCAGGAGGGTATCAAGACTATCTGCGCCAAAGTAAAAAGGATATCCCGACGGCGAAAATGCCTAAGAAAGAGCAAATGCCCCCAAAAGAAAAAAAGCCTGTAGAGAAGGAAAAGCAGCGCCCGACAAAACTGACTTTCAAGCACCAACATGCTTTAAAAGAATTACCCAAAAAGATAGAAGCTCTTGATAAGGTCATTGCGGATATTGAGCTTCAGCTGGGAGATGCAAACCTTTATCAACGCGATTCTTTGAAGGCTCAGGATTTAGCTTTTCGTTTAGAGGAGGCAAAAGCTCAAAAAGCCGAGCATGAGACGGAATGGTTAGAAATAGAACTTTTGCGAGAAAGTCTTTTGTAACAGACTATGTTGACTATAGATTCGAGCTTAAATTAGGGAAAAACCAAAACTATGGTATGTTGAAAATAACCGGAAAAAATTGAGTGATCCTTTGAAACGTTTTTTTAATATTCTCTACTTTATTGTCGGCGGTCTTTTTTTCTTTATGGTGTTTACCGTCGGCATCCTGTTGTTCCAACTTTCCCGAGGCCCTGTTAACTTGGATTTCTTAAAATCCGGCGTTATTGAAAAAATTTTAACAAAATCCGATACCCTTGACTTTGAAACCCTCCAATTATCTTGGGAATCTGTTAAATCTCCCTTGCGCTTGGAAGGCTTGAATATTCGCTATGTGCAGGGTCACCAAAAAGCACGAGAAGCATTTTTGGGGAAAGTGCAGTGCAATTTTGCTTTAAAAAAACTTCTGCAACTAAAGGTTGTGCCTGAAGAGATCGTGATTGAAGGGGCTCAAATTACCGTTCGCTCTTTTAAGGGAGACGTGAGAGAAGACCGGTATAAGGCTGATCTTAGTTTTAAGATCATTAATGACTTTTTAAAGAAAGCCGTAAATTTAAAAAGCGTCTTGGTGACCGGAAGCACCCTTGAAATCAGATCTCAAAAAACACCTATTATCTTTGATTTATCGGCGCATATTGCCCGAAATCCTCTTTCTCCCGTAACAATTCAAGGTAAAGTGTCCGCGAAAAATCAAGGAGGGAAAGGAGATATTATAACCGATATTACTTACCGAGAAAGCTTGGGTGATATCGGTGTGAATATTACGCTTTCCGGTTTTGATTCGGACACGTTTGATGACATTGTGCCCGAGGTTTTTTTACAGAATCTTACCTTTACGGATTTATCTTCAACCCTTTCCTATCATTATTCTTTGAAAACGGGTGAGCACGTTGCTTATTTGAAAGGAACGTTGGTTAATGCCGATGTGACTCAGTCTGCTTATTGGAATGCACCTCTTCTTTTTCCAAAGCTTGCCTTTGAAGGAGACTTAAAAGGCAAGCAATTTACCATAAAAGAGCTGGAAACCTCCGTTCAAGGTATTCCCATGTCCATTTCAACGCGAGGCATTATTGATGAAGAGACGGATCAGGTGCATCTTGAAACCCATGTGACCGTTCAAAAAATTCCGTTTAAAGATCTGGAAAAAGTATGGCCTAAAGGAGCTGCCGATCCCGCCCGCAAATGGATTACAGAGAATATTACGCAGGGATTGTCTCCTAAGGCGTCTCTTATTATGAAGAGTCATTTTGATTTTTCAGCACAAAACCCTTTTTTCACCTTGGGTAGTTTATCGGGGGTAATTGAAATAAAAAATGCCGTATTAGGATACGTTGAAACAATGCCCAAGGTAAATAACCTGACGGCGACAGCTCGTTTTGATAAAAATCAGTTTGATATTCATATTAAAAGCGGTGAGACTCACGATTTGAAAATTTCTTCCGGTGACCTTTTTATCGGGCGTTTTTCTGATAAAGTCCCTTCCCTTGCCCTTGAGGTTGATATTACGGGAGACCTTGGAAATGTTTTATCTCTTATTGATCATAAACCCCTTGAATATGCTAAAGACTATGGTTTGAATCCAAAAACATCAACGGGACAAACCCAAGCCAAGTTAAAAATGAAATTCCCCCTTCTTTCTCCCTTTGAAACAAACAAAATCGAAACAACGGTAAACGCCAAGGTAACCGGTGCTACTTTGAAAGATTTGGCCGGCCTTAACGTTCTCTTATCAAAAGGAGATCTTGATATCAATGTCGGCGCCGAACAAGTGAGTGTGACAGGTCATGCTTTTTTAAACGGTGAAGAATCCCGACTTTTTCTAACGCATCAAGCAAAATCCAAGGCTCTTGATTTAAAAGTACAAACACGATTAACTCCCGTCTCTTTATCCAAACTATGGCATGAATCAGGTCTTTTCTTTAAAGGAACCGCTCCCTTAAGCCTGCACTATCAAGGTGATGCGAAAAAACGGGGGGCTCTCGCCTTAACTATCGATTTGAAGGACGCTGAGGTAAATACCCTTGTTTATAAAAAGGACTTTGGTATTCCGAGCACTCTTTTGCTGAACGGGCATTATGAACAAGGGCGTTTACGACATATAGAAAAGATCTTTTTTACGGATGAGACTCACCGAGCCATAGACGGTAGTGCCGAGTTTTCCTCAAAGGAAGGCGATTTGTCTGCGTTAAATTTGGTGTGGTCTCATAAAGGAAAAGAAATTCTACGGGCAACTTATTTACCCCGAAAAAACGGCGCCCGTTTTCTTGATTTGAAAGCAGGACAGATTGATCTTAAGAACTTTACGGATACGGATTTAACGGCTCTCTCTCATCCTAAACATTTGGAAGAGCACCCTGTTGATGCAGAGCCCATACGGGTGCAATTTGAGGCTCAAAAGGTTGTTTTCGGAAGGGAATTGGGGCTGCTCAATAATAAACTTACGCTTTTCCTTGAAAAGGGATTGATTCAAAACTTATCTTATACGGGTCTAACAGAAGAAGCCTCTCAAGAAAAACGCGATGTGTTTGCTCAAATTTATCAAACAAAAAAAGGGGCTCTTCGAAAACTGCGTATCCAAACAGAGCAAGGGGGAGCTTTTTTAAGAGCTTTAGATATTTTTGAGAACATACGGGGCGGAAAGTTAAAAATTATCGCCTATCATGATCCGGCTTTTCGAAAAGAAGAGTGGGTCGGTAAAATGAAAGTCCGGGATTTCACCCTGTTAAAAGCACCTCTCTTAACGCGAATTTTTTCACTATTTCCAACGGGGGGTGCGGAATTAACAAGCGGTAAGGGGATGAAATTTAAACTCATGAAGATGAGATTCGGTGCGTCTTCCAAGGCCTTTAGAATTCATGCAAGTCGGGCACACGGTATCTCCGTAGGGTTTAATTTAAGCGGCGAAATTGAGAAAGGAGATAAAGGACGTCTTAATCTTCAAGGCACGATGATTCCCTTGTACGTTGTTAATACGCTGGTTTCAAAAATCCCTTTGATTGGTGAAGTTATTTCAGGTGGAAAAAATGAGGGACTTTTTTCCGTTGCGTTTTATATTGCAGGTCAAAAGGATAAACCTGAGATTTCAGCCAATCCTTTTTCTATTATTACACCGGGGATTACACGACAACTCTTTCCGTCACAGGAAACAAGTCTAACCAGAGACGACAATTGGATCGATGAAGAAGACACGGACGGAGATGTTTTTGATCAGGAATTTAATGAAAGATAGACTTTAGAATTTTATAAAAAGACTGCTTTATGTATGATTTAGGGCTTTTTGAGTGAGAAAGAAACTCCCTAAACTCAAAAAAAGAGCATACCCCGAGACGGGAACGAGAGACATAAGCTCCTTTTGTTCAAGGCTTAGGAGGCTTAGGATTAAAAGGGGCAGGATAAACGGCACGAGTAAAATCAGGCTGAGGAGCGGGGATCTTTTCGCTCTTAAGAAAAGGGCGTCAAACAAGCAGTATAAAAAACTAAGCGCACCTGAAAGAGACGCAATGATTATAAAACTCTGTAGGGCAAGATGAGGTGTGATTTCATTCTGTAAGATCTGCAGGCTCATAAAAAACACCCAGAAAGAAAAAGTCCAGCCGACCATCAGGCTTAAGGCTTTTGATATAATATAAAAATGCAGTGATTTTTTCTCGCTTTGGAGGCTTTGCAAAAATCCTCCGTCATAATCTAGGGCAATGTTTTGTCCTAAAACTCCCGTTGTACTGAGAATAAAAATAACCCAATAAAGCGCAGTTTCTTGTTCGTTAATTGTATTTAAAGAGACCGTGAAGTGAAGCAAAAAGAAACTAACGGTGAAAAAACCTAAGGGTAGAATAAGCAGTCTCGGATTGAAAAAAACTTGTTTTATGTCTCGTTTAAAAAATAATTGAAAATGCATCATGTAACAGACCCTAAGGTAAAGGCGTTAGACTCTGTTTTTGGAACCTTTAAGGTAATTTGTTGTGTTAAATCAAGGGAGTAATGGGTTGCAATAAGAGCTCCGCCCCCTTGTTTTAGATGATCGGTGAGAGCGTTTTTGAAGGTCGCAATACTCTGCCGGTCAAGGGCTGCTGTGGGCTCGTCTAATAACCAAAGGGGAGCGGATTTTAAAGAAAGCCGCGCAAGATTGGCACGTTGTTGTTGTCCTTGAGAAAGATGATTGTAGGGTAGCCGAGACAGAGATTTAAGGTCCCATGTTGCAAGAGCCTTGCTAAGATTTTCAGAGGATTTCCAAAAAGAAGCCCAAAAGGATAGGTTTTCTAAAAGAGTTTCATCTTGAGTAAAAGGAGCGCGCCGAGAAATATAAAGATAGGGTTTGTGAAGGAAAACTTTTCCTTTAAACCCTTTGTATAATCCGGAGAGTGTTTCAAGAAGAGATGTTTTCCCGACACCGTTTCCTCCTCTTAATTCATAGGCTTGCCCCGCCTCAATTGTCAAAGAGAGGGGCTCGAAAAGGATAATGCCGTTTCGATGAGTGCTAAAGTTACAGAGCTCTAAGATATCAGACATACCTTAATTTTATAGAGATATAACTTCTTTAACAAGGGGCGGGTGTTTTTTGCTTTTTTAAATGCGTTTCCCCATATGTCATGGCAAAAACACTTAAAACAATAAAACTTATTCCGTACCAGACAAACTCATTGCGCGGAAATTCTGAGAAAAGAATATAACCGATGGCGCCGGTTAGCACAATTCGTGCGAACCCAAAGGGTGTTAAGAAGACAACTTCTGCCAACGAATAAGCTTTTGCCGTTGCGTAGTGCGCCAAACAGCCACATCCGCCTAAAGCAACCAATATAAGAAGCTGTTGCGTATCGGGGGTTCTCCAATCATAAAGGGCATAAAATCCTGAAACGGGAATCATAAAAAAGAGGAGGTAGAGAGCGAGCAATTGGGGTTTTTCTCCGGCAGCTCCCAGTTTGCGAGAACAGAGTTTTGCAACGGCAAAAAGAATCGCCGAGGCAATGGGAAGAAGCATAGCAAGGTTTTGGTAATTAATATCCGTGCCTAAAAAAGCTTGATCAGGTCTCGTTATGATAAAAGCGCCGATAAGACCCAAAATAATACCCGAAGAACGCAACCCTCCGATTTTTTCACTCAAGTAAAGCTTTGCGCCGATGATTGAAAAAATGGGACCCGTAAATTGAAGGGCAACTGCCTGAGCCATTGGCATTTTTGAAAAAGCCGTGTACAAGCTGACAATCCCGAAAACAGCTGCAATAACGCGAATAAGGTGCGTGAAGGGGTATTGTGTTGAAAAGCTTTTAATACCGTCCTTTAAAACAAAAGGGAGCATAATGAGGCATCCGAAAATATTTTGGAAAAGCGCAACAACTCCGGGTGTTAGAGGGTTTTCAATGCCGCCGGCTCCACCTGTTAAATAACGGACAAAAGCGTTGACGCCTGCAAACCCGGCGCATGCCAAAAGTTTCCATATGATACCTTGGGTGTTTTGTTTAAGACGATCCCTTTTCCAAAAAGGAAGCGCTGTCAAGGGAGCTTCTAAAGCGGCTGCGGTTGATGTATTCATAGGTACTCCTGAGAAAAATTACGAGGCCTTTTGAGCCCAGATGGGATTCTTAAGTTTTTCCAATAACGCTTTATGTTCTTCAAGCTCATAGGGCGTTAAATCAAATTCTCTTGCTTTTCGAATTTGTCGCTCAATTACGTCAATCAGTTCGGCTTTTTTCTCCTCTTTCTTAGAGGTGTCTTCATTTATAAAATCCGGTTGGGCTCCGCCAATGAGCTCAAGGTAGACTTCCGCTAAAAGTTCCGAGTCTAAGAGTGCCCCGTGTAGCGTACGGTTTGAGTTATCGATTTTATAACGCTTACAAAGAGCGTCCAAACTGGCCGGGGAACCGGGGAATTTCTCCCGCGCAAGCTTTAAGGTGTCAAAGGCTTGTTTAAAGGGAATGGGGTCACGTTTGCACCATTCAAGTTCCGCATTTAAAAACTTCATATCAAAACGGGCATTATGAATGATCAGGCGGTCTTTTCCAATAAAGCGTAGGAATTTTTCAGCATGATCTTCAAAGGGGGGGTGTTCTTTTAGAAACTCAGTGCTTAATCCGTGAATACCGAAGGCAACTTCCGGCATATCGCGGCGCGGGTTTACATAAACATGAAATTTTTCACCGGTAACAACATGATTTTTAAGCTCTAAACACCCGATTTCAACAATGCGATGCCCAAGATTCGGGTCAAGACCTGTTGTTTCCGTGTCTAGGACAATTTCGCGCATGATAAAACTTTTCTAATTTAGGGAACTTTATGCCCACAATAAGGCAAAAACGGCAAAAAGTACAAGAAAATAAGTATTGTAGAGCCTTGATGGCATATAGTGTTACGTGTATAAATGGAAAATATTATCAATAACGGTTTATTAAATGTTTGAGAACAGTTTCACGTCCGAAAAAAAGATAAAAATTTTTTTCTACGGATTTATCTTTCTAATTTCTCTTTACCTTTTAAGGAAGGGAGCCGTTTTTGCGCCGGATTCCGGAAGTTACTTGGCAATGTCTTCTTTTCGTTCTTTGGGATATCCTCTTTTTTTGAAAGCTTACGGATACTTTTTCCAAGACGCCTACGGTGTTCTTGTGGCCGTTCAAGTGGGAACGGGCGTGCTGGCCGTTGATTATTTTTTGCGCACTTTAAATAAGCACTTTTCTTTTTCTTCCTTTGTCTACATGATGCTGTTTCTCTTTTTGTTTGCCCCTTATTTTGTGCTTCACCATATTGGAAATTACATTCTAACCGAAGCCTTGTGTTATCCCTTTTTTCTTATAATGCTTTCTTTCTTGGTTAAGTTTTTAAAAGGTAATGAGACGAAATTTCTTTTAACATCTGTTGTTTTCGGTCTTTTACTCACATTGACCAGATCTCAATTTATTTTCCTTTGGCCCGGTTTTTTGATTTTAATCACCTATATGTTTTATAAAAACAGATCAATTCTTTCTTTTTTCGGGCGAACCTTAATTTTAGCCGCCATAATTTTATCAGGCCAAATGATAGAGAGAACATATAGTTATATTTTAACAAGTTCTTTTAAAACAGTCCCTTTTGTGGGGTATCAGGCGATTGTCTTGCCCCTTTATCTTTCAAAGGAACGTGACGTGACCTTATTTGAAAGCCCTCAAGAAAAAGCCTTTTTTAAGGCAGCTTACGAAGGCTTACAGGAAAAGAAGGCGCATATTAATTCTGCAAACGATATAAATCCTCTTTTTCATTATAGCGGATTTTATAATATCATTTGTCATCGGATCAGCGGAAAAGCAGCGCTGCAACATTTGGACCCTAACCCTTATATCCGTGACGGACAGCTTGCTTCCGTCAGCTTAACTTTAATAAAAAACAATTTTTTTCTTACATGACCTTCTATGTAAAGACTATTATTAACAGCCTTGGCGGGCACTGGAGTTTTTTTGTGCTTATGGTCTTTGCTTTCTTTGTTTTTGTGAAAAATATTTTGCAGCCTTCTTCGGCAAAAGAAACTTTTTTAATGTTTTTTATGTTTAATATTGGAAATTTAATGCTAGTAGCCCTTTTTGAGCCGCTGATTGCCCGTTATACCCTTTATACGGCCACACCGTTATGGAGTTTTATGTTAATTTTACTTTCTTCGCTTTTTATGACAAAGCCTTTAGAAAAGGCCTCTTAAGCTATGTGTGGTATTGCAGGGGTCTATGACCCGAATCATCGATTTGAAAAAGCTGAAGATGTTGTTCAAAAGATGTGTGACCTGTTGATCCATCGAGGACCGGACGCACAGGGTCTTCAACAAGATCAAACGGTGACTTTTGGTCATCGACGCCTCTCCGTCCTAGATATTCATGAAGGGGCTAACCAACCGATGTATGATGCCTCAACACGTTATCTTTTAACCTACAACGGTGAGATTTATAATTTTAAAGAGATTCGTTCTCACCTGGAACAACAAGGAATCATTTTTAAAACAAGCGGTGATACGGAAGTCATTCTTGAAGCGTGGGCAAAATGGGGCGTTGAGTGTCTTCAAAAATTTGTCGGTATGTTTGCTTTTGCTTTATATGATAAGAAAACCCAAGATCTTTTTCTGGTGAGGGATCGCTTGGGTGAGAAACCTTTGTTTTATGCATATTTTACGGAAAAGTCTCCTCAGTCGGGTTTGGCTTTTTCGTCGGGGCTTGCCTCGCTGATGGCGTGTCCGGTCTTTGAAAAACAGCTCAATCCCGCAGCATTGCAGCATTTTTTATCTCTTAATTATACCTTAACCTCACAATGTTTTTTTAAAGGTGTGCAAAAGTTACCGGCGGCTCATTATTTGCATATTAGAAACGGACAAGAACCCCAACTTAAAAGTTATTGGGATTTGGCCGCTTCTTATCATTCAAAAGATGAAAACATAACAGAGGCCGAAGCTTGTGAAGAATTAAATGCCTTATTGTCTCAGAGCTTAGGCGGGCAATCGATTAGTGATGTGCCTTTAGGAGCCTTTTTAAGCGGGGGCATTGATTCATCAACTTTAGTTGCGGGTATGACGCGCCATTTACAAACCCCTTCTCAGATGCAAACCTTTAGTATTGGCTTTCAGGAAAAAAGTTATAGCGAAATCGAAGAAAGTAAACAGGTCGCAAGATATCTGAAAGTAGATCACCATGTCAAAACGGTAACACCCGATTTAGCGAAAAACCTTATTAATATTGTTGCAAAAACCGATGAGCCCTTTGCGGATACCTCTGTTATTCCCACCTATTACTTAGCTGAATTTGCCCGAAAATCTGTGACTGTTGCCTTGTCCGGTGACGGGGGGGATGAGCTTTTTTTAGGGTACGAAACCTATGGGGCAGATAAGCTTTATCAAACCTTTTCAGCGTTGCCGCGCTTTCTGTTTAAGGGCGGCTATGCCCTTGCTCAAAAAATTCTTCCAACACACTTTGATAAAGTCAGTTTTGATTATAAGGTAAAACAGTTTTTATATGGCTCGAGCCATGATTATAGACGAGCCCATTACTCTTGGCGCGAGATCTTTAAACCAAAAGAGTTAGAAAAATTGCTGAAAGCCCCGATTGATCCGGCGCAAAGTGCTTTTGCTGATTTCAATGCTTATTTTGACGATGTAAAAGGCTGCCACCCCCTTGATCAGGCGAGCTATGTAGACATTAAAACATGGCTTGTAGATGATATTTTGGTGAAGGTTGATCGGGCAAGTATGGCGCACTCCCTTGAAACACGGGCGCCTTTTTTGGATCATCGTTTGGTAGAGTTTGCAGCCCGCCTCCCTGTGTCTTTAAAATTAAAGGGGCAGGAGAAAAAATATATCCTTAAGAAAAGCCAAGAAAAATACTTGCCTCATGAAACTCTTTATCGACAGAAAAAGGGATTTAACGCGCCCGTTTCGATATGGCTGAATCGAGAAACAAAGGCTTTGGCAAAAGACGCCATGTACGGGGGGGAAATGCAACATTTGACCAATGCCTCTGTTTTGGATAAACTTTGGCAAGAGCACGAAAATCAACAAGTAGACCACGGGTTAAAACTCTTTGGATTAACGTGTTTAGGTCTTTGGCTGGAACAATGGAAGTAAAAAAATGACAGAAGTTCTTGTAGAGAATGAAACATTCTCATCGGCAATCTCCGAGGCCGTTAATTATAATAATTGGGTTGTAGACGTATTTGCGCCGTATTTGGGTCAAAGTGTTTTAGAGGTTGGTATCGGACATGGCGGTTTTAGCGATATTCTTGCCACCCGTGGGGTGAAAGAATATGCAGGCGTTGATATTGATCAAAGTCTTGTAGATCATGCACAAAAGAATCACCCCGACCATATTTATTTTACGGCCGATGTGTGTGAAGACACCTTGCCGGAACGATTGGAAAAGAAATTTGACAGTGTTGTTTGTTTTAATGTTATCGAACATATTCCGGAGGATGCTAAAGCCGTTAAAAATATGCTGCGCGTTTTAAAGCCGGGGGGGCATCTTCTTCTTTTTGCGCCTGCTTTTCCCGCCCTTTATTCCGACATGGATACCCTTGCAGGGCATTACCGTCGTTATACAAAAAAGACTTTCTTGCAAGCAGTCCCCGAAGAAAAACGAAAAAATATTATACGTCTTGAATATTTTAATCCTATCGGGGGTTTGGGATGGTATGTTAATAAATTTAAAAAATATGACTCTTTAGAAAATGAGTCGATCAACGGGCAAATTAAGTTTTTTGATAAGTACGTTCTTCCTGTTTCACGAATGGTGAACTCTGTTACAAAATCTTTTTTCGGCCAATCAATTGTCGGAATTATAAAAAATGATTAGTGTTGTTATTCCTGCCTATAATGAAGAAAAGGCTATTAAAGAAACCATTGACGAAATTAAGCTCGTTTTTAAAAATAATAAAATTAAAGAGTTTGAAGTTGTGGTTGTCAATGACGGTTCTTCCGACAAGACCGGTGATATTGCTCAAGCCCAAGGGGTTACCGTTGTTAATCATCCCCATAATGTGGGATACGGACGTTCTTTGAAAGACGGTATTCGCACGGCAAAGTTTGATACGATCGTGATTACGGATGCGGATCGAACCTACCCTTTTGACCAAGCGCCGATGCTGATCAAAGAATTTCAAAAGGGTTTCGATATGGTTGTGGGGGCCAGAACAGGCAGTCACTATCGCGAATCTCTAATCAAAGCCCCCTTGCGAAAGATTTTGAAATTTTTAGTAGAATTTACAGCTAATCGTGAAATTCCCGATATTAATTCGGGGCTGCGTGTTTTTAGTCGCAAAACAGTTCTAACCTATGTGTCACATCTGTGTGATACGTTTAGTTTTACAACCTCGATGACCTTGGCTTATATGATGACGGGGCGCTTTGTGAAATATTTGCCTATTCCTTATGAAAAACGAGAAGGAAAAACAAAGGTTAAATTGGTAAAAGATTCACTGCGGACTTTGCAATACATCCTTCAGGCGATTAACTATTACAACCCCATTAAAATTTTTATGTTATTCGCGGCCATTTGTTTTTTCTTTTCTATCTCAGGCTTTTTGTTATCGGCTCTTGCAGGCCTAAAAAGCGGATTTTATCTTGGTATCGGCGGTTTATTGGTCTCTTTACTGATTGTAGGCCTAGGCCTTGTGGCTGATTTATTAAAACAAATCATGCATAAGTAAAGGAATAGATAGTTGTTATGAATAGAGTCGATATCAGAGTAGAACCCTATTTACCCTCCGTTGCACACACTGTTGTGCCATACGTTTTTTTAATTCTCTTTGCCATTGGAGTCATTTTTTCCTATTGGCCGGGGTTCTTATCCCCTGATTCGACGACCCAGCTATCCCAAGCAATTTCCGGAAGTTACAGTGATCACCATCCCCCTATGATGGCTCTTTATTGGAAATTATGGTTATGGTGGAAAATTGGGCCGGAACCAATATTTCTAACCTACCAATTCCTTTTATTTGGCAGTGCTTTTCTATTGCTCAATGTCCTAAAGGGAAAAAATATCCGATGGATTGTTCCTTTTATTCCTCTTTTCCCCCATATTTTGCTTTATTCGGGCGCCATTTGGAAAGATGTGGGCTTTGCTTATACTTTTCTATTTTCTGCTATGTTGTTATTCTCGGCAAATTTTCATAATAGAAAGTTGTCTTTTTTAAAATCCATTATTATTTGGTTGTTATTATTTTATGGGACAGGTGTTAAGTATCAAGCTCTTTTTGTTTTACCTGTTATGACTTTGTGGTTTGCGTTAACGATTTTCAACGATAGGTCTTTAATAAAGAAAATAGGCCTTTGGTTGGTTCTTTGGATGAGCATTCTTTTCTCCTGTCAAGTTTTGCAAAAAACTGTGGTTTCATCTATTGGTGAAAATCACTCATGGCAGAATGTGAAGTTATTTGACCTTGCCGGTATGAGTGTTCGGTTGGACAAAGATCTTTTTCCCGAGTTTGTGAGGCAGGCTCCCGAATACACTTTTGAGAAGATGAACAATACATATTCGCCTTACCGAGTTGATGAATTAATTGTAGGATGGGCGCCCGGGGCTTCTTTGAGACCCGGAGAAACAAAAGAACAAAGAGATATTTTGTGGGCTACATGGTTTCAAGCCCTTAAAGATCACCCTATGGCTTACTTGAGTCATAGGCTTGCTGTTTGGAGAATGATGGTAAAACGTAGCCCCATGAAATCTCTTGATGACTTGACGAATGTAGAGGCCTTACCTTCAAAAATAAAATATGTTTTAGATGTGGTCGGCTTACAAACTCTGCAGGTCATAAAAAAATTAACATATTTTATTTACTATGTTCCTTTTCTGCTTTTTTACTTCTTTTTAGGACTTTGGAATTGGCGTAGAAAACGTATATATGCTTTGCCTTTAACTATGATGACCGGATCTGCTATAGCTTTGATGGCGGCTTTATTTGTTTTTTCAATGGCATCAGACCTGCGCTATATTTACTTAACGATGACATTCTTTCACTTTTCACATCCTCTTGCATGGCTTATTCTTTTTGGGGATAAAAAGGGTTAAATTCAACCTTAACTCTCGAACTGCTCGGCGATAATGCGTTCGGCTAAGGTTTGGTGGGAATCATAGAGAAGCGTTACGTTTTTATTTTTTGCTTTTCTAATATCAACGGCACAGACATTACGAGCTTCTTGGTAGTCTGCCGAGACACTTACAGGTCTTTTTTCCGCCTCAAGAACTTCAAGGCGAATAACCACATCATCGGGTAATAAGGCGCCTCTCCAGCGTCTTGGGCGAAAAGGGCTAATGGGTGTCATGGCAATAAGGTTTGAGGTAATGGGTAAAATAGGCCCGGAAGCTGAGAAATTATAAGCTGTGCTTCCTGCAGCCGTTGCAATGATAATACCGTCTCCAATAAGCTGTTCAAGCCTCACATGACCGTCAACATGGATTCTAATCTTAGCCGCTTGATGGAGTTGGCGCAGGAGAGATACTTCATTTAAAGCGTAGAATGTTTCGCTTCCTTGAGAGCAATAGCGGGCATCCATTCGCAAAGGAGAAATAACCACACTGAGCGCCTCCTCGATGCGTTTTAACAAAGGCGACGTGTTGTAATCGTTCATTAAAAAGCCGACGCTTCCCAGATTCATGCCAAAAACAGGAATATTTAGAGCCATAGCCTTATGGAGGGTATGGAGCATAAAGCCGTCTCCGCCAAGGGCAACAATCACATCGGCCTGTTCTATTGGGACGGAACCGTATTGGCAAACAAGCTTTTGGTAGGCGATATTGCCCTCTTTATTATGTTCGTCAACGGCGAAGTGAAGAGCCTGAATTGTTTTTTCTAACATGCTACCCGTGACGATGAGGGTTTGTCTTGTGATGTTTTTTGGGAGAATGAGACTGTTTTTTATGCTTATATTGGCATTTCTTAAATGTTTGAATCAAGGATTCCATGAGGATAAAATAATGGTTGGGTCCTGCTTGTATATTGATACCTAAGGGATCGGCAGTATATAAAGACATTTTAAATTCTTTTGCCAATTTTTCTTCAAAGCCGGAAGGATGTTGAGGATCAACAAGAATACAGCGAATATCTCTTTTCCTAATGAGGTCTCTAATTTTTGAATAAGCTTTCAAGCTTGGTTTGTCATGGCCTTTAACGGTCTCGGCAGCACTATTTTTGAGTTTATAGTTGTATTCTAAATAAGCATAGGCATCATGGAATGAGATAAAATGAAAGTGCCTAAGAGATTTTGCTTTCTGATCTAACGTATCCTTAAACGCAATCAATTTTTTAACCAACCTGTGGGTATTATCCCGATAAATCTTGGCGTTTTTAAGATCAATGGCGGCCAAATTCAAGCCAATTTCTTGAACCATTAAGATAGCATTATGTACATCAAGCCAAATATGGGGATCAATGGTTGTGTAATCTTTGAGATATAAAAGGCTATCGTCTTTTTTTCCGGAATTGGGAGCCACACAGGCTTTCTCTAAAATACATCCGTGCGAATCTTTTCGATGCAAGAGGTTTAAGCCCTTTGTGGACATAAGGGAAAGATCTCGTTTTTTCTTCGAGGCGATCGTTTTTACCATAAAGTGCTCTAACATGGGGCCAATCCAAACGATAAGATCGGATTCTTTAATTAATTTCACATGGGAGGGCGTTAAACTAAAATGGTGAGGGTCGGCAGCCCCTTGCAGCAAAAGGACGGGTTCTCCGACACCTCTCATGAGTTCATAAGTAAGGGCATAAAGAGGCTTTATACTAACAACGACTTTCGGGGCATCGGAATTTTGAATAACGCTCGCATGAACTTGAAAAGTTATAAAAATCATCAATAGATAATTTAGGAGCTTAAGGGATTTACGCATCTTTGCCTCAGTTTAACAGATATCTTTCCAGTCTATAGTAACAAAGAATTACCAAGAAATATCTATTAATTTATAGCCGAATTTGGAAAAGTCTTCTTTTTTGCTTTTGCTTTCATCCAAACATAAAAGGGAAAACCGGAGAAGACAAAAATCATACCCATAAAAACGGCACTTTCACCGGCACCTGCCGTTATCACAATGGTAAAAGCAAAAGCAATGAGGGTAATGACTATGGAACGCGCATATTGTATTTTAGTCAGGCTATGCGGCTTGGTTACCAGAAAATAAAGCTCTGCTAAAGTTGAATATAGATAAGGAAGAAGAACGGCAAAGGTCGAAACAATAGCGATGGTTGTAAACTGATCAATTAAATTAGCCTGATTATTCATATAAAGCATAACCGTCATAAGCGCCCCTGAAATGAGCAAACTTACATAAGGTGTGCCTTGTTTGTTGGTTTTTGCAAAGAATTTTGGGAAGAGGTCGTCATCGGCTGCAGCCTTAGGGACTTGGGCTTGAATGAGTATCCATCCGTTGAGCGTTCCAAAAATAGCAACCAAAGCACTCAAGGAAATAAGGGGAACTGCCCAACTTCCGAAGATAATACCGGCAGCTTCGGCAAAAGGCGCATGGGAGTTCGGTAAATCAAGGGGGGAAATAATGCCGATGATAACGGTCATGGTCCAAATATAAATCACAGCAGAAATAACCGTCCCGAGAACCGTTGCTCGCGGAATGGTTTTTTGAGGGTCTTTGACATCTCCTGCGGGAATGGTAGCCGATTCAAGACCCAGGAAGGAATAGAGAGTCAAGGCCGCAACGGTTCCAAGAGCCTTTAGAAAGGAGTCGTTGCTGGGATTAATAACCTCAAAATGGTCGGGGTTCATATGAAATATGCCGAAAATTGCAATGGCAGCAAGGGGGATAATTTTTAAAACGGTAGTGATAAGTTGAATAATACCCGCATTTCTAACACCTGATACGTTAATAAAAGTTAAAAGCCATACGATGCCGGCTCCTACGAGAAAAGAATATTCAAGGTTTGTTTTTAAAATGGGGAAAAAAATAGACAGATAGCTGACAAAAGCAGTTCCAAGGCCTGCTGTTGAGGCCCAATTTCCCATCCAATAACTCCATGCCATTTGGAAACCGACAAAATCACCAAAGGCTTCACGGCTGTAAGCATAAGGCCCTCCGGTTTGAGGGTGGCGTCCGGCAAGGCGGGCAAAAACCAGAGCCAAAAAAATTGCTCCAAGGGTTGTGAGGCCCCATCCGAGAAGCCCCGTAACACCGTAAATGCCCAGACTTGCCGGAAGCATTAAAAGCCCTGCGCCGACAATATTACCTGTAACAAGAGACGTTGCGCGCCAAAGTCCTAATGTTCTTTGGGGGGCGGGTTGGGATTTTGACATAAAATTTAGCCTAAAATGCTGTTAACGGTAAAACATACCTTATGTGACAAAGAAAAGAAATGTCAAATTATTTCCTCTTTACCTTTTAGCAGAGCTCTCTTTTATGGAGAGGCCGTCCAAGGAAAATGCGTAACGCGGCACTCGGCCTCAAAGTCTCTCTTTCCAATCTCGCCCTGCTCAAAGGTTGTCATGTCTTTGCAGGCTTGTTCACAAACAGTTTTTGGAGGGAAAGACAGATTTTCAACTCCCGCAGAAAGAGCGGCAATTTGCACTTTGCAGGCCTCTTCTAAAAAGAGCATATAAAACAACGCTTCTTCTTGGGTTTGCCCGCAAGTCATCGTGCCGTGGTTTTCGAGCATCATAGCTTTATTGCAGGGGCCTAAGTCTTTTGTAAGTTTAAGTCCTTGTTTTTCGGTATCTAAGTTTAGCGCATCGTACCTATGGTAAGAAAGGCGGTTATAGAAATGAAAAGCAAATTGAGAGAGAGGAAGAAGGCCTTGTTTCATACTTGATACGGCGACACCGGCGGTTGTATGCAGGTGAAAGATTGCGTTAATATCGGGACGGGCTTTATAAACAGAGCTATGGATGACATAGCCGGTTTCATTAAAAACGGTTTCATCTCCTTCAAGAATGTTACCGTTAAAATCGACTTTGATCAATTTGTCGGGAGCGACCTCTGAAAAAAGGAGGCCGAGGGGATAAATATAATAGGCTTCTTCATTTGGTAATCTTGCGGATAGGTGAGTATAAGTACGATCATCCATTCCCCTTTTTGCAAGAAGATAATAACAGCGTGCTAAGGTTTCTTTTAAACGCTCGGCAGCGGGGGTTGCTTTTAAATTATAAATAGCAGGAGAGAGGGAGGACATTTTTTTTGCTCTTTCTTTATCCGTTTAATCCGTTAAGAAATGCTCGAGCCTTTTTTGGCCGTTTCTTCAACGACAGCCTTCATCATTTGTTGCATAACACCGTTTCGAGCCAAAAAGTCTGCACGCTCATTTTCGGGGTGTCCCGCATGACCTTTGACCCAATGCCAACTGACTTCTTTTTTGTCACAAATGGCAATGAGCTTTTGCCAAAGATCTTGATTTTTCACAGGCTTGTTGCTAGCTGTTTTCCAGTTATTTTTTTGCCAGTTTTTAACCCATGACGTTATACCGTCTTTTACGTAAGTACTATCGGTGTGCAGATGCACTATTTTTTTTGAATCAAGGACGGACTCAAGGGCTTTTATGGTCGAGAGCATTTCCATGCGATTATTTGTGGTGTGATCCTCTCCCCCAAAAAGCTCTCGAGTTTCATGGTTTTCTTGAATCACAGCGCCCCAACCGCCCGGACCCGGGTTGCCGCTACAAGCACCGTCGGTATAAATATGAATCTCATCCATTGCGCTTTTCTTTCATCGTTGCCCTTGAAAAAAGGGTTTTAAGTTCTTACTATGACGTTTATTGTTAACTTATACCAACGGGCTTTTTTTCACAAGAAGGTCCTTTTTACAAGAAAGAAAAAATATGAGCAATGCACCCTATGCCGTCGATGTCGAAGAAGGAAAACTATATTCTTGGTGCACTTGCGGTTTTTCACAAAAACAACCTTTTTGCGACGGATCCCATCGGGATAAAACGGAAAAACGCTCGTTGAAATGGACTGCTCCTAAAACCGGAAAAGTTTATTTTTGCGGGTGCAAAAACACGAAAGCACCGCCGTTGTGTGACGGGTCTCACACCGAATAACCTTCTTGGACTAACCTCTTTTGAGGTAGTCAATTCCTTCTTCTTTGAGATATTCTTCGTACGATCCAAGGTGGTCGTTCAGACCCTTTGAGGTTAAGGCAATAACCCGCGACGTTACCTTGCTGACAATATGTCTGTTGTGACTCACAAGGATAAGTGTTCCTTCATAAGCTTTTAGAGCCTTGATGAGGGTTTCAACGGATTCAAGATCCATGTGGTTTGTCGGCTCATCGAGAATGAGAAGATTGCCCTTTTCGAGCATAACCCGCGCCAAAAGCAGACGTGCCGCCTCTCCTCCGCTTAAGGTTAGAATATTTTTTTCTACGTCATCCTTGGAAAAAAGAACCTGACCCAAAACAGAACGTACCTCTGAGGTTGTTGCTTGAGGCGAAGCATCCGTGAGCCAATGATAAACGGACGTGTTTTCTTTTAAAGCTTCATGGTGATCTTGGGCAAAGTAAGACGTTTTGACGGCGTGTCCCCATTCAAAATCCCCTTGATCGGCTTGATGTTTTTCCATCAATATTTTTAGAAGCGTTGATTTCCCGATGCCGTTTGGACCGATAAGAGCTAATTTTTCTCCGCGTTGGAGCTCGAAAGAAACTTTATTAAGGACCGGTTTTTCGTCAAAGGATTTTGCAATATTATGCACTTTTAAAACGGTTTTTCCCGAGGGGCGCTCTATTTTAAACTTAAAAGCAGGGGAAATCCGTGAGGTTTCTTTGACTTCGGCCACTTCAATTTTTTCAATCATACGCATGCGTGATTGAGCCTGTTTTGCTTTTGAGGCTTTGGCTTTAAAACGATCCACAAAACTTTGCATCTTTGCAATTTTGCGTTCGGCACTGAGTTTTTCATGCTCACGTTGCTCGCCCAGAGCATTTTTTTGAGAAACAAACTTGTCGTAATTTCCGGTAAAGGGAGCTATTTCACCGTAATCAATATCAAGAATGTGAGTTGACAGATTGTTCAAAAAGTCCTGATCATGTGAAATAAAAACAAGGAGGCCTTTGAATTCTTCGATCAGATATTGCTCGAGCCATGCAATGGAGCGAATGTCCAAGTGGTTGGTCGGCTCATCGAGTAAAAGCACGTCGGGTTGATTAAACAGAGCTTGAGCAAGAAGGACTCGTAATTTATAGCCGCCGGATAGTGTACTTAAGGGGTTAAGATGAACGGCCTCCGGAATGCCAAGGCCTTCTAAAAGTTCGGCAGCAAAAGTTTCTGCTACATATCCGTCATGGTGCATGATAATTTCTTCAAGTTCACCAAGACGACACCCCGTTTCATCGTTCCAAATATCGTCCTCAAGAAGTTTCTCTTTTTCGCAAAGAGCTTCAAAAAGAGGGGGTTTGCCCCGAATAACCGCATCAATGATTCGATCACCCTCATAGTTGGCTAAGTCTTGTTTAAGCCATCCGACAACAGCACCTCGTCGAATAACGATATCGCCTAAGGTCGGCTGGTCTTCACCTCCCAAAAGTTTGAGAAAGGTGGATTTTCCGGCTCCATTAGCACCGATTAAACCGTAACGATTCCCTTTGTTCAAGTTTAAAGTGACGTCATCAAATAAAAGACGCACACCAAAGGCCATAGATAAGTTCTGAATTGCAATCATAAAAAAAAATAGCTTTTCTGAGGATTAAATTCAGTTAAGATAACATTTCTTAATGGAAAAAGCTATTGTTCTTCCGCTCAAAAGGGCGTAAAAGTGGAGTGTTTAGTTGCGTTGGAGATTTTTCGAGATGATAACGGTAAGGTTTATGATAAGTGCTTTGCTTGCCATTGCTTTAAATGGTATTTGCTTTGATTGTCGTGTTGCCCAAGCAACGGATCAGGATACGGCTTATGTTCAAATTCTTTCCGATATTCCGTTAGCTCCCGGTTTGAGTCTTGAAGAAGACTCTGAGGTTATTTTTGATGTGCCTGAAGGGAAAATAGTCGAAGTAAGTGCTTTTGGCGCAGCAGATCTGGAGGAAACGCAAACCTTTTATAAAGAATCTTTAGAGGCTCTCGGCTGGCAGGCTGTTTCCGGAAAGGAATGGTCTTATAAAAGAGATGAAGAATGCCTTGAAATTTTCTTTGATGACGGCGAAAATGATTTACAGGTGAAATTTCGTCTCATGCCCTCATCGGCTTATTCGAAGTAGTCATTATAAAACAGGAAGGCAAATTTATACACGATGTCGGCACAAGAAAAACAACATGATGCCCTTTACCCCGTTCCAAAAAGTCCTGCTCTTAAACCGCATATTACGGCAAAGCAGTATGAAACTCTGTATGAGCAATCTATAAAAGATCCTACGCTATTTTGGTCTGAGCAGGCCAAAATCATTGATTGGATTAAGCCTTTTACCATTGTGAAAAACACCTCTTTTAAAGAAGAAGATTTTCATATTCGATGGTTTTCCGACGGAACGTTAAATGTTTGTGCGAATTGTATAGATCGCCATTTACCCCGGAGAAAAAATAAAATTGCTTATATTTTCGAGGGTAATGAACCCGACGACGTAAGGCATATTTCTTATCAAGACCTTTATGAGCATGTTTGTCGCTTTTCTAATATTTTAAAGCAACATAACGTTCAAAAGGGGGATGTTGTCACCCTTTACATGCCCATGATCCCCGAAGCTATTTATGCCATGTTGGCTTGTGCTCGTATCGGGGCTATTCACTCTGTCGTTTTCGGGGGTTTTTCGGCAAGCGCTTTGGCCGGGCGTTTAGATGATTGCGAATCAAAAATTATTATTACGGCCGACGGGGCTCAACGAGGGACAAAAACGATTCCTTTAAAAGACACGGTTGATTTGGCCTTAACACAAGCAGAGAAAAAAACCGTTGAAACGATCATCACCGTGAAACATACAGGGGCAACCTGCCCTATGAAAAAGGGCCGCGACTTTTGGCTCCACGAAGAAGAAAGACAGGTTGACGGCGAGTGTCCTTATGAAGAAATGAAGGCAGAAGATCCTTTGTTTATTCTTTATACGTCAGGCTCTACCGGAAAACCAAAAGGCGTTGTCCATACCACCGGCGGGTATTCGGCTTATGCGGCTTTGACACACAAGTATGTCTTTGATTATCACGAAGATGATATTTATTGGTGCACTGCAGACGTGGGCTGGATTACGGGACATTCTTATGTGGTTTACGGCCCTTTGGCAAATGGGGCAACCTCTCTTATTTTTGAAGGCGTGCCGACCTATCCGGATGCTGCCAGATATTGGGATATTGTTGATCGACATAACGTTTCCATTTTTTACACGGCGCCTACGGCCATCCGCTCTCTCATGAGTAAAGGCGATACATTTGCAACAAAAACAAAGCATCCTACCTTACGTATTTTGGGTTCCGTCGGAGAGCCCTTAAATCCGGAAGCATGGCAGTGGTATTACAGTCTTGTAGGCCAAGAAAAATGTCCTGTTGTCGACACATGGTGGCAAACAGAGACAGGGGGGATTTTACTGGCTCCCTTGCCCGGTGCTATGGATTTAAAGCCCGGCTCTGTTGCAAAGCCTTTTTTTGGGATACAGCCGGAACTGCTTAATGAAAAAGGACAAGTTATAAACGGTGTCGGTACGGGCAATCTTGTTATAAAAGATTCTTGGCCGGGGCAAATGCGGGGGGTTTATAATGATCTCGGACGCTTTTTTAAAACTTATTTTTCAAAGTTTAAAGGTTATTATTCATCGGAAGACGGCGCATATCGTGACAAAGACGGCTATTACCGGATTACGGGGCGTATGGATGACATTATCAATATTTCCGGCCACCGTGTTGGAACGGCTGAGGTTGAAGCTGCCGTTAATACACATCCTCAAGTGGCTGAGAGCGCGGTTATCGGTATTCCCCATTCTATTAAGGGAGAAGCACTCATTGCTTTTGTGATTTTAAAATCCGGTGAGGGTATGCACCGGGTTTTCAAAGACGAAGTGTTGCAGGCCATAGGAAAAAACATCGGTTCTTTTGCAAAGCCCGAGCATGTTGTCATTGTACCCGGTCTTCCAAAGACGAGATCCGGGAAGATTATGCGTCGTCTCTTGCGTAAAATTGCTACGGGGCAAATTTCTGAAATTGGGGATGTCTCTACCTTGGCAGATCCTCGCATTGTGGATAAGATTTCCGAAATTCTTGTGAAAACGCTTAAGGAAAAAGCTTAGAGCGGTAGTTTTTACAAGAGTCCCCTCCCGAAAAGACTCGAGGTATGTAACCGAACACCCCGAGCCTATGGTTTGATAAATAAGGCAGCTCCAAAAAATCCCAAATGCCGTTAGGTGCTTCTAAACGATAAGACAAACATCGTTATCGATCGCGCTTTTCTAACGGAAACCGTTTTGGATCGCCCATACTCTTTTATGGCTTATAATCTTTTTCTTTTCCAACGGTAATACTGCAAGATCACATTGAATAATTTACACATTGACATGTAAGGCGTATACTCATCGTAATATAATTTGTAATTTTTTAGGATATGCCTATGCGCTATTTTTTTGTCCTCTTTTTATTTTTTTTGGGTTTCCCTATCGGAGCCAAAGGCTCATTGCCTGCCGATACGGTTCAAGAACTTCCCCTTGCTCCGCTTGTTGACTCTCCTAGCACTGAAAAAAGTGAAGAACAAAACGTAGCCGCGGTTCCGGAGCGGATTTTATCTCCCGAATACGAGCTTTATGAAAACGGTCGCCATTATTTAACACAACAGCGCCTAGATTTGGCTCAAAAAGCTTTTGAGGAGGTTGTTGAAAAATATCAAGCAACCCCCGAAGCTATTTTAGCGCGCTTTTGGCTTGGGGAATTTATGCTAAAATCAAACAATTATTCAGGGGCTACCCTTGCTTTCGGGCAGGCCTACGGAGAGCTCAAGAAAAGTCAAAAACAAAAAGATTTTTCTCCAGATAAATTCCATGGCGAGGAGGATCGATTGCCTGAAATTTTGGCTAAACTGGCTTATTCCCTTAAGATGATTAATAAGCGCGGTGATGCGTGCATTACCCTTCGTCAAATTAACAAAGATTATAAAAAGCGCCAGAAGACCTTAGATTGGTATACGGCAGAACTGTCTAAAGAGCTTAAATGTCAGTAAAAGCGGTTACGGCGCAAGAGTTTGAAAGCCTGCTTTATAAAGCAGGTTTTTGTCATTCTGCCTCTCCTCAAAATCTGAAAATTGCTGTGGCCGTTTCGGGGGGGGCAGATAGTTTGGCTCTGACTTTTTTGTTAAAGGAACAGATACAAAAACAAAGGGGAGAACTTGTTGCCTTAACCGTTGATCACGGTCTGCGCCCTCAATCTGCTCAAGAAGCAAAAAATGTGCAGAAATTGCTGAAAAATCACGGGATCGAACACCATATCTTAACTTGGCAAGGTGAGAAACCGTTAACGGCTATTCAAGCAAAAGCCCGTGATAAGCGCTATGATCTTTTGAAGACATGGTGCCTTGAACAGGGGTATGAATTTTTATTTTTAGGTCATCATCAAGGGGATCAAAGTGAGACCTACTGTATGCGCCTTCGGCAAAACAGCGGTTTATTAGGCCTTGCTTGTATGCGCCCTCTTTCAAAACACCGAACCCTTACCCTTGTACGACCTTTTTTAGAAATTCCCAAAGATAGGCTGAAAAAAACTTTAAAACAGCTTCAAATAGAATGGGTAGAAGATTCCGGCAATCAAAATAGGGCCTTTGAACGGGTGTTTTGGCGGCAAGTTCTGGGAAATCTCACACCGTCCCTTGAGCTTTATCAAGGGGTTAGAGAGGCCTATGAGGGCTGGATTGTGCGTTACCTTGAAGCACATGCCCGACTTTCTGATTTCGGATATGTACGCCTTGATCAGGAGGCTTTTGCCCAATTGCCTGAAACTTTTCAAGGAAGTTTAGTGTCATATCTTTTGCAGGCCTATGGCGTGGGGCGTTATCCTTTAACATCCCGCAGCCTTAAGGGGCTTTTAGATAAAATAAAAACATCTGATTTTTCAGCTGTCACCGCTCAAGGACTGAAGATTTCAAAAAGAAAGAAAGAGCTTCTGATGGTTCGAGAATACCGCGCTATCACAGAAGAAACAGAATTATCGGGTCGGCCTTTTATGTGGGATAGCCGTTTTCTTGTTACCCCCTCTCAAAACCTGAAAGGGATTATAAAATGTATCGGAGAAAAAGGGTGGTTGCAATTGCTGGATATTAACCCGGCTCTTAAAAACCTTGATGTACCGCGTGCTGTTCTCTGGTCTTTGCCTTCTTTGTGGGTTGAAAGCGGGGAAAAAATTCATCCGACCTTTAAGGTCATTGGGAAAGAACCCTCTAAGGATTGTTTTTATGAAAACAAAATGTTTGTTTTTAAATCAAAACGCCCTTTCTAAGCTTTCCTTTTTTCTCATAATCCTTAATAATACCCTTAATGATAGTTAAAAGGATTTTGGACCAGTGAATAGTAATAACCGTAACCTCATCTTGTGGGTCATCATCGGCCTTTTTATACTTGCCCTTTATAATATGTTTCAAACAGGTTCTGATCGTATAGAAGGAAAACCCTTAGCTTATTCTGAATTTGTGAAGTCCGTTGAGAGTAATCAAGTTTCCGAGGCTGTTATCAAAGGGAATCGTGTGGTTGGAAAATTTAATTCGGGCCAGAGTTTTAATGTGGATGTCCCTAATGACCCTGCCCTTGTGGAACGTCTTTTAAAAAGTAATGTCAATGTTCGGGCGGCTTCGGATGAAGAAGGCTTTTCTTTCTTTTCTATGTTGCTTAGTTGGTTTCCTATGTTGCTTTTAATCGGTGTCTGGATCTTTTTCTTGCGTCAAATGCAATCGGGCAGCAATAAAACCATGGGCTTTGGAAAGTCAAAAGCCAAGCTTTTAACGGAACAACAAGGGAAAATCACTTTTGCTGATGTAGCCGGTATTGATGAAGCAAAGCAAGAAGTGGAAGAGGTTGTTGATTATTTGAAAGATCCTCGGAAATTCCAAAAATTAGGTGGACAAATCCCCAAAGGTGTTTTGCTTGTGGGAAGCCCCGGTACGGGTAAAACGCTCTTGGCGAGAGCCATTGCCGGTGAGGCCGGTGTGCCTTTCTTCTCTATTTCAGGTTCCGACTTTGTTGAAATGTTTGTGGGTGTCGGTGCTAGCCGTGTACGAGACTTATTTGAACAAGGTAAAAAGAACGCCCCTTGCATTATCTTTATTGACGAAATTGATGCTGTCGGACGCCATCGCGGTGCCGGTATGGGTGGCGGGAATGATGAGCGCGAGCAAACATTAAACCAATTACTTGTAGAAATGGACGGTTTTGAAACCAATGAAGGTGTCATTCTTGTGTCTGCAACGAACCGCCCCGATGTGTTGGATCCTGCACTTTTGCGCCCCGGTCGTTTTGACCGACAAGTAGAAGTGCCCTTGCCGGATATTAACGGTCGTGAAGCAATTTTGAAAGTTCACATGGCAAAAGTACCTTTGGCAGGTGATGTAAACGAACTGGTTCTTGCGCGAGGCACCCCCGGTTTCTCCGGAGCCGACCTTAAAAACCTTGTGAATGAAGCTGCGCTTTATGCGGCTCGTCAAGACAAACGCGTTGTGACTATGAGTGATTTTGAATATGCAAAAGACAAAATCATGATGGGTGCCGAACGCCGTTCGATGGCCATGAGTTTGGATGAGAAAAAAGTGACGGCTTATCATGAAGCCGGGCATGCTTTGGTCGGTGTCTTAACGGAAGGTTCCGACCCTATTCACAAAGCAACCATTATCCCGCGAGGCCGAGCCCTTGGTATGGTGATGCGCCTTCCCGAACGGGATCGTATTTCCATGACACGCCGACAACTGCACGCCGACCTTGCTGTTGCCATGGGCGGACGTGTTGCAGAAGAACTTATTTTCGGACGTGATCAAGTCACAACGGGGGCGTCTTCCGATATATCCTTTGCCACAAAAATGGCACGTCAAATGGTTGTGAGTTGGGGACTTAGCGATAAAATGGGGCCGTTGTCTTATGCTGATGATTCTCAATCTTACCTTGGCCATTCCATGGGAGGGAACTCTCATATGTCGAATCAAACGGCACACGATATTGATAATGAAGTTCGTAAGTTAGTTGATGAGGCTTATGCCTATGCCACAAAAACCCTCAAGAATAATAACAAGCTTTTATGTGCCATAGCCGAAAATCTTTTGGAATATGAAACCTTAAGCGGAGATGAAATCACACTGATTATTAACGGCAAAAAAATCGACCGTAGTGAGCCTAAGAAAGATTCTACGATTAAACCGCGCTCTTCAACGCCAATGGCAGGTGTAAAGACGACTGAAGAGCCGGCCGTAAAATCAACTAAGCCTTCAAAAAAGAAACCGTCGGCTAAAAATGATAAAAAAGAGCCCAAAAAATCCGAAGCCCCTAAAACAAAAAAAACACCGACTAAGAAAACGGATAAGTAGCTTTTTGTGACTGGAATAAGAGAGGCATTATGAAAACATTTCTTAAGATCGCCCTTATTATCATTATTCTTGGGTCTCTCTTTGTGACTAAGGTTTATTTTATCGGGCCCGGAAATATTATATCTTGGCAAAAACCCGAACCGAATTACATGCCTCTTTTAGAGGGAGAAAATCTTTTGGGAGAAAAACTCTCTTTTCCCAAGGATTTAAAAGGCCCGTTGACGCTTTTGGTTATCGGCTTTAAGCGAGAGCACCAAAAACTAATTAACACATGGATTGAAGCCTACGAAAAAGGGCAGATCAATAAAGGGGGCGTAGACTTTTTTGAATTACCTATTATTTATGAAGTCGGTATGCTTAAGAGGCTTTTTATTAATAACGGCATGAAAATGGGAATTCCTGACCCCGAACAGCTTAAACGTACGGTTACCGTTTATATGGATCGTCAAAAGCTCTTTGATTCCTTAAAGATGGAGGTTAATTCTATTTATTCCTTACTGATTCAACAAGACGGTAAAATCGTATGGCGCTCTCAAGGTATTGTTTCTTCTAAAAAATTAGACGCTCTTAATCATCTCATTCAATCCTATCAGCTAAATGCCCGGTAATTCATTACAAAAAAAGCATAAAGTATTTTGTTTCGGCATCGGTTATACCGCAAAACACCTGAAAAGGCATTTTTCATTTCTTGAGGGAACAAGTCGTTTGGGTGACCGGGACACGATCTGTTTTGAAGATGTACCTAAGGTTCAAAAGGCCTTGGAAAATGTAACGCATATTCTTATTTCTATTCCTCCTACGGAAGAAGGCGATGTAACATTGATGCGTTACGGGCGGTTATTGGAAGGCTTGGATTCTCTTCAATGGGCGGGATATCTTTCCTCAACCTCGGTTTACGGTGATCATCAAGGACGTGTTGTGGATGAAACAAGTCCCTGTTTACCCACAAACAAACGAAGTTTAGAGAGATTAAAAGCTGAAGAGGCTTGGTTAGCATCGCGACTTCCCGTGCATATTTTTAGGTTGTCCGGAATTTACGGAGAGGGACGTAGCGTTTTCTCCCGTTTGAATTCTGTTCCTCTTTCCCCAAGAATCTATAAACCCGGCCATAAATTTTCCCGTTGCCATGTAGAAGACATTTGCCAAGTTTTAACGGCGTCCATGGATAAACCGACGGCGGGTGAAATCTTTAATGTTGCAGATGATTTGCCGGCCGAACCTCGAGACGTTATAGAATATGCTTGCGACCTTTTAGGATACCCTTACCCGCCCCTTGTTTCCTTTAAGGAAGCCGATTTATCGCAAAGGGCAAAAGAGTTTTATGACGACCATAAGAGCGTTTCAAATGAAAAAATTAAGTCTTTTCTCGGTATTCGGCTAAAATATCCGACATATAAAGAAGGCTTAAAAGGTATTGCCCGGAATTTATCCGAGTTACCGTTTAAGCCTTAAAATTATACAAGGTTATTCTATAAAAGTTTTAGAGAACTCGCCGCTTTCTATAAACCGACGGCCTGCGTTGCGTCCGCAAACTCATACCCCAAGTCATCAGCTACTGCCTTATAAGTGATCTTACCGCGATAAACATTTAACCCTCTCATTAGGTTTATATCATCCCGCAAAGCTTGTTTGTGCTTTTTAGCCAAGGCCATTACATAGGGAAGCGTTGCATTATTAAGGGCAACAGCAGCAGTTTTTGCAACGGCTCCCGGCATATTTGTCACACAATAATGGACAATACCGTCAACTTCGTATGTTGGATTTGCATGGCTTGTGGGTTTTGACGTTTCAAAACATCCCCCTTGATCAATGGCAACATCGACCAAGGCAGAGCCCGGACGCATATTTTGAATCATTGAACGGTTCACAAGCTTTGGTGCGGCAGCACCGGGAACAAGGACAGCACCGATCACAAGATCAGCATCGGCTACATAATGTTCAATATTATCATAGGTTGAATAAATCTTATTTAACCTTGACCCATACATGCAATCCAATTCATGTAAACGTTGATTTGAGCGATCAATGACGGTTACCCGTGCTTCAAGACCCATGGCCATACGAGCGGCTGCCATTCCGACAACACCGCCTCCGATGATAACAACGTGCCCCGGTTCAACCCCCGGTACTCCGCCAAGTAACACGCCGGATCCTCCTGAATATTTCTGAAGGCATGTTGCGCCGACTTGAACGGACATACGTCCTGCAACTTCGCTCATGGGTGTTAAGAGGGGAAGGTGACCGCGATTGTCGGTGACGGTTTCATAAGCAATAGCAATAGACTTGGATTTGATAAGGGCTTCTGTTTGAGCTTTGTCTGCGGCAAGGTGTAAGTACGTAAATAAAATCTGCCCTTCACGTAACATTTCGCATTCATGAAGTTGGGGTTCTTTAACCTTTACAATCATATCGGCTTTTTCAAAAATTTCTTTGGGTGTAGAAATAATTGCGGCACCGGCTTCTTTATAAATGTCATCGGTAAAACCGATACCGGTTCCCGCATCCGTTTCAACAAGTACGCTGTGCCCTGATCGTACAAGTTCTTTAACGCTGCCGGGGACAAGACCCACACGATATTCGTGGGTTTTAATTTCCTTTGGAACACCAATAATCATAAGATTTTTCCTTAATTTACTGAATTTACTCTAAGTTGCGATATTGCAGGGCAACTTGTTCCGAATATATACCTTATTGGAAAGACCTTGTCATGGAAATTAAGCGTGAGGATGTCCGTTCAAAAAGCTGCTTTTCTTTTTCGCCTGTATAAAGCTCGGACAACGGGTTTACTCCCGATGCAGCAAAGTTTATCCCGCGGTCATAGAGCACATCAATAAGGGTAATGAGGCGCTTGACTCGATCAAGGCTTTCTTCTGCCAGTTTCGGAATATCGGACACCAAGACCGTATGTACATGGCGCGTTAATTCAAGGTAATCGCTTGCGCCTAAAGGCTGACCGCAAATCTCGTCAAATTGAAACCACGCAACCCCCCCGGCGTATTTTGAAATTACCCAGTGACGCTTTTTGAGGGTCAGATTTTTTGAAACTATAGGAGAACCTTGTCGTAAATGATCAAATATGGCTTGAAGACGCTTATTACATTCCGGATCGGAGGTCAGGAAATAACGTTCTTTTTCAGCTTTAAAAAGTCGACGATAATCCTGCGTACCGTTTAAATTATAAACGTCTAATTTTTCTGAAATCTCTTTAAAAAAAGGAACGATAAGGTTACGTTGATATCCGTCTTTATACAGCTCGTCAGGGGAAAAGTTTGATGTTGCAACCAGCACAATGCCTTTTTTCCATAAAAATCCCATAAGGCGGCTTAAGAGCATCGCATCGGTAATGTCTTTTATATGAAACTCATCAAAGCAAATCACTCGGGTCTGTGAAGCGATTTTTTCTGCTATTTGCTTAAGGGGATGTTCTGTATTTCCCCCGTTTGCATCCATTATATGTTTAAGTTCCGTATGAATCATCATTATGAACTCATGGAAGTGGTAACGCTGTTTTTGAACTTTTTTTAAATGCTCATAGAATAAATCCATAAGCATACTTTTACCGCGTCCTACGCCTCCGTAAATATAGAGGCCTCGGGGAAGATTTTTTTTCGTCCATAGTGAAAAAGGAAAAGAGGGAGAAGCAATAGAAGCAAGAAGGTCTTGTGAGAGAATATCCAGTTTTTTAAGTGCTTGTATTTGAGCCTCATCCTCTTGGATGTGCTGTTCTTTGCAGAGACTTAAATAGTGCGTTAATAAGGATGTCATAGGGTCACTATATCATAGTTTCTTCTCCATAAAAAAACGCCGATCTGTTAAGAACGGCGTTTTTTGAGATTCTAAGCAATAGAATTAGTTTGCAAGTGTCTCGCGACGCTCTACAAGGGCATTATAACGACGGGATAAGGCGATTACCCCGGCAATCCATAGCACAACAACAGCGCCGATAAAGAACCCGAGATAAGGCGCAATATCCATCGCATCAGTGGCTGAGAAGACTGTAAACAATCCAAGAATTGTCCAACCGCCGGCAGCCTTACCGAGACGGCCGCCAATAACATCAACAACGGCCTTACCTTTTGTTTTTAATTCTTGATCAAGGGGAATGTAAGCCATTTCCTTTGTCGGATCAAAAAGGGCATATTTAGAACCCTTTGTAGCGATGTTTTGGATCATTCCCACAATAACCGCCATATAAGTTGCAGAAACGGCCAAAGCAGCTATTTGAGGCTTAAGAACGTCCCCATAAAGAATTAAGGTAAAGAACAAAGCACCGGTTACAGCCAAAACAAGAGGTGTCACAATGGCACCGGCAAACCAACCAAAACGGTTCACAACACCTTTTGTCATGAAGATAATTGCAATCGTACCGATACCGGTCCATTTAGAGAAACTTCCCATAAATGCATTATAACCGTTGGCATCTCCGGCGAATTGAATTGCAATCTGTTTTTTCCAAATCAGTTCAACAAGGTTAATAGACATACCGTAGCTTAAGACGAGAAGGGCAATAAGGCCGATATAAGGGTTTGAGAAAATATATTTAAAGCTCTCCAAAACACCCATTTTTGGTTTTTTCTTCTTTTCTTTTTTAGGTTCGGCAGCATCATAATACTTAGGATCTGTTAAAACATTTTTGTTCAACCAACGATAAACGAGCATACCGGCAATACCCATAATAACGACAAGCGTCATCAGGTAGTTCAAAGACACACCCCAAGCATCTACTCCCGCAGGCAGACTCTCACGAATAGCTGAAAGACGCTCAACGGCCTCCCCTGAAAGAATCAAAGCAATGTTGCCGATTAACACAAAGATAGGGTAAAAACGTTTAGCTTCATTAGATCGGACGACTTCGTTGGCAAATTGCCAGAAAAGCAAAGAAATCATTACGCTCCCCCAAAGCTCCGACATTACGTAAAATAGTGAATAAGTCCATACTCCCCAAACGGAAAAGAGAAATTTAATGCGAGGGAATTCTGCTTGAAGCCCTTTCACAACATCCAAATCAGGGTGAAGCGAAGCAATGTTAGGGTAAATAACAAGAGCAAAGGCCCCAAAGAAAATAAGGAAAGAAGACGTCAAAAGGTAAAATAGTTTTTCCGCTGAAAACATATTGCTAAGCTTAGTGTAAAGTACCACAAAGGCAATGGCAGAGCTCATTACAAAAATACTTTTCAAGTAAGGAATAGCTTCGATTCCGGCTCCTGCAGCCGTGCCGATCAAAGCATCTTTAGTATTCCTTAATACCGTATAGTTGAATAAAATGCACAACATAATAAAAGCGATGGGAAGGAATTTCTTTAATTCATCCGTATAAATGGGAAAGAGTGCTTGGCGGATTTTTGAAAACGCCGGTTGAGTAGTTGTCGTTGTGTCGGAAGACATTCTTTTTTCCTCTTAGTATTTTTAATAAATTGACAGGACTATGTGAATAAGTTTAACAAAATATTGCCTGAAAGTCAATGTGTTTTTAAGAACGACGAGCCTTACGAATAAAAAGGATTGCCGTTATAAAAATCTTATTTTAAATTCTTTTTGAGAAAAAAAACAAGATTTTGTTTAATCAAAGGTCTTCTAAAGAACCATTTTTACAAGACAAGAAAGCATCTTGGTTACACGGTAAGGGCTTTTTCAATTTCTCCATAGGCATTTGCCAAAGCCTCAACGTCCGGCCCCCCTGCTTGAGCCATATCAGGGCGACCGCCGCCGCCCGTTCCGCCAAGAGCTTTGGAACCGATCCGAACTAAGTCAACGGCACTAATTTTGTCTGTTAAATCTTCTGTCACAGCCACAACCAAGGATGCTTTCCCTTGAGCATTACTCCCCAAAACAATAACACCTGATTTAATTTGTTTCTTAAAAGCATCTGCTGCCGGTTTTAGATCTTGAGGGTTTGAATCTTCTAAGGTTTTTGCAAGATAGGAAAAAGCGCCGATTATTTTGATATCTTTTGTTGTTTCTTGATTAACATCATCAGTGCCTCCAAAGGTTAGCTTCTCTTTTAGCTTTTTCAGATCACGTTCGAGATTTCTTTTTTCCTCGATCAGAGCCTCAAGGCGTTCTGTCAACAAAGAAGGTTTCGTTTTTAAACGAGCCGAAAGGGTATTTGAAATATTTTCAAGGCCTCTTGCATAAGCTTCGGCTCCCGGGCCCGTTTGAGCCTCAATACGACGTACGCCGGCTGCAACGCCCGACTCGGATGTAATTTTAAAATAGCCGATGTCACCGGTGCGCTTTACATGGGTTCCCCCACAAAATTCAACCGAATAAGAGGTGTGATCCGTATCGGCACTTTTTCCCATTGAAAGAACGCGAACCTCCTCTCCGTATTTCTCACCAAATAAAGCCATAGCACCTACCTTAAGAGCATCATCGGGAATCATAATTTTTGTTTGAACGGAGGAATTGGCTCTGATTAAGTCATTAACCTGATCCTCCACGGCTTGAAGTTGTAAAGAACTAAGAGGACTGTTAAAACTAAAGTCAAACCGCAAACGATTCGGACCTACCAGAGAGCCCTTTTGGACGACTTGGTCTCCCAAGTAATGTCGCAGAGTTGCATGGAGCAAGTGGGTGGCTGAGTGGTTGGCTTTTGTGAGGTTCCGTTTTTTCTCGTCAACCAATAATTCGAGAACGTCTCCAACGGAAAGGGAGCCGTCTTCAAGAGCAACACGATGAACAAAAAGCTTACCTGCTTTCTTGGTACAATCTGTAACAAGTCCCATAAAACCGGCTGCCGTAAGTCGGCCTTGGTCACCTACTTGTCCGCCCGACTCTGCATAAAAGGGTGTTTGGTTCATGATCACAAACACATCGCCTCGGGTTGCCTTTTCAATACTTTTTCCTTGCTGCACAAGAGCCAATACCTGTCCTTGTGCCGTTGTATGGGAATATCCCAAAAACTCTGTGGGGGGCAATTTTTGGGCAAGCTCAAACCAAATAGCTTCCTCTTTTTCTTCGCCGGAGCCACTCCAAGATTGACGCGCTTCGGCCTTTTGCTCTTCCATGGCTGCATTAAATCCCGGTATATCTACCGATTGATTGTGGGAACGCAAAATATCTTGGGTTAAATCCAAGGGAAAACCATAAGTATCATAAAGTTTAAAAGCGATATCCCCGGGCAAGACCTTTGAATGGGAAAGTTTTTCCTGTTCTTCCTCCAAAAGTTTCAGACCGCGCCCTAAGGTTCGACGAAAACGCTCCTCTTCTAACTTCAAAGTTTCCGTGATAAGGGCTTGAGCGCGGGCTAATTCGGGATACGCTTCTCCCATTTCGGTAATAAGGGTCGGAGCCAAACGATATATTAAAGGCTCTTTTGCCCCTAATAAATAAGCATGGCGCATGGCACGGCGCATGATACGACGCAACACGTATCCCCTGCCTTCATTGGACGGTAAAACGCCGTCGGCAATAAGAAAACTGCCGGAGCGCAAGTGGTCTGCAATAATGCGATGGGAGGTTAAATATTTTGCCTCAAAGCGCCCTGTGAGCTCAATGGAGGTTTGGATAAGGTGCTTAAAAAGGTCGATTTCATAGTTGTCATGGGTGTTTTGTAAAACCGCTGCAAGGCGCTCAAGGCCGGCTCCCGTATCAATGGAAGGATTTGGCAAGTCAACTTGGGTTCCGTCATCCAATTGGTTGTATTGCATGAAGACGAGGTTCCAAATTTCAACAAAGCGATCTCCGTCTTCTTCGGGGGTTCCCGGCAAACCGCCTTGAATATGACTGCCGTGGTCATAAAAAATTTCTGAACAGGGACCACAGGGTCCCGTATCGCCCATAGACCAAAAATTATCATTGGTTGAAATACGAATAATTCGATCATTGTTCAAGCCGGCAATCTTTTTCCATAATTCGGCAGCCTCGTCGTCTGTATGATAAACGGTTACCACAAGGCGATTTTTATCGATCCCCAAAACGTCTGTTAAAAATTCCCACGCATAGGTTATGGCGTGCTCTTTAAAGTAACCCCCAAAAGAAAAATTCCCCAGCATTTCAAAAAAAGTGTGATGCCTTGCCGTATAACCGACATTTTCAAGATCATTATGTTTGCCGCCGGCCCGCACACATTTTTGAGAACTTGTCGCGCTTTTGTAGGGGCGGGTTTCCAGGCCTGTGAAAACATTCTTAAAAGGAACCATGCCCGCATTCACAAACATCAATGTGGGATCATTTTGCGGTACCAAAGGTGCCGACCTAACGACTTCATGCCCCTTACTTTTAAAAAAATCTAAAAAACTTTGGCGAATTTTATTTGTGGTCCACATAAATTTACTCTCAAATTGTCTAAACGGTGTATATTTTTCCTTAGTATATACTCTTTTGAAAGAGTTTTAAGTATTTTTCACAACAGCTTTGATATTCTCGGAACGTCAATTTAAAGCACAAACAGTTTATACCCTATCGCTTCTTTTCCGTATTACACCCGTTGATTCAAAGGTGTCTTGCCTCGGGTAAAAGTTTCTAATGTCCTGATCGTATGATTTGCAGTTCACGCAGCTCTATTCCCTTCTTTTATTTTCTTTAAGGGGCGACGCCGATAGAAAAAGGGCACCCTAAGGTACCCTTTTAATAAAAAACTTAGTTCTAGCTTTAACGGTAAGTTTCCGCGAGGAGACCCCCTGTCTATTTTAGAAAAAGTCTAATTAACAGCGTCTTTAAGCTCTTTACCTGCTTTAAAAGTAGGAACTTTAGAGGCTTTAATTTGGATAGATTCGCCGGTCCTGGGATTGCGACCCGTACGTGCTGCACGGTCTGAAACTTTAAAGGTACCGAAACCAACAAGCCGAACTTCATTCCCTTTTTGCAAAGAATTCGTGATGGCTCCTAAAATACTTCCGAGAGCTGTTTCCGAATCTTTTTTTGAAAAACCGGTTTCGTTGGCAATTGCTGAAATTAAATCTGCTTTAGTCATTTTTCATATTCTCCCTATTGAATAAAGCCATACTAGCAGAAAAAAAACAAAGGTCATCGATATTTTTTTTAATTTTATATATTTTTTGGTGGGGGATAAGGGCGGGGAAAGGTGTTTTGTATAAAATGCTCTCTTATTTTGCCAAGGCTGCCGACATGGAATATATCATGATTGACTCTACACTTTTACAGGCGAACGCTTGTGCAACATGTCTCGCCTCTTTACAAAGAGCGATATAAGGTTTTTAAAGCTTTACCGTCGGCAGAGCTAGGGGATTAGACGATAGACTTCAGCATCACTCAATAAATAAACCCTCAAAACGTTCAGGATAACCTCTTTTCTCTTTCGGCAAAGAGGCTGCCTTTCCATTAACAATTTCAGGTACTACTCACTTTTTTACTTTCGTTCCACGGAGCCATGTGGTTATAGCTACTCTTTGGAATTGCGGTACATTCTTCATTTCCAGCACAACTTGGCACGTCAGTTTACGCGAACGCCCTCCGGAACTCATCCTTCCATATTGAGAAGGCTGAGAGCCGCTTAAACGATACCCCGTCAGTTCCTCATACCTGCCCGCCATTTGTGATAAAGAATTTTTTGTTGCCTGATCTATAGATAATTTTACATCCCCCCAGTCGGCTTTGTAGCTACTTGATCCTAATGAAGGTGCCTTCAACAATATCTGAAAAAGTCTACGAGCAAGATCCTTTGGGTCTGTATGTCCGTCATTCAGGATAAAAATCCCTCTACATGCCTGCTGAGCCTCCGGGAATTCGTACTCTGACTCGGTAGGTTTGCTTGATGACACAGCCGGATTCGCTTGCAGCAAAAGCCCTCCGAACAGCACAATGCAACTCATTTTTGAAAAATTCAACATATTCATATCCTCCCTGTTTGGCCACAAAACCTTGGCATTTGTTACTTTAAAATAATCAGTCACGTCTTTAATTCTATCTATAAAAATCAGTAAAATCTATCGTTAATATTTCCCTGTAATAACGCGGAACCTCCAAATTAAATAAAAAATCACGGACTTGTAAAAAATAATGCTGTTGAAAAACAAGAACGATCCTTTTTCAGCCCCCCCTAAAAAGACGATATTTTTTCTTCCGCCTCCTTCACAAAAAAGGCTGTTTTTAAAATGCTATCCGGCGTCAAAGACAAGCTATCAATATGATTTTCTACAAGAAATTGCGCAAAATCCGGATAATCACTAGGGCCTTGTCCACAAATGCCGATCTTTCTTCCTTTAGCTTTAACGGTTTTAATAACAGAAGCTATGGATCGCTTAACCGCTTTATTTCTTTCATCAAAAAGGTCGGATAAAAGGGCAGAATTTCGGTCAGTCCCCAAGGTCAATTGCGTTAAATCATTTGACCCTATGGAAAATCCGTCAAAAAGCTCTGCAAACTCATCGGCTAAGATCACATTACTCGGGATTTCACACATCATATAAACTTCGAGACCGGCCTGATGACGTTTCAAACCGTTTTTTTCCATTTCTTGAAAAACAAGATGAGCTTCCTCAAGGGTTCTGCAAAAAGGAATCATCACTTTGATATTTGTAAGTCCCATTTCTTCACGGGCTTTTTTGAAAGCGCGACATTCAAGGGCAAAAGCATCCCGATAGCGCACATCATAATACCGTGAAGCCCCTCGAAATCCAATCATGGGGTTATCCCTCTTTAGGCTCAAAAGGAGCTCCTCCAACAAGATTAGCATATTCATCGCTTTTAAAATCACTCAGACGCACAATCACGTCTTTTGGGTAAAAAGCCGCGGCAATCATGGCAATGCCTTCAGCCAGTTTATCCACAAAATAAAGGGGTTTATCATCATAGCCTTTAGTGATGTTGTTGATTTTCTTTCGTGTTTCAGCGTCTTTAATATCCTTAAAGTGCAAAAGAGCAAGGGGGTGAATTTTGATAAGATTGTTAATAATAAACTCTAACCTTGCAAGACCAACTCCGTCATTGGGGTAAAAAGATAATCGAAAAGCTTCAGAGGGTTTCGACAAATTCAACATCAGCTTTGTTTTGGTTTGCGGTATAGAGCCTAACTCTATACGCTCTTTTTGAAACGAAAGATTTCCTTGAAAAACAAGCCCTTCCTCCCCTTGAGCGCAACTCACCGTAACCTCTTGACCTGTTTTAAGGATTTTGCTCGCGTTTTTTGTCCCCACCACAGCCGGCAAACCTAACTCGCGACTGACAATAGCGGCATGGCATGTCCGACCTCCCCTATCGGTCACAATAGCAGAAGCTTTTTTCATAACGGGTTCCCAATCCGGGTCTGTTTTTTCAGTGACTAAAATATCGCCTTCTTTAAATTGAGAAAGATCGGCCGTACTTCGGATAAGGCGCACCTTTCCCCGAGCAATCTGATTCCCAACGGAACGCCCTGTTAAAAGGGGTTGAGGCGTTGGTTCGTCAAACTTAAATTTCTCGAGACTCTTGAAATCTTTTTGAGATTGAACGGTTTCAGGGCGGGCTTGCACAATAAAAAGCTCATCGGTTCGACCGTCCTTTGCCCATTCAATATCCATAGGCGTAAAGCTTTTATTCTTTTGGGTGTAATGTGCTTCGATTTCAACAGCCCATTTGGCCAATTGTAAAATATCATCATCGCTTAAGGCAAATGAATCTCGGTCTTTTTCTGAAACCGGCTTATTTAAAACACCCTTTTTTCCCTTGTCTTCATAAACCAATCTATGCTCTTTGCTTCCCAAAACCTTTTGCAAAATAGGTTTATGACCTGTTTTAAGAGTTGGTTTAAAGACATAATATTCATCCGGATTGACACTGCCTTGAACAATATTTTCACCCAATCCGTAAGAAGCATTAATCAAAACAGCCCCTTGAAAGCCTGTTTCCGTATCAACCGAAAACATCACACCGGAAGTTGCAAGGTCAGAGCGCACCATAGTTTGTACACACAAAGACAAAGAAATACGCTTCCCGTGGAAACCTTGATGAAGGCGATAGGATATGGCACGGTCGGTGTAAAGGGAGACAAAACATTTCTTACACGCCTCTAATAGAGCTTCATCCCCTTGGACATTCAAAAAGGTCTCTTGTTGGCCGGCAAAACTTGCACCGGGAAGGTCTTCTGCCGTGGCGCTACTTCTCACCGCAACATCACTTCTCTTTTGATTTTCTAAAACAAGGATGCCATAAGCTTCAAGAATTTCTGTTTCAAGCCTTGCTGACAAAGCCGTTCCTTGAATTAATTCCCTAATCTTTTTTCCTTGGGTTTGAAGAGAGACCGTATCTTCCGGTTTAATCTCCCCAAGCAACGCGGCTATGTTTTTTGCAAGATCGTCGGAAGCTAAAAATTCATCAAAGGCCTTTGTTGTAACGGCAAAACCGTTAGGAATACGAACACCCTTAGGTTGAAGAGCCGAATACATTTCCCCAAGGGACGCATTCTTTCCGCCCACCAGCGGGATATCTTCTATATGTATATCGTTAAACCATTTGATATAAGACATCTTTTGAGATGCGGTCATTGTCGATCCTCCCGGTGAAAAAGCTCTTACAATTATGTCGTGCTTTTTAGGCTAGCACAATGAAGTATCTCGAACCAATTTTCTTTGATAAACTTGAAAGTATGATAGATCGAGAAAACCCCGTACTGACGGCTGCACAAACAAAAGACCGAGAGAATCTCACCGTTCAAAACGGACTTGAGACCTTTGAGAGCTTGATGGAAAAAGCAGGAACCGCTGTTGCAACAGAAATCATACAGGCCTTTGCAAAGGGGAAAGTTCTCGTTTTATGCGGCCCGGGGAATAACGGCGGCGACGGATATGTAATTGCCCGCAAGCTAAAAGAAGCAGACTTTGACGTCACCGTTGCCTTTGACCTTACCGCCGCGCCCAAACTCTCATCGCAAGCGCAGCTCAACAAAGAGAAATGGACGGGGCCGCTTGTTTCTCTTGACCAAGGAGATTTTGAGTCCTCTGTTTTAATAGTAGATGCTCTCTTTGGAACAGGTCTTGAACGTCCGTTGTCAGGCATTTATCTTGAAACAGTACAAAAAATATCAAAGGCAACCGCCCCCTGCATTGCGGTGGATATACCGAGCGGACTTCATGCGGATTCCGGTGAAATTATGGGTAGCGCTGCCCCTGCTCAATTGACCGTGACCTTTGACTCCCTTAAACGGGGACACCTTCTTTTACCCGGAAAAAGTTATTGCGGTAACCTTAAAATCGCTGAAATTGGTTTTATCGATCTGTCGAACCTTGGGGGGTCTTTTTCCTATGAAAACACACCGGCTCTTTGGCGAGATGCCTTGCCCGTTCCCAAACCGACGGATCATAAATATACCCGAGGCCATTTGACGGTTATCGCAGGAGAAGAAATGACAGGCGCTCCTCGCCTTGCTGCCGAAGCGAGTCGGCGCATAGGAGCCGGCGTAACAACCCTTCTTTGCCCTATCAAGGCAAAAAGTCTCTATCAAACGACTACCTTGGGCGTGTTAGTTAAGCCCTATACAACACACGAAGACTTTGCAGCGGCGATTAATCAAAAAACGGTTCATAGCCTTTTAATCGGGCCCGGCCTTCTGCCCGATGCCGAAACAAGAACACTGGTGGAAATTGCCTTAAAAACCAAGAAAAAGATTGTCCTCGATGCCGGCGCCTTGTCTTGCTTTCAAGACCACAAAGAACGCCTGAGAGACTTGCTTCACAATGCCTGTATACTTTTGCCCCATGCAGGAGAATTTCAACGGATCTTTGAGCGGTACGGCAGCAAAATAGAAACGGCTCTAAAAGCCTCCAAAGAAACACAAGCCTGCCTCTTATTAAAAGGCGCTGACACAGTCATCGCTACTCCCGACGGCACTTGTTATATTAATACAAATGCCCCGCCGACCCTTGCCACGGCAGGAACAGGAGATGTCTTAGCCGGTCTCGTCGCCGGGTTAGCAGCCCAAGGGTGTTCACCCCTCATTAGCGCAGCAGCGGCGGCTTGGATACATTCAGAAGCGGCTCAGTTATTCGGGCGAGGCCTTATTGCAGAAGACCTCATCGAAAAAATCCCCCTCGTTTTGCAAGCTTTATAGACCCGATTTAAATGCGCGAGTGTATAATAAAAGGTTCGTTGTCTTTATTATCAAAAAGAAGCGCATCGAAGCCGTCATCTTCTTCATTAAAAGCAGAGAATTGCCCCCCGTCCTCTATCTCAGAGGAAGAGTTTTGACTTGAATCGGAAGAACTTAAAGAATCCATTAAACCGACTAGGCCGGCCGTATCCCAAAGGGCATCATGATAATTCCATCGAGTAGACGGAACACCGTGTTCTTCGCAAATTTTGGGTAAGTCGTAACCGTGTTTGCTAATAGCTCGCTTTGGGCTTGTATCCAGACGACCCAGAACAGAACTTAAAGCAAATGACGGGCGCGCCGTTTTTCTCTTTCGTTTAGAATCAGATCCTATCGTATCGGATGCTACCGTATTGGGATCAAGAGCATGGAAATCAACGGCAGGGCTATTTGGAGACATATTTTCTTGGTTTTCCATATCTTCCCGTGAGCGCTTAAGCGTATCACGTGCTTCTTTGCGTTCGGCACGGGACTTCGGTTGCGACAAAACCTGAAGTTTTTTCCCCGTACTTATTTCCTTCTTCCATTCCTTTTGAGTTTTTAAAGCGACTTTCTCGCGCAAACGTTTTTGACGTTCGGCATAAGAAACAGGTTTAAAGGTTTTGCGTTTAATCGGTGAAAAAATATCAAGCGCCGGCTTTAACTTGCGTGTGTAATCTCGCCTGACCATCCCAAGAGTACATTTAATATGAACTGTCCAGGGTTCAATCCCGTCAAGACGCTCAATTTCTTGATCCAGCATCCTAATATCAAACTGAGCATTATGAGCCACAAGTATAGAATTTTCGCCGCAAAAAGAACGCAGAGAGTCAAAAATATCAGCAAACTTCGGCGCATTTTTCAAATCATCCGCTGTTAATCCGTGAGCTTCATAAGCCTTTTGAGAAATTGAACGGCAAGGATTTACATAAGAATTAAAAGTATTACCTGTGAATTTTCCGTTAATCATTTCATAAATAGAAATTTGGACAATTCGGTCACCGCTTGTTACACCGGTTGTCTCCGTGTCAAACAGAAAAGCTCGACCTTCCGTCATCCATGTACGACTTCCGTCCCACTCGTCAACAATAGCTTGAACACTTTTACGAGGCGCAAAAACATCAAAATTAGGCAAAGGTAATTGGTTAAAAAGAGAAGCATTAACAACCGAATACCCCCCTGAAAAAAGGGTCAAAAAAGAAAAATAGAAAAAAGTTAAAAAACGCATGAAATATCTCCGTTACGGCAAAAAACACCGTTACGGTATATGTATAGATTAGTTGCTTATGTGTCAAAAATAATAGTATTATATTTAAATTAATTTTAACTAAAATTTTATATTTAAATCATGACAATGATAGAAAAAAGATAAGCGATTACAATAAAAAAAAGGGGGGCTCCGAGCGTTGATATCCGAAAAGGATTGTAAAATAAGTTTAATACGGCAAGGGGAGGCGCTCAAACAGATAGGTATAACCTTATCTTCGATCTCTATTTTAAAAGAGTCTTCCTGCGGGAAAGAGAGAGTTTAAACAAGACTTTTAAAAACGGTTCGTCTTTCAACATTATCAAAATCATAAAAAAACGAAAGCCGAGCGTACACACAATGTACAAATTTTTATGATATTGATAATAATATAGTTGACTACACACCTTTAAAATTCAAGTTTTTGAATTTTAGGATCATAAAAAGTATTTTTATTCAACAGTAACCGATTTTGCAAGGTTACGAGGCTGGTCAACATCGGTTCCCTTATGCACAGCGGTATAATAGGCTAATAGCTGCACCGGAACCGTATAAATAAACGGTGCTGTAAAAACAGTTGTATCCGGTACCGTCAGACGTGCTAAAGCATCTCCATGGTAGGCTTGTTGTCCTTTTTTATCAGAAATAAAAACGACTTGTCCTTTTCGTGCAGCAGCTTCTTGAACATTAGAAGCTAATTTTTCAAACAAAGCATCGCTAGGCGCTACAACAATAACGGGCACATTTTCATCCACAAGGGCTATGGGGCCGTGTTTTAATTCACCGGCAGCACAACCTTCTGCGTGAATATAGGAAATTTCTTTAAGCTTTAAAGCACCCTCAAGGGCTATGGCATAACTTGTACCGCGACCGATATAGAGAATATCCTGCGCTTTAGAGAGATCTTCGGCAATATCTTTGCACGATGCTGCAAGGCCGAGAACTTGTTCAAGGGCGTTGGGGAGGCTTGCCAAATCATGACAGTGTTGTTCCAGCTTTTCAGAGGAAACAAGGCCTCTTTCATGAGCCAAATGAAGGGCAAAGGCTGCTAAAACACACAATTGGGTTGAAAAAGCTTTGGTTGACGCAACACCTATTTCGGGGCCCGCATAAGTCATCAGCGGTGTATGAACAGCCCGCGCCAGAGAACTATTGGGCACATTGATAATACCGAGGGTTTGTTGCCTTTCGGAAACGGCGTATTCATGGGCGGCCATGGTATCTGCTGTTTCTCCGGATTGTGAGATAAAAAGGGCAACGCCTTCTTTCGGCATAGGAGGTTGACGGTATCGAAATTCCGAGGCAATGTCCACGTCTACGGAAATGCGGGCAATTTGTTCAATCCAGTACTTCGCCACAAGCCCCGCGTAATAAGACGTGCCGCACGCCACAATAGTTAATTTTGATATGCTATCGGGATCAAAAGTTAGCTTTGGGAAGGAAAGGCTCTTTTTATCAGCACTAAGATAAGTATTAAGAGTTTGACGAACAACGTCCGGTTGCTCATAAATTTCCTTAAGCATAAAGTGATCATAGGGCGCTTTAGAAATTGCCTCAAAGCCTGCCGTATACCTTTGCGAAGGACGTATTGCTTTTTTATGATCCTTATCAAAAATTTCGATATTATCCCGTGTCAGAACCGCTAAGTCACCGTCCTCAAGATAGGTAAGATTTTCTGCAAGGCCGGCCAAGGCCAGAGCATCAGACCCCAAAAACATCTCGCCCTTTTCTCCATGGCCAATGGCAAGAGGACTGCCTTTGCGCATGCCGTAAAGACGCGTCGGATCAGCTTTAAACATAATACCCAAAGCATAGGCGCCCTCAAGTTTATCAAGGGTTTTAAAGATGGCCTCCAAATGAGACGTTGATTCTTTTTCAAAAAAAGTTAACAACTGTGCAATGACTTCGGAATCTGTTTGGGAATAGAAGGAAAAACCTTTTTCAATCAGATCATCACGCAAAACCTTATAATTTTCAATGATGCCGTTATGAACAATAGCGACTTCTTCCGTCATATGAGGGTGTGCATTTTCTTCCGTCGGCATCCCGTGGGTCGCCCACCTTGTATGGGCAATACCGATAACACCGTCAATTTTCTCTTGGGCAAGTCGCGCATCAAGATTAACGATTTTTCCTTGTGATCGGCAACGCCGGATCTTGTTATCGTTAATGACGGCAATACCGGCAGAGTCATAGCCTCTGTATTCAAGGCGTTTTAGACCGTCAACAAGACGTTGTGCAACGGGCTCATGACTTAAAATTCCAACAATACCACACATGATTTAAGCAACTCTCTGTTTTTTTAGTTTCGATTTTGTTTCATGAATTTTCTTTGCTTTATCGGCAAAGGCTTTTTGAGGCGCCCGCGCAACGGCAAGCTCATCGTCTTCAACGGACTCCGTAATGGTACTGGCAGCACCAATAATAGCATTTTTTCCAATGCTGACAGGAGCAACCAAACAAGAGTTAGAGCCGATAAAGGCGCCTTCGCCAATTTCCGTCCTATGTTTAAAATACCCGTCATAATTGCACGTAATGGTTCCCGCCCCGATATTGGCTTTCGCACCGACGGTTGCATCTCCCACATAACTTAAATGGTTGGCTTTAGAGCCGGAGGCAAAGGTTGCGTTTTTAACTTCCACAAAGTTTCCGATACGAGCTTCTTGGCCGATTATGGTGCCGGGGCGGAGCCGCGCAAAAGGGCCTATAACCGCTTTTTCTTCAATTAAAGCGCCTTCAATGTGAGAAAAAGCTTTAATGAGCGAACCGCTTTTAACGGTAACTTGAGGCCCAAAAAAAATATTGGGTTCAAGGGTGACATTGGGTTCAATAACGGTATCATGGGAAAAATAAACGGTTTCCGGCGCAACCATAACGCATCCAAGATCAAGAAATTCTAAACGACGTCTGTTTTGATAGCGAGCTTCTGCTTGGGCAAGATCCCTTTGTGTGTTTACACCTTCAACTTCCTCAAAAGGGACACTTAGAGTTTGAATATCAAATTTATGGGCGCGGGCAGCTTCAATCGCATCGGTTAAGTAGTGTTCCCCGTTGGCTTTTTGAGCCTTTATATCCGGCAATACCTTTTTCAAACAGGAAGCCTTAAAAGCCATAACCCCGGAATTACAAAAAGTAATTTCTTTTTCAACGTCAGTTGCATGCTTAAACTCAACAATTTTAAGAAGCTTACCCGCCTGATCGCACACAAGGCGGCCGTAGGCATTGGGGTCCGGAGGGGTCATTCCCACCACCACAACGCCTGTCACAGCTTCTTGTCGGGACGGCATTGACAAGAAATCAATCACGGTTGCAACGGTACTTGATTTTATAAGGGGTGTATCGCCAAAGAGAATAATAACGGTATCCTCTTCTTGTAAAGAGAGGCCTTCCAAGGCACAGGATACCGCATGCGCCGTTCCCAACTGCTCTGTTTGATAGGCAATGCGGGCACTTTTTTCAAAAGAAGTCACAAACTCGGCAACATCCGTCATGGCCGGCGCCAAGACAACGGTTGTGGCAATAGAGGTCTTGTTTGCAAGAGAAGACGACAACTTTCGGGTCGCCTTTAAAACATGACCAAGCAACGGAAGTCCTGCAATATTATGCATCACCTTGGGTTTCTTTGAAACCATACGGGTACCGTTTCCGGCAGCCAAAATAATTAAACAGGTTTGAGAGGGTCTCTTTATCATATGAACCTTAATCTATTAAATACAAATACTTTTACATAGGCTACGCTCTACTTGCAAGTACGGTAACTATGACAATTTATTACAGGACTTTTACCGCCCGACGCTTACAAAAAAATCCGGTATGGGAAGGTTCAAGCGCACGGGAGCCCCCGTTTCCGAAACAAATTCAAGGCTCGTTGCAGCAAGATGCATGGTCGTATCTTCATCCAAAGGATGAGCCTCTTTGCCGCCATACTTGCCGTCTCCTAAAATAGGGCAGCCCAGCCCTTCCAGCATATGAACTCTCAACTGATGGGTACGCCCCGTATGGGGAAACAGCTGAACCAAAGTAATATTGCGATCACGATCGTAAGCAACTTCTCGATATTCCGTTAAAGCCTCTTCGACAGTCTCAGCCTTACAAGATACTTTTTCTCGTTCGATACCGCGCATTTTTCCAAGGGGGAGGTCAATTTCTCCTGCATGGTGCTTAGGGCGACCGACAATAACGGCATGATAGACCTTTCTGATCTTACGTTTTTGAAAAGCGCCCGTATAATAACGGGCACTTTCTTGGGTCTTGGCCAAAATCAAAAGCCCTGCCGTATCTTTGTCCAAGCGATGGGTAATGCGTAACGGCTCTAACTGACCTTCTAATAAATGATCCAGGTATAAATCGACATAATCCGTCAAACCTGTTCCCCCCTGCACAGACAGGCCTTGAGGTTTATTAATCACAACGCAAGACGCATCTTCGTAAACAATGTTTTGTTGCAAAAGAGACCGCGTTTTACGATTACCTATAGGCTTTGAATCCTTTGAAAAGGTCTTTTCAACTTCGGCAAATTGGGGCGGAAAACGAACGGCATCTCCTTTTTGAAGGATATAACTCGTTTTAATACGTTTTTTATTCACGCGCACTTGCCCTGTGCGAAGCCACTTTTGAAGCTCGCCGAAGGAGACGCGCGGATAGGCCTTTTTTACCCATCGATCAAAGCGCACACCGCACGCATCGGGGCTTTTGATCTCAACCATGATACTCATATACTGTTACTCTAATTTTATAAAATGAATTTGGAAACGTCGACCTGTTTCGCCAGCTCACCGACTCGCTTGTCCACATCCTTAGCAGAAATCGTAATGGTTTCGCCACCTTTTTCGCTCGCCTCAAAACTAATATCTTCCAAAAGCCGCTCCAAAACCGTATGAAGACGGCGTGCGCCGATGTTTTCGACATTCTCATTGATCTCGGCAGCAAGGGTCGCCAAAGCCGTGATACTGTCCTTTGTAAACTTAAGAGTCACATTTTCTGTTGCGATCAGAGCTTCATATTGTTTGATAAGGCTGGCTTCCGGCTCAACCAGAATGCGCGCAAAATCCTCCTTAGACAAGGATTGCATTTCAACACGAATAGGCAAACGCCCTTGCAGTTCCGGTAAAAGATCAGAGGGCTTTGAGACATGAAAAGCCCCTGACGCAATGAATAAAATATGATCCGTCTTAATGGGGCCGTGTTTTGTTGAAACCGTTGTTCCTTCAATAAGGGGAAGCAAGTCACGCTGCACCCCTTCCCGACTCACATCTCCGCCACGGAGCTCTGAGCGCCCGCATATTTTATCGATTTCATCCAAGAAAACAATGCCGTTTTGCTCAACGGACTTAAGAGCTTCGGAAAGGGTTTTTTCTTGGTCAATGAGTTTTTCGGCTTCTTCATGTGTCAACACTTTCAAAGCTTCGGAAACCTCAAGTTTACGATCTTTCATAGGCACACTACCGAAGCTTTTACCCAAAAGATCACCAAGGTTTAACATCCCCATTTGAGCTCCGGGCATCCCCGGAATATCCATTGTCGGCATTTGCCCTGCAGAATGATCCGGCACTTTTATCTCGATTTCTCGGCTGTCAAGACTGCCTTCCCGCAACATTTTACGAAATTTTTGACGGGTTTCCTCAGAGGCCCCCTCTCCCACAAGCACATCAATAACCTGTTCTTCCGCAGCCTGTTCTGCCGCCTTTCTAACGGTATGGCGTTGAGCTTCTTTGGCATTTAAAATTGCCATATCCACAAGATCACGGATAATCTGCTCAACATCGCGCCCCACATAGCCTACTTCTGTGAATTTTGTCGCCTCAACCTTAACAAAAGGAGCATTGGCCAATTTTGCCAAACGCCTTGCAATTTCTGTTTTACCGACACCTGTCGGGCCAATCATCAAAATGTTTTTAGGAAGAATCTCATCCCGCAAACTTTTATCAACCTGTTGACGACGCCAACGGTTTCGAAGGGCAATAGCAACGGCTTTCTTAGCGTCTTTTTGACCAACGATATTACGATCTAATTCGGCAACGATCTCTCTGGGTGTTAATGCGTGTATCATTAGTCAATACTCTCAATAATAATATTTGAATTGGTATAAATGCATAAGCCGGCGGCGACTTCCATCGACTTTTTTGCTATTTTTTCAGGCGTCATTCCCTTAATATCAATAAGGGCTCGGGCAGCCGATAGGGCATAAGCTCCGCCTGATCCGATCCCGATCAAGCCGTCTTCAGGCTCTAACACATCCCCTGTTCCGGTGAGAATCAAGGAGACGTTTTTATCGGCCACAGCCATCATAGCTTCAAGGCGACGCAAATACTTATCGGTTCGCCAGTCTTTGGCCAACTCGACACAGGCTCGGGTCAATTGTTTCGGATATTGCTCAAGCTTACTTTCAAGGCGCTCGAAAAGAGCAAAAGCATCGGCAGTCGCCCCTGCAAAACCAACAATTACATTTCCGTCACCCAGACGGCGCACTTTTTTGGCATTTGATTTTAACGTAATACTGCCCAAGGTCACTTGACCGTCACCGGCAATCACGACCTTATCTCCCAATCGAACAGAGAGAATGGTCGTACCGCGCCAATTTTTTTCTGTAATTGCTTGCATGCTATTCCCTTATAACTGAAAAAGTGTACTATATTGAGTGTTTATAGCACTTTCTCTCTTTAATTTCAAAGTAAGGATTTTCAAAGAATGGCTTATGACCCTAATAATATTTTTGCAAAGATTCTAAAAGGTGATATTCCTTGTCAAAAAATTTATCAAGACAAGTACGCCTTAGCTTTCTATGACGTTAATCCGCAGGCAGCTCTCCATGCCCTGATCATTCCAACGGGCCCTTATATATCCGGTGATGATTTCCATGAAAAGGCAAGTGATGCCGAGCTCGTCGGGTATTACCGAGCCCTTAATAAAGTTCTTGAAGTGCTTAACCTTAAAGAAAATGACGGTTATCGTTTGTTATCCAATAGCGGAAAAAACGCCGGACAAGAGGTTCCCCACTTTCATACCCACATTTTTGGAAAGCAACGCCTTGGTCCTATGCTTTCTACGGTTAAAAAATGAACTGTCACGGCACAAGTCTTGTGATTAATAAGCAAGGACTTTTATTGCGCGGCAAACCCGGCTCCGGCAAATCGGACTTAGCCTTACGACTGATACATCAAGGGGCAACCCTCATCGCCGATGATCAAACAGAAGTCATTGCAAAAGATAAAACGTTAATCGCTACCTGCCCCAAACCCCTTGAAGGCAAACTCGAAGTGCGCGGTATCGGTATCCTTGACGTCCCTTTTGTCAAAAAACACCCCCTCCATATCCTCATAGATCTTGTGAATTGGCAAAATATCGAGAGACTCCCCGAAAAAAAAACAGAACAACTTGAAGGGGTTACTTGCTCTTTTTATGAACTGGATCCCTTTGAATTGTCCGTTTTAGATAAAATTAAAAAAATAATTTCACTTTAGACATTTTTTTCATTCCTATTAATCTTTTATTAATAAAAGATCGATATTATTTAAATATCAACAAAAAGGAATTACAAAATGAAAATCTCTAATTTGTGTAAAGTCAGTGCTTTAGCCGTCAGTCTTGCCGTTATGGGAGCACCTTCAAGCGCAAACGCTATAAGCGTCAGCGATATGGTTAATAAAGTTGTAGCCTATATCGCTAAAAAAGGCGCAAGCAAAATGTGTATCAAAGGCAACATCTTTAACGGTGTAGTTTCCATACGCTCCTTTGAAGGAAATCTGTGCAATGCATCTGCAGGAACAGCAGGTCTTGCTCTTGCAACCTGCCTTGAAGCGAATACTGAAAAGTTTAACGAGTCAGGCTGCTTTAAAAAAGCCGTAAAAAAATTAGGTCTCAGCGGCACTGAAGGTACGGCAGCAATTTTAGCCGCAGCGAAAACTGCCATGGAGGCAGAAATTACAAAGGTAGGCTCTAACGTCGCACAAATGGCTTGTGCAAAAGCAAGTACCCTACCGGATGGTACGGCCAAAACTATTGCTCTGTCAAAATGCCCCGTTTAAATAGTAAATAAATTAAATAAGTCTAAAACCCTCATTTTTTGAGGGTTTTTTTATTTTCTTGCTTTTTTTTCTTAGAACGGTCATCTTTTATAACGGTTACAACGGCATGAACAGGAAAAATCATGGCCCCCTCTTTTACAAAAACCTTTTTCGCACTCTTTTTACTTTTCTTTACATTTTCTCCCCTTAAAAGCAACGCCCAATCGACAAATGCATATACCTCTCAAAAAAAGCCTTATTCTTCTGCCTCTTTAGAAACGCACTTTCAACACCCTTTTTGTTTTAAAACAAACAATAAAGACGAAAATGCAGCGCAAAAATACACAAAAGTCATTCAGCTTTATAAGGCAACTTTCAAAGCCCCTAAAGATCCCGAAAGCGTTTGGGATCCGATCTATCTTCAAAAAAATCCTCATATTTTTGAAGCTATTCAAGAATTTGAAACGGGTCGCAGAGCGCAAACCTTAAAACAGGTTAACTTAGAAGGGAAAACAGCCCAAGAAATCCACACAGAACTTTTGAAGCTTGGTTTTTTTCAGACAAAACTTCCCCTTAGAGCCTCTTTTAAAAAACAAACCTATTGGCTGACAAACGGAAAAACTACAAAAGACCCTGACCATAAAAATCTTGTCTACACTCATTTTTACACCCACGCCGACGGAAGTCTTGTCCGCATCAAGGCCGCAGGCATACCGGATTTTAGGGGAAAGCATCCAAGACGAAGCCCCCATGCTATTAAGGCCGTTCTGCTTAATACGGATCCGAACCTCTGCCAAAGGAAAAACTGTAACTATGACACAAGTTATCAAAACGAAGCGTTTAAAGTCACCAATGAAAACCGGCCTGTTCCAAAGGCACCCAGTGCCAAATGCGGCTTAAAGCTTCCCCCAAACACAGGAAGTTCCCTAGATGAACAAAAAGCAGATGTTATTAAAAATGCCGTCATGAACTTTGCCCATACCAACCTTAAAACAACTTGTCCTCCTCCGCAGTAAAGGATAAAAGCTCTTTTAAATACCTCCGCTCATAAAGGTGCGGATAAAAGAAGGATAAGTCTGTGGATAACCCGAAAGGTCTTTTTATTCCCATTTCATGCTAAAATTATACAAGACTTATTCACAGGATTACATCTTGTGAACAACCTGTGAATAAAAAGTAAAGCTCTTTGCAAAATAAACCGTTCGGGCTGTGGATAAAGATTTGCACATCTCCCTGAAAACACTTATCCTTAAGACAACAATAACAACAATATAATATATATTAATAATGATTATATTAGAGAGACTCTTAAAAACGAAAAAACCAAGCCCTCGTATTCCTATTTGGTTCATGAGGCAAGCAGGCCGTTTTTTACCGGAATATCGAGAGCTTCGCCGGAAACACCCGAGTTTTCTCGATTTTTGTCAAAACCCTAAGGATGCCTCGGAGGCGACATTGCAACCTTTAAGGCGCTTTGATCTTGATGCGGCTATTATTTTTTCAGATATTCTGGTCATTCCGAGTGCTTTGGGACAAAAAGTTGAGTTTTTAACCGGAGAAGGCCCTAAGCTTACCCCTATTACGTCTGAACAAGAGCTATCTGCCCTTAATTTTGATCAGTTTGAAAAACGCCTACAAGCAACACCGGAGGCCATTTCTTTGACAAGGCAGGCTCTCCCCAAAGAAAAAGCTTTAATTGGCTTTGCCGGGGCTCCTTGGACGGTTGCGTGCTATATGATTCAAGGCGGAGGGTCTAAAAATTTTGATGAAGCTCGCTTGATCATTGCTAAAGATCCTGTGTTTTTTGATAAGTTAATGATGATGTTAGTTGAGGCAACGGCACTTTACCTTATCGCTCAAGCAAAAGCGGGGGCAGATGTTTTAAAGCTTTTTGATTCCTGGGCAGGGCTTTGCCCAGCTTGGCTTACGGATAGAGCTTTAATTAAGCCTGTGAAGCAAATCATTGAGCGCGTGAGGGAAGACTGCCCTCAAATTCCTATTCTTTACTTTCCGCGGGGAAGCGGTGAAAAAGTCTTATCCTTGGGGCGGTCGGTTAAAGCCGACGGTGTTGCATTGGATCATTTTATTGATCCGTTTTTTGTTCGGGATACCTATTATACTCATGGGGCTCCTTTAGCCCTTCAAGGGGGGCTTGATCCTCTTGTTATGGCAGCAGGAGGGGCTTTGTTGGAAAAAGAAGTTTATCGCTACCTTGAGGCTTTTAAAGGCCTTCCTTATATTTTTAATTTAGGGCACGGTATGATTCCTTCTATGCCTATAGATCATGTAACCCGGACCATTTCTTACGTCCGCACTTGGGAGAAGGAAAACTTAAGAATTGCTATGTAGTTAACGCTGCAAACCGGTGAGAGATTGGGTTGGCGTAAACTCATAAAGGGTGTGTTCGACTAAATTATGTTGAAAGTAGGGATCAAGTTCTAATATTTTTTGCAGCTCTTCTTTACTTTCACTTTTAGCAATGATAACTCCGCCTGTGAGAGGAACTTGGCGGCCGGAAATAACAAAGGTGCCGTTGGTGTAGTGCTCGTTAATAAATTTTAAATGTGCTTCTCTGTGTGAGTTGATCACTTCCAAGTCAGCTTTGTAAGTCAGAATAACAACGAATAACGGATCATTTTCTTTCATTTTGAACCTCTTTTTCAGGATAAAGGACGGCCGTTTTGAGTAAGTCTTCAGGGACTTTTAGTCCAAGGGCTTTTCTGGCTGTTGTATTGATATAAAGTTGGTGAGTGCCGGGTGTTGTAATGGGGAGGTTTTCAATATTTTCTCCGTCCAAGAGGCGTTTTATATACTCTCCTGTTTTTCGTCCGACGGTATAGTAACTGTAGCTTATGCTTGCAAAAGCCCCTTCTTTGACGGATCCGTTATCCGAGGTGAAAACGGGCAATTTGTGAACATAACTTAGGCTTGCCAATTGAGGCATGGCTGAAATGACCGTATTATCTTGCGGGACATAAAGGGCTTGCACCCCTTTTCCGACAAGTTTTCGAACGGCTAGCGCCAAATCAACGGCCTTGGTTACGGGGGCGTCAATAACGCTGATTCCTTCTTTTTCTGCTTTTTCTTTAAAGGCTTTAATGACGCTAACGGAATTAGATTCTCCGGGGTTGTAAAGAACACCAACGGTTTTAAGGTCGGGAACAAGCGTCTTCATGAGGTTTATTTGAGCATCTAAGGGGGGGTAATCAATTACACCGGTTAAGTTTTTGACCGGTATCTTTAGATCTTTTACCAGCCGTGATGAAATAGGATCTGTTACTGCCGTAAAGACAATAGGAATCCCTTTTCCCCGTGTCGCAGAAATGGCTCCTTGGGCCGTTGGTGTGCCTATGGCCACGAATACTGTCGGCTTTGGGATATGAGAGGCAAGGTTTTGAGCGATCTGAGAACCGGTTGTGATGTTTCCTTGAGCATTTTTATAAAGAACGGTGATATTTTCACCGTCAACAAATCCGTAATCCTTTAAAGCATCCAAAATGCCTTGGCGCGCCGCATCTAATGAGGGGTGTTCGACAATTTGGCTCATGGCAATAATAAAGGGCGTTTTTGTCGTGCCTTGAAGATTTTCTTGAGAAATTGCTTGGTTTTGAGGCCATAAGGCCATTAAGGTAAACAGACCTATTAAGCAGCGGAGGCGCATATTTTTTCCTTTTTATTGGAGAGAGTTTCTTTGAGATCATACAATATATTTAAAGCTTCTCGAGGCGTTAATTGATCAAGGGCAATGGTTTTTAGGTGCTCTTCGACGGGAGAGGGAGCAGATATCGTGACAGGTTGATCAAGAGGCAATTCTGTTGTGTGAGAGTCTTCAAAAAGAGGAAGACTTGAGAGCTTCTTTTCGCTTTGAGCCTTTGTGTTTTCCAATGTTTTGAGCAAATCTTCTGCACGATGCAGAACGGATTGAGGAACACCTGCTAGTTGTGCAACATAAAGACCGTAAGATTTATTTGCACATCCTTTGATAACTTCGTGTAAAAAGATTGCCTTATCATTCCATTCACGGATCTTCATCGTATGACAGGCAAGGTTTTTCAACTTTTTTTCTAACTGCGTAAGCTCATGGTAGTGGGTCGCAAAAAGAGTACGGCATTTTGTAACATTATGGAGATGCTCAAGGACGGCCCAAGCAAGGGATAGCCCGTCATAGGTTGATGTTCCCCGCCCCACTTCGTCTAAAATAACAAAAGATCGTTCGGTTGCTTGGTTTAAAATAGCCGCGGTTTCCACCATTTCGACCATAAAGGTGGAGCGACCTCTAGCCAGATCATCAGAAGCACCGACCCTTGAGAATAGACGATCTACCAAGCCAATGTGAGCAGAGGTTGCCGGAACAAAAGACCCTGTTTGGGCTAGAATTGTAATGATTGCATTTTGCCGCAAATACGTACTTTTACCGGCCATATTCGGCCCGGTAAGGAGCCAAAGGTTCCGAGTCTCTCCAAGGTTACAGGCGTTGGGGACAAAAGCATCCTCTTGATTGTCTTTTAAGGCCTCTTCTACAACAGGATGACGACCTCCCAAGATATTAAACTCGAGGGATTCGTCAATATGAGGACGGCAAAAATGCCTTTCAAGGGCAAGGGTACTGTTCGAGAGGGTGACATCGAGCTCTGCGATACTTTGTGCGGTGGTTGAGATTGCTTCTCCTTGGGTGATTACATCTTGTACAAGGTCTTCATAAAGGCGCCATTCAAGGTTAAGAGCTTTGTCTGCGGCATTTGAGAGCTGCTGTTCAAGCTCGCCGAGCTCAACGGTTGTATAGCGCATGGCACCGGCCATGGTTTGGCGGTGGATAAAATCATAAGGGACTTTATCAGTATGAAGAGCGGTGATTTCTATGTAATAGCCCAATATATTATTGTGCTTAATTTTTAGGGAAGAAATACTATGGTCTTGGCGATATTTGTCTTGTAATTGTATAATGAGGGATCGGCCTTGGTCTCGAAGAGTTAAAACGTTATCGAGTTCCTCGAGATATCCTTTTGCAATAAAGCCTCCGTCCCTTGCCAGCATGGGCAAGTCTTCCCGCAAAGCCCGTGTGAGGCGATCAACTAAAGAGGCATGACGGCCTATGTTTTGCTCAATTTTAATAAGCCCTGAAGGAAGGGAATCCCCCAAGGAATTTTCTTGAGCAAGGCGCTCTTTGATTCGGATAGATTGCTCAAGACCGATTCGTAAAGCTAAAAGATCTCGGGGGCCACCTCTTCCCATACTTAAACGTCCAAGGGAACGCTCAAGATCCGGAAAAGAAGTTAAAAATGATTGCAGATCTTCTCTAAAAGAAGAATGATGTAGACAATATTCAATGCGATCAAGGCGCGTTTTAATGGTTGTTACATCTCTTAAAGGGGCAGAGAGGTGACGGGAAAAAAGGCGTGCTCCTGCAGGTGTTTTTGTATGATCTACGGCATGCAAAAGAGAGCCCTTATACTCACCGGACAGGGTTATTGTAAGTTCAAGGTTGCGCCGCGTTGAGGGATCTATTTCAAGTCCTCCTCCGGCTAGAAAACGCTTTGGAAGGGCTAGTCGCGGCATAGAGCCTTTTTGGGTGAGTTGCACATAGTCAAGTAATGTGCTGGCGGCCGTAATCTCATTAGTTTTGAATTGTCCGAACCCGTCAAGGGTTTTGACCTGATAGTGTTCTTGAAGGCGTTTTGAAGCATTTTGTTCATCAAAGCGGCTATTGGGAAGCGGTGTTAAGGATTTTTTATGATCTTGAAAAAGTTCAAATAAATCGGGATCTTGTAAGAGACGCTCCGGTAAGACCATTTCACTTGGATTAGCGGTCGCTATAAGGGTAGCCAATTGGTCTGCTTTGCAGGATTCGACATAGAAATCCCCCGTGGAAATATCGATAACAGCAAGACTTAAAAAAGCATCGTCTTTCTTTTTTTCATCACAAATAAGAGCTAGAAAATTATTTTGCCGTGCATTTAAAAGGGTGTCTTCTGTGAGAGTTCCCGGCGTTACAACTCTTACAACTTCGCGATTTACAACCGATTTAGCACCGCGTTTCTTGGCTTCTGAGGGGCTTTCCGTTTGCTCGCAAATGGCAACGCGAAAGCCTTGACGTACTAAACGAGCAAGATAATTTTCATAGGCATGAAAAGGAACCCCGCACATGGGAATATCATCCCCTTCGGCCTTTCCGCGTTTGGTTAGGGTAATATCCAAAGCCTTAGAGGCTTTGACGGCATCCTCAAAAAACAGCTCATAAAAATCTCCCATGCGATAAAAGAGAAGACAGTCTTGATGATCTTTTTTGATGTGGTGATACTGAACCATCATGGGGGTCATTTTGCGGCACTCCAAAGGGATAAAAAAACAAGCTGTTTTAGATATACCACACGGATTTACGGAAAAAAACCTTTATGCTTTTTCTATATATTTCTAAAAAACAAAGTGTTTTTAGCGAATTCTTTTCTTCTTTAGAATCTGATATTGAGGCGGGAAGCTTTATCAGGGTGCGATGATCAGCGCTTGTGCCCTTTTTTAAATTTGCTTGTGAGTCTTCTTTAACAGGTGTAATCTAAAATAAAAATTGTAATGATTATCTATGCTTTCCGAAACCTTTTTAGACTCTCTCGCAGATCACTATTTACTTTTTAAAGCTTTTCATATTGTTTCGGTTATCTCTTGGATGGCGGGGCTTCTTTATTTGCCGCGTCTTTTTATGTATCATTGTGAGGCTGAAAAAGGATCTAAGCAAAGCGAGACCTTTAAGGTGATGGAATATCGTTTGATGAAAATTATTATGATGCCGGCTATGCTGCTCTCCTTCCTTTTCGGAGGCATTTTATTGCTTGTTCCGGGGGTTTTAGAACGCCCTTTCGGTTGGTTTCACGGAAAATTTCTAGCTGTTTTGTTGCTGGCCGGATTTCATGGTGTTATGGGGAAATGGAGAAAGGATTTTGCAAGAGATGCCAATCAAAAGTCCCAAAGCTTTTTTCGCATTGCTAACGAAATCCCTACCGTTTTGATGATTATTATTGTCTTTTTAGTTGTTTTGAAACCTTTTTAGGGGTATAAGATACGTGTAAAGATTATTTTCTCTAAAAAAATTATATCCTTTATTTCCAATCTTTTTTACAAAGAAGTCCTTAAAAATTAATGCTTTAAATTTAACTGTGAGCACATTTTATTATATGAATATCCCTGATCTTAAAAGAAAAAAGCCTGAAGAGCTTTTAGAAATTGCAAAAGAACATGACATTGAAAATGCGGGCACATTGCGTAAGCAAGACTTGATTTTCGCCATTTTAAAAAAGCTTGTTGCACAAGATGCCCCTATTAACGGCGCCGGAACTCTTGAAGTTTTACAAGACGGTTTTGGTTTTTTAAGATCCGCCGAGGCAAACTATTTGCCGGGGCCGGACGATTTATATGTTTCTCCCAGTCAAATTCGTCGTTACGGTGTCAGAACCGGTGATTTTATTGAGGGAACCATTCGAGCCCCAAAATCAAATGAGCGTTATTTTGCTCTTAACAAAATTGATCGGATTAATAAGCAAGAACCCTCAAAAACGCGTCATCGTATCAATTTTGATAACTTAACACCTTTGTTTCCGGATGAGCGTTTTCGTTTCGAAATGGAAGATAATCCGGATATAAAAGCTAAAGACAGAGATTATTCCGGGCGTGTGATTGACCTTGTCGTACCCCTTGGTAAAGGTCAACGCGCTTTAATCACGGCGCCGCCTCGTACGGGTAAAACGGTGATGTTGAAAAGTATTGCTCACTCTATTGAAGCAAATAACCCCGAAGTTGAATTGATTGTTTTATTGATTGATGAGCGCCCGGAAGAAGTGACCGATATGGCTCGTTCTGTTAAAGGAGAGGTGGTGAGCTCAACCTTTGATGAGCCGGCAACACGTCATGTTCAAGTGGCTGAAATGGTCATAGAAAAAGCAAAACGTTTGGTCGAGCATAAAAAAGATGTTGTGATTTTATTGGATTCCATTACCCGTCTTTCTCGAGCTTATAACACGGTTGTTCCCTCCTCGGGAAAGGTTTTAACAGGTGGTGTTGATGCGAATGCGTTGCATCGCCCGAAACGCTTTTTCGGTGCAGCTCGTAATGTTGAAAACGGCGGTTCCCTTACAATTATTGCAACGGCTTTGATTGATACGGGTTCTCGTATGGATGAAGTTATTTTTGAAGAGTTTAAAGGAACGGGCAACTCTGAAATTATTTTGGATCGCAAGCTTTCTGACAAAAGAATTTATCCTGCCATTGATGTAACAAAATCAGGGACTCGTAAGGAAGACTTACTTGTTGGAAAAGAAGAACTTTCTAAAATGTGGATTTTGCGTCGAATTCTTGATCCTATGGGCTCCCAAGAAGGAATGGAATTCCTTTTGGAAAAAATGCGTCGAACAAAATCAAATGCTGATTTTTTTGATTCTATGAATTCTTAGGCAAAGTGATTCTTTAAATGTTATCCCCTTTAAATGTTTCACGTGAAACAATTGATAGGTTGAAAATTTATGAGGCGTTGCTTTTAAAGTGGCAGCCCCATTTAAACCTTGTTTCAAAAACAACGTTAAGTGATTTGCGGCAACGTCATTTTTTAGATAGCGCTCAACTTTTTTCTGAAATTCCCAATAAAAATGCCGTTGTTTGTGACCTTGGATCGGGAGCCGGTTTCCCCGGGGCTGTTTTGGCAATAATGGGGTGCGAGAATGTAACTCTTATCGAGAGGGATAAGAAAAAATGCACGTTCTTGAGGAATGTTTCACGTGAAACAAATATAAGGTTTTCTGTTTTTGAAGGAGACGTTAAAGAATTCGACAAAAAGGCGGATATTATCACGAGTAGAGCACTTGCTCCTTTAAAAGATCTTTTGCAGTTAGCCCGGCCGTTAATAAAACCCACAACCGTTTGTTTGTTTTTAAAAGGAAATGGCGTTGAAGGTGAGTTAAAAGATATTCCTTTGGGTATGGAAATGACATCATTAAAAAAGCAAAGTATTTCTTCGAAAGAGGGGCGCGTTTTGATCTTAAAAAATATTTTTTATCCGGTAAAAAAATAATCTAAGTCTTTTTAATAAATATTATTGACAATTAGGCAATTGTCTTATCGGATCTAGGGTAGGCTAAAATTTATACCGGATAAACTAAAGCATAAAACCCTGTTCTAAAGAGAGATAATGCAAGTCTCAGCTTGCTTTTTCCCTCTTTTCTTCATAGGATCAAATAACAGTCTTAATCTTAAAAAAGTGACATAAATGAAACTACGTTTTGCGCCCAGTCCAACGGGCAACCTTCATGTTGGCAATGCTCGAACTCTTCTGTTAAATTGGCTCTACGCCAAAAAGAAAGGTGCAGAGTTTATTTTGCGTTTTGATGATACGGATCTTGAGCGTTCAAAGGATGAGTATGCCGAGCAGATTAAACAGGATATGGCGTGGCTTGGTTTGGATTATGACGCTGTGATTAAGCAATCTGATCGCTTAAAGGTTTATCAAGAAGCGGCAGAAAAACTTAAACAGTCCGGGCGGTTATATCCTTGTTATGAGACAAAACATGAACTGGATTTCAAACGTAAACGTCAATTATCCCAAGGTCGCCCGCCTATTTATGATCGGGCAGCTTTGCGCCTAAGTGCTGATGAAGTTGCTGCTTTTGAAGCAGAAGGACGTATTCCTCACTGGCGCTTTCAGCTGGAGGATGTGACAATTACATGGCAGGACGGAGCCCATGGAGAGCTGAGTTTTGACGCAAAACATTTCAGTGATCCTATTTTAATTCGAGAAAACGGTGCTCCTGTTTATACTTTATCCGGTGTTGTTGATGACCTTGATCTTGGCATTACCCACATTATACGAGGGGATGACCATATTTCTAATACGGCCATACAGATACACCTTATGGAGGCTTTAGGCGGACGCGGAGAAGACTTCGTTTTTGTTCATCTTCCTTTGCTTACAGGGGCTGACGGAGAGGGGCTTTCCAAGCGTTTGGGCAGCCTTGGTCTTAAGGATTTAAAGGAAGAGAATTATGAAGCAATGGCTTTGGTTAATTACCTCGGGCAGTTAGGAAATTCGGAAGAAAGCGACATCTCGCTTAGTTTAAAGGATTTTATAGCTTCTTTTGATCTTTCAAAATTCGGTAAATCCTCTCCCAAATTTTCCCAAGAGGATCTTCTGCGTGCCAACGGTAAATTCTTGCAAGTCGTCCCCTTTGAGCAAATTAAAGGCCGCCTTGATGATCTTGGATTTACCAAAACGACAAAAGCATTTTGGGAAACGATTCAAGGCAATTTAACATTGCTTACCGACGTAAAAGAATACGAAGAGATTTGCTTTTCAACGATTACTCCTAAAATTGAAGAGCATGACTTTATTGAACAAGCAAAGGAGGCTTTACCAAAGGCTCCTTGGAATGAAGAGACTTGGGTGCAATGGACATCGGCTTTAAAAAGTCAAACAGGGCGTAAGGGAAAAGCGCTCTTTATGCCTTTACGCCAAGCCCTAACCGGTGAAGATCACGGGCCGGAAATGAAAAAATTATTGCCTTTTATCGGCTATGAAAAAGCCCTAAAACGCTTAAACGGCAACAGGGAATAGTAGGAAGTCTAAAACACATGACCTTAAAAATTTATAATACTTTAACCAAAAAAATAGAGACTTTTAAGCCTGTTATCCCGGGCAAAGCGGGGATGTACGTATGCGGTCCGACGGTTTATGATCGTGCCCATATCGGAAATGCGCGACCTGTTGTTGTGTTTGATACCCTTTATCGTATTTTATCCTTAGACTACCAAGTGACCTATGTAAAAAATATCACCGATATTGATGATAAGATCATTAAAGCTGCCCGTGACAATCAAGAAGATATTTCAGAACTAACGGCGCGGACAACCAAATTTTATCAAGAGGATATGGCAGAATTGGGGGCTATTTCTCCGACTATTGAGCCAAAAGCAACGGATCATGTTGAGGAAATGATAGATTTAATTACAACCCTTATTGAGAAAGGGCATGCTTATGCTAAGGAAAATCATGTTCTTTTCGATACGGTAAGTGATCCGACCTACGGCTGCCTTTCGAATCATCCCCTTGAGGATATGATTGCCGGGGCACGTGTTGAAGTCGCACCTTATAAAAAGAATCCTCAAGATTTTGTTCTTTGGAAGCCTTCAAGCGATCAAGAACCGGGATGGGTCAGTCCGTGGGGGCGAGGACGTCCGGGATGGCATATCGAGTGTTCTGCTATGGGGCTCAAACATCTTGGAGAGGTCTTTGATATTCATGGAGGCGGGATCGATTTATCCTTTCCGCACCATGAAAATGAAATTGCCCAGAGTACGTGCGCTCTTGGTAAAGGAAAATTTGCCCGCTATTGGATGCATAACGGGATGTTGATGGTTAACGGCTCTAAGATGTCTAAATCTTTGGGTAACTTCTTTACCGTTCAAGACTTGCTTTTCCTTGCTAAGGGGGAAACAATTCGTTTTGCCATGCTCTCAAGCCATTATCGTCAACCCCTTGATTGGCAAGAAAAAACAACGCTTTCTCAAGCAAAGACCGCTCTTAATACGCTTTATACGGCTCTCCAAGATTTTGACGAAGAGGCTTATGAAAAATCGTCAAAACAAGCCGCTCCTAAGGTATTAGAGGCTTTGCACGATGATTTGAACACTCCGCTTGCCATTGCCAGGCTCCATGAGTTAGCCAAAGAAATTAATAAATGTATAGATAGTGAGAAAAAACAACGTCTGCAACAAACCTTAAAAGCAAGTGCCTATCTTCTTGGTTTTCTTGAAAAAAGCGCCAAGGATTGGTTTCAAAAAGATGCGCCGTGTCATGACGGGCCCGGTGCCGCCGAAATAGAACAGCTTATTAAGGATCGTAAAAAAGCCCGCGCGAATAAGGACTTTGCCGAATCTGATCGTATCCGTGACTATTTATCGGGTTATAACATCACTTTGGAAGATTCATCTGCAGGGACAGTTTGGAAACGACGTTAAGAGCCGTTTATAGAATTCTATGTAAGCCCTTTATATAGACTCTTTTCTCCTTCCTTTTTTCTTGCTAGCATACGATGAAAAACGACGGATCATATAAAAGGACTCCTTTACATGAAAATACTTAATATAGCTTTTATCACGCTCACATCGACCGCTTTCTTGACAGGGTGTAATACAACGTCTTCGCCACGTGTGGTTTTGCCGTCAACCCCTCCTCTTTCAGCAGAAGTCTTGGAACAAACGGCAAGTTCTTGCCAGAAAGAAGTTGAGCGCCTTGAAAGTCGCAGCCCGTATGTCCCGAAAGAACGCAAAAAAGAATTTGAAACCGTTCTTGATCTGGCTCGTAAGAACTGTGAGGAAATGACCGAAACATTGGGACGATTGAAAGCTGCAACCCATCAAGAGCAAAGTTTTCGCCAAAATGTTCAACACGCCGAGTCAACAATGTTGCCGGGAACAGTTGTGGCAGAACCAAGCAGTCAATATAATGACACCTCTATGCAAACCGGTGGCGAAATTTCAGCCGAACCTTTAAGGTAAAACTTAAAAACGGACTCCTTTAAAAAAGGCGCTTTAAACAAAGCGCCTTTTCTTATTCATAAAGAGTTCTTCTTATGCAGCAACATCATCAGTGTTTTCATCAGCATCGATTTCGGGAGAGCCTTCGAGTATGCGTGAGAGAAGTCCCGAATTTGCCCGAATAGCATCTTCAATTTTTTTGGCAATAGCAGGATTTTCAGCCAAGAAGGTTTTAGCCCCTTCTCGTCCTTGCCCGAGGCGCTCACCCTCATAGGAATACCATGAACCCGCCTTATCAACGATTTCAGCTTTTACACCGAGATCGAGGAGTTCACCGGTTTTTGAAATACCTTGGCCGTACATGATGTCGAATTCAACAATTTTAAAGGGAGGAGCCACTTTATTTTTCACAACTTTAACGCGAGTTTGGTTGCCGACAACCTCTTCATGGTTTTTAATGGCGCCAATGCGGCGAATATCAAGTCGCATAGAGGCGTAAAACTTTAAAGCATTCCCGCCTGTGGTTGTCTCAGGGCTTCCAAACATAACGCCAATTTTATGGCGAATTTGGTTAATGAAAATCACCATGCATTTTGATTTGGAAATAGAACCTGTAATTTTACGAAGAGCTTGACTCATGAGACGTGCTTGAAGCCCCATGTGAGAATCCCCCATGTCGCCTTCAAGTTCTGCTTTAGGAACGAGAGCTGCCACGCTGTCAACCACCACAACATCAACACCGCCGGAGCGCACAAGGGTGTCGGTAATTTCAAGGGCTTGCTCACCGGCATCGGGCTGAGCAATAAGAAGCTCATCTACATTAACGCCAAGTTTACGGGCATAAACAGGATCAAGGGCGTGTTCCGCATCAACGAAGGCGCAAGTGCCTCCTGCTTTTTGAGCTTCGGCTACAACGTGAAGGGCGAGGGTCGTTTTACCGGAGCTCTCGGGGCCGTAAACTTCAATGACACGACCTTTCGCAAAACCACCGATGCCAAGAGCAATGTCCAGTCCGAGAGAACCCGTTGAGATTGCTTCAATATCAAGCGCTCCTTGCTCACCCATGCGCATAATAGAACCTTTTCCAAAGGCGCGTTCAATTTGCCCAAGGGCTGCTTCCAGAGCTTTTTTCTTGTCCATTTTTAATGATTATCCTATTCATATAGTTGCAATTTTCTTAAGAGTAGCAGCTCTTTTTGTGTTGGAAAAGAACTATGTTTTTAAAGAACGACGCTTCCACAAAAGAAAGACGGCGGGAATAACAAGAAGGGTAAGAAAAGTCGCACTGATCATACCGTGTGCTTTTGTTTAAAGGTTTCCCTCTCTTATTCTTATTTCTCTATGATCTCATCAAAAATTCAATAAGGCAAATGAACATAATGTTTTTTATAGAATAAGATATATAATGGAAAAGTATAAGGTTTAAACAGGGAGCTTATTTTGAAAAATCATAGTAATTTCCGGTCTCACTCTTCTATATCTAAAGTTGATGAAAGACTTTCCGCGGATACAATCTATACCTGTCCGATGCATCCGGAAATTGAGCAACCGGGTCCGGGGGATTGTCCTATTTGCGGTATGGCTCTTGAGCCCAAGGGCGTGAGTGTTGGGGAAGATAAAACCGAACTCATTGATATGACTCGGCGATTTTGGATTTGCAGTGCATTGTCCTTTCCGATCCTTTTATTGGTGATGATGCAGCATCTGCCTAATCACCCTCTTGAAACTTATATTTCTTCTTCTTCGGTAATCCGGATAGGGTTCATTTTGTCGACACCGGTCATGTTATGGGGAGCGATTCCTTTTTTCAAAAAGGCTTGGGCGTCCGTTATATCAAGGCATTTAAATATGTTTACACTTATTGCCCTTGGAACGGGTGTTGCCTATCTCTATAGTTTGATTGCGGCCTTTTTACCCACTATTTTTCCGGCAGAAATGCGTATGGAAAACGGCTTGGTTGATGTTTATTTCGAAGCGGCTGCCGTCATTATTACCCTTGTAATGTTGGGGCAAGTGCTGGAGCTTCGAGCTCGTTCTCAAACCAATAACGCTATTCGAGCCCTTTTGGATCTTGCGCCCAAAACGGCTTTTATCGTTCAAAAAGGCGGGATTGATAAAGAGGTCTCCCTTAATGAAGTCGTTCGGGGAGACCTCCTGCGAATACGCCCTGGCGATTCTGTGCCTTTAGACGGAGTGATTTTTGAGGGAAGCAGTACAATTGACGAATCTATGATGACCGGAGAACCTATACCTGTGTTTAAAACTAAAGGTGATTTAGTGACGGGGGGCACCCTTAATCAAAGGGGTAGTTTTATCATGGAAGCGCAAAAGGTGGGCAGTGAAACGTTGTTATCACAAATTGTTCATAGGGTTGCAGAGGCACAACGTAGTCGAGCCCCTATTCAAAAAACGGCTGATATTATTGCGGGTTATTTTGTGCCTGTTGTTGTCGGGATATCTATTCTAACAGCTCTTGTGTGGGGTATTTGGGGGCCCGAGCCGCCCCTTTCTTATGCCCTTATTAACGCTGTCGCTGTTTTAATTATTGCCTGTCCTTGTGCCGTTGGTCTTGCAACGCCGATGTCTATTATGGTTGGCACCGGTCGAGGCGCGCAGATTGGTGTCCTCATTAAGAATGCCGAAAGCCTTGAGCTTTTGGAAAAAATAAATGTCCTTGTGATTGATAAAACCGGAACGTTGACCGAGGGGAGGCCTAAATTGGCCTCTATTATCGTAGAAGAAGGACAAAATGACGATGAAATTTTACAGCTGGCCGCCTCTCTTGAGCAGGGAAGTGAGCATCCTTTGGCGACAGCCATTGTTGAGGGGGCTTTAGGAAAAGGGCTTAAGTTATTAAAGATAAAAGATTTTGAATCTTTTACAGGTAAGGGGGTTTTAGGCGTTATCGGCGGTAAAAAAGTTGCCTTAGGCAATGAGAAATTGCTTGAGATGGTGAAAGGTGAAGCCACCGCCCTGCTTAAGCAAGCTGATGATTTACGGGACCAAGGTCAAACGGTAATGTCGGTTATGCTTGAAAGCAGGCTTGTCGGTCTTATTGGTGTTGCCGATCCCATTAAGAAAACAACACCACAAGCTCTTCATGATCTTCGAAAAAGCGGCCTGCGTTTGGTCATGCTTACGGGAGATAATGAAAAAACAGCAAAGGCTGTTGCCGCCAAATTGGAAATCGATGAAATTGAGGCAGGTGTATTGCCTGAACGAAAAAGTGAGATTGTTAAATGGTTTCAAGATAAGGGGTACAAGGTTGCCATGGCAGGTGACGGGATTAACGATGCTCCGGCTTTGGCTCAGGCAGATATCGGTATTGCAATGGGGACAGGGGCTGATATTGCCATGGAAAGCGCAGAGATAACATTGGTTAAAGGAGATTTAACAGGTATTGTGCGGGCAAGGCGCCTTAGTCAAGCGACGATGACAAACATACGCCGGAATCTTTTCTTTGCGTTCGTTTATAATGCAACGGGAATTCCCGTTGCAGCGGGTGTTTTGTACCCTTTCTTCGGCATTCTTTTGAACCCCGTTATTGCCGGTGCTGCTATGGTTCTTAGTTCTTTATCTGTTATTCTAAATGCAGCACGGCTCAAAAAAATAAAATTATAATAAAAAGAGTCCTTCACAGTTTTTTTCTGTGAAGGACTCCTTATCGTTAAGCGCTTTTATTGAGAATCATATGCTCGTATTCAAGCTCATAAATACGAGAGTCATTTTGACCTTTGCGTTCATTGGACTTCCAGTGCAATACCCTTAGGTTATCGATTTCGTCAACGGATTCGGAGCCGGCCTGATAAGTTTCTTTGTTTTCAACGGCACAGATATGATCAATTTCCCAACCGTGTTTTGTTTTTTTACCGTATTCTTCTCTGCAAATAACATGGCCGTAGTCATCCAGGACGTAAGTTCCCTTTTTAAATTCCTTGGAAAAAAACTGACAAGCTGCTGTTAGAAAAGGGTGTTTTTCCATGGCACGTTGTGCTTTTTCCCATACGGCATTTTTTTGCTTTTCAGAGAAAGCATTGCCGTCGCTTTGCGTACCTCTGTGCCTTATTTGAGTTGTCATTATGTTAACCTCCTGTTTTTTTGTAACCTTCTAAAAGCTTAAGAGCATCTTTTATAAAACAACAGTTTGAAAATAAAGTTTTTTATGTTTACAATTCGTGAGTTGCATTTCCTTTTTTAAATCGCCTTGTTTGAAACTTAAAAATCTTCTATCATTCTTATGAGAAATACAGTGTTTTTAAGGGTATATAAGTCTTAAGAAGCGCACGATCGGGTAAAAGTTAGGGAGATGAGCCACATGTTTACCGCCGCGACAGTTGATACATTTATTCCAAAGGATACGGCTATTTCCTTTGATCGCGTAACCTTTGCCTATAAGCAAGGGGAAGAAGTCTTTCGAGATGCAAGTTTTGCAATTCCCAAAGGAGGATTTTTCTTTTTAAACGGGGCAAGCGGTTCCGGGAAATCCTCTTTGCTAAAATTAATTTATAATGCGAATAAGTACTATCTTGGTTCCCTTAAGGTTATGGGGCAAGAAATGAAAACCATTAAGGAAAGACAGTTACCTGATTTTCGCCGTAAAATAGGTATTGTTTTTCAAGAATTTCATTTGTTTGATCATCTTTCCACCGTTGATAACGTAGCACTTCCTTTGACTTTAAACGGAGAAAATCTACTTTTCGCCCGTGAAAAAGCCGCGGAGCTTTTATCTTGGATCGGTCTTGGTAGTTTTCTTCATAAAATGCCAACGATTTTATCCGGGGGACAACGCCAACGTGTTGCTATGGCAAGGGCTATTATTAATGACCCTGAAATTATTCTTGCCGATGAGCCGACCGGACATGTGGATGATGCCAATGCCATGAAGATAATGGCTCTTTTTCAAAGCCTCCACGAAAAAGGGAAAACCCTTATTTTATCAACCCATAATCGTACAATTATGGATACTATGGGGTATCCTCAATTAACCATCGCAAACGGGACGGTGTCTTTGAAGAAAGAGGACTCAAGATTTTCGGTTTCCGGTATTGAGAGAAGTCATGTTAACCCCGTAGACCTTTCCCCTGAGCGAGAAAGTAATATAAGTCGTCCTTATGCCGGAGAGGCTTCCTATACTCAAGCCCCTAAGGTTAACCTTTTTAAGGAGGTGGAAAATGTCTAATCCGTTAAAAGAAATTCCCTTTAAGCAGGGATCTACGTCGGCAATGTTATCGGCCGTTTGTGCTCTTTTTATGTTTTTAACTTTTTTAAGTTATAGTTTTTATCACCTTTTTTTGCCGTCACAAAATCTGGAAAAAGCAGCTCAAACACCGGGCTATGTTCTTGTGCTCCCCGAATCAAGCAAGGATTCGCAGGCTCACAGAAATACCATGGGGTTTTTGGATCATATGCTTTCTTATGTTGATGATGTCATCGGGCATAAAGAATTTACGATGAAGGATTATTCGTCTATTTTACCTCTTTTTATGGAAGAGGCGACTAATACGGTTTATGTTGAAATTCGCTTGGCTCATAAGGCGCACCTAAACGAAGAGCAATTTCGCCAAGATATCGAAGGCATTATTCCCGGAATCGAAATTTATAAACGAGGTCCTTTTTTCGCAGAGTGGTTGGCAAAACTTGACAGCGTGTCTCAAGCAAGCCGTAGCATTGCTATTATGATGTTTTTTGCCCTATGTGCTTGTGTTGTTGTTCTGGTTACGGGGTGCTTTAATATTCACCATGACACGATTCAAACCTTGCGTTTTTTGGGAGCGTCCCAAGGGTATATTACGAAAAAATTCCAAAATTTCTTTAGTTGGCGTTTTTTGACGGGGAGCGGTATCGGTTTATCGGTTGCTCTTTTGGTCTTTGTGCCCTTTGCCTGGGTTCTTGATCCAACTTTAAAAATGGGGCTTCTTTTCGTTCGAGAAATGACGCGTTTACTTATTATGGCTGCTTCAGGATATCTTTTGTTATTATTATTGATGCGCTTGGTTTTGAGTTTCCAAGCAAGACGATTGGCCTAAGAAATTTATTCAATGACTTCTTTTGACTATGACCTTGTTTTGTTGGACCGTGACGGGGTCATCAATAAAGACTTACGAACATCAGTAAGGTCATGGGCTGATTTTGAGTTTATTCCCTCAAGTCTTGAGGCAATCGTATCTCTTTGTCGCAAAAACTTAAAAATCGCCCTTGTAACGAATCAGGCTGTTGTCGGAAGGGGAGAGATTTCCCTTGAAATTCTTGAGGATATCCACCAAAAAATGCTGAGCGCTCTTGACGTCAAAGGAGGGCATCTTGATCAAATTTATCAGTGTATTGATACGACAATAGAACCTAATAATCGCCGAAAACCGGCTCCGGGGATGTTGTTAGAAGCTTTTCGCGATTTTAATGTACACCCTCAAAGAACTCTTATGGTTGGGGATGCTTTGCGGGATTTTAAAGCAGCACAGCGTGCCGGATGTGATTTTGCGTTGGTTCGCACAGGTAAGGGGCTTATGACCGAGCAAGAGATCCTTAAAGCCCCTCGGAAGCTTCCCGTAAACCTAAGGGGAATTTATGATGATTTAGAGGCCGTTGTTTTAAATATTTTTCCATAAATTCGGGTGAGTCGTTCAAGATCGCTTATAGGGACGCATTCATTGGTTTGATGCATGGTTCGTCCGATGAGGCCAAATTCCACAACGGGACAATGGTGACGAATAAAGCGCGCATCGGATGTTGCGCCAGCCGTCGTCATATCCGGAACAAGTCCCGTCACTTCTTGAATAACAGAGCTTATGTGAGCCGTTTTTTCATTAGGTTCTAAAAATTCCGCTTCACCGCTAAATTCAAATTCGGTTGTAAAATTTTCGGCATGTCGGGCACAAACTTCTTTAATCCATTCACTCAAGCCTTTTCCCGTTTGTTGATCGTTAAAGCGAATATTAAAGCGAGCCGTGGCTTTTTCAGGAATTAAATTCGTGGTTTGATTACCGACATCTATAGACGTTAATTCAAGATTAGACGGGTCAAAAAAATGACTTTTAGTTTCCTTAGGGCCTTGCTTTAAGGTATGTAAAACGGAAACAAGCTTCGGGAGGGGATTATCGGCTTTTTCCGGAAAAGCAACGTGACCTTGTTTACCAAGGACTGTGAGGCGGGTATTTAAACTTCCACGGCGACCGATTTTGAGAGTATCTCCTACTTTTTCGACGGAAGAAGGCTCCCCCACTAAGCAAAAATCAAGCTTTATTCCTTGGTCTTCAAGCCATTTTAAAACTTTTCGTGTGCCGTTAACGGCAACGCCTTCTTCATCCCCCGTAATCAAAAAGGATAGGGTTTGTTCGGGGGGCGTGTTGTTTTTTAGACTTCTGGCAACGGCAGCAACAAAGGCCGCAATAGCGCCTTTCATATCAACAGCACCTCTGCCTGTCAAAACACCGTCAAAGACAACGCCTTGAAAAGGGTCATGATGCCAATTTTGCGGGTTACCGGCAGGTACAACGTCCGTGTGGCCTGCAAAACAAAAATTCTCCGTACCACGGACTGTTTTTACGGCAAAAAGATTTTCAACATCCGCCGTTCCTTCTTCTGAAAAGGAAAGTCGACGGCAGGTGAATCCTAAGGTACTTAACCATTGTTCTAATAAGTTAAGAGCCCCGCCTTCCATAGGAGTTATACTTTGACATCGGATTAATTTTTGCGTTAACCGAACGGGATCCGTTAAGTCTGCCACGGTATCTGTTTTAGGCACGGAGAAGCTCATTAATTTCAGTCTTTGCTCTGGTTTCGGGGGTGACTTGTTTTATGATTACGGCACAGTTTAAAGCAATGCCGTGTTGCCCCATTTTTGCGGGCTTTGTGCCGGCTACCACAACGCTATAGGCGGGAATACGACCAAAAATAGCCTTTCCCGTGCCACGGTCTAAAATAGGGGTTGAGCCCGTAATGGTGACGCCGCTGCTAATTACGGTGCCTTCTTCTACGATAACGCCCTCTGTTACCATGGTTCCGGCGCCAATAAAACAATTATCTTCAATAATGGTCGGTTTTGCTTGAAGAGGTTCAAGAACACCGCCGACAATAGCATTGCTGGACAAATGACAACGCGCCCCGACTTGAGCGCAAGATCCGACGCTTACGCCGGAATCCACCATGGTTTTTGAGGCAATGTAGGCACCAATATTAATAAAACTCGGCATGACCACAACGTCCGGTGCGATATAAGCACCCGTTCGAATAATGCCCCCCGGTACAAGGCGAAAGCCCGCTTCTTGAAAGTCTTCTTTGCTCCAATTCTCACATTTTAAGGGAACCTTATCAAAGGCTTTAAACGGTCCGTTTTGAATATCATTTTCATAGAGCCTAAAATAAAGCAAAACGGCTTGTTTTAGCCAAGTGTTGACGTGCCATTCGCCGTTCTTTTTATAGCAAACCCGGGATTTTCCCGTATCAAGCTGTTCAACGGCTTCGATAATAGCGTCGCGAAAAGGTCCCGATGACTGAGGAGTTAAGGTCTCGCGCTCTTTCCACGCTTGGGTAACAATAGCTTCTAATGTATTCATGTACTTACTCTGATGTTTCTGCCGAGGTATTGGTTAAAAAGGTGAGGGTGTCTCCGACCCTTATGCCCTTATCATGGCAAATACCGGCCTTAAGTTCAATGGCTCTTTGCATAAAGCCCTTAGAACAACGATTTTTTTGCGAATGCGGTTTCATGTTTTTAAGAATTTCAACAATGACACCCTGTTTATTAAGAAGGAGAATATCTAAAGGGATAAAGGTATTTTTCATCCAAAAGCACAGACGTTCCGGTTGGTCAAAAACAAATAACATGCCGTCCTCATCGTTAAGGACTTTTCGATACATCAGACCTTTTTGGCGCGTTATAGCGGTATCGGCTATTTCAAGATTGAAAAGATGCCTTTGTCCGGCAGATTGAATTGTAACCGTTTGATATCGAGCAGCATCGAGCCTTATTGAAAAGAGTATGATAAATAAGAAAAAAATAGTATTTTTAAAAAAAAGGGAGAACTTGATCTCCCGTAATTTTAACATGATTAATCTTACTTCTTTGAGTGTTTTATTTTTCGCCAAGTGCGGCGCATTAGGCAATACATAAGGAGGGTAAAGAAGGAGAGAAAGATCATAACCTTAACACCGAGATTGCGTCGAATTTCAAGTTCGGGTTCCGCCGTCCATGTTAAAAAGGCGGAAACATCGTTTGACATCTGCTCAACGGTTGCAGGGGTTCCGTCACTATACTCTACTTGATTATCCGCCAAGGGCGGAGGCATGGCAATTTGATTTCCGCTGAAGTAGCGATTGTAATACATACCGTCCATTAAGCCAAAATCATCGGGAGCGGCTTCGTAACCTGTTAAAAGGGCGCGAATGTAATCGGGTCCATGGGCACGGGCTTTGGCCATCAGAGACAAATCCGGCGGAAAGGCGCCGTTATTTGCAGCCCTAGCGGCATTGGCATTGGGGTAAGGGTTTGCAAAGGCATTACCGGGTGTGGCTTTGACGGTTGTGGGCTCACCGTCTTCATTTAAAGGTCCCGGCACGTCATGGGCACCGGCAATGGCTTTGATTTCTGCTTCGGAAAAACCAAGGGCAGCAAGCTTGTCATAACGCACTAAATCTAAACCGTGGCAAACGGCACAAACTTCTTTATAGACCTGAAAGCCCCGTTGTAATTGATCGCGTTTAAAAACACCAAAGGGCCCATTGAAGCTCCAAGCCGCTTTTGGAGGTGTGTCTACACCCGTATTGCCCCGAGCCGTCACCGATCCGAAGGAAATAAGTATAACGGCAGCAAAGAGAAGCTTTTTGATAAAGCCCGTTGCCGACTCTTTTTTTGTTTGACTATAAGACATATCCATTTTCTTTTTCGTTGTCTTTATCTGCATTTATTTTGTTCATACTCATCGATACTGTTTGGCAAGGGAAGCGGTTTTTCAATCATTCCGAGCAGGGGCATGATTAAAAGGAAAAAGCCAAAATAGTAAACGGTTGTAAGGCGACCGATAAGCATGGCAATGCCTTCGGGAGGTTGAGATCCAACCCAACCAAGAGCAAGGCAACTGAAAATAAAAAGCCAGAAGAATTTTTTATAAAGGGGGCGGAATTTTGCACTTCTAACGGAAGACTTATCAAGCCAAGGCACGGCAATCAGGATGCCGACGGCGCTGAACATTAACAAAACACCCGAGAGTTTGTCCGGAACGCAACGCAAAATAGCATAGAAAGGCAAGAAATACCATTCGGGAACAATGTGCGGAGGGGTGACAAGGGGATCTGCCGGCATATAGTTATCGGGCTCTCCAAAAAAGTTAGGGGCGAAAAAGACAAACCCTGCCCACACCAATAAAAATGTGCCTAAGCCAAAAAGATCCTTATAGGTGTAATAAGGGTGAAACGGGACAACGTCTTTTTCTGTTTTCTTATCAATACCCAAAGGATTATTAGACCCGTGTTGATGGAGCGCGACAAGGTGCAAAATGACAATACCGACAATGGCAAAGGGCAATAAATAGTGGAGCGCAAAAAAGCGGTTTAAGGTAGGATTATCAACGGAAAAACCGCCCAACAACCACTCCATAATTCCTGTTCCAAGTTTCAAGGAAACCACGGAATCTCCAAGGGCAAAATTGATATCAAAGGCCGTGAAGAAGTTGGTAATCACGGTAGCCCCCCAAAAGCTCATTTGACCCCAAGGCAAGACATATCCCATGAAAGCCGTTGCCATCATTAAAAAGAAAATGACAACGCCCATAATCCATAATAATTCACGCGGCGCTTTATAGGAGCCGTAATAGAGCCCTCTAAACATATGAAGATAAACAAGAATAAAAAACATTGTCGCGCCATTCATGTGAATGTAGCGTAGGAGCCATCCGAAGTTAACTTCTCGCATAATACGTTCAACGCTTTCAAAGGCATGGTTCACATGGGGCGTATATTGCATGGCAAGGAAGATGCCCGTTAAAATCATGACCACAAGGGTGATGCCGGCAAGGGAACCAAAGTTCCAAAAGTAATTAAGGTTTTTGGGTGTTTTGTACTCAATTAATTCTTTGTTCATAAATTCAAAGATCGGCAAACGGTGCTCAACCCAATTTTTTAGGCCTTTTTCTTTAGCGGCAGCTATTTGAGAAGGTTGTAAGTCCTGTTCGTTTTTAGACATTTACGGGAGCCTCCTTGCCGATTCTAAGGGTTGTGTCATCGAGAAATGTATAAGGAGGGACAGGAAGGTTTTTGGGGGCGGGTCCCTGTCTAACGCGTCCGGAAACATCATAAGCCGATCCGTGGCAGGGACAAAACCATCCGCCGTATTCTCCGCGATTATCCGTTGGTTTTTGTCCGGAGGGCACACAGCCAAGATGGGTACACACCCCGATAACCACAAGCCACTCAGGTTTTTGAATGCGATCCTTATCGAGTTCGGGGTCAATGAGTTTTGAGGTATCATTTTCTTGAACCGATTGAATTTCTTCGGGAGTGCGACGTCTAATGAAAACAGGCTTTCCTCGCCACATCACGGTGATTGCTTGTCCTAACTGAAGGGATTTGATATCTACGTCAACCTCAGCGGCCGCAGCCACATCGGCAGCGGGGTTCATACTGCTCACAAAAGGGTAAAGAAAGCTTCCGGCTCCAACGGCTCCGGCAGCGCCTGAAGCAAGGATTAAAAAATCTCGACGGGTTTTAGGAGAGGGCTCTTTAAGAGTCGTTTTAGAATTTTTTTGCGGTATTTGTTTTGTGCTCATGGGCCGTCTAACATGATTGTTTTTATTAAAATTACCACTATATCGCCCTAAAAAGTAGCCTTTTTATGATAATTTTTAGGAAAAAGGAAAAAGTGTTGCAAAAAAATCGCCTTTTTTAGCAGGGGAAAGATCAAGGTTAGAAAATATTTTTTCTTAACTTTCAAGGAACTCTCTAAAAATCGATTTTTAGCACTGACATTTTTTAAAAAAAGTTACGAAAAATTAACTTAATTTTAAAAAGATAGAAGTGTCTTTCTCTTTTATGTTTTTTTAAGGATGTTCTTTTATGGCTAAGGCTCGCAAGAAAGTTTTAATTGTTGAGGATCACTCTTTAAACTTAAAGCTTTTTAGAGATATTTTGCGCGCAAAGGGGTTTTATACCCTTGAGGATCGTGTCGGTCGAAATTGTTTAGAATATGCTGAAAATCATCAGCCGGATTTGATTATTTTGGATATTCTATTACCCTATTCCTCCGGGATAGAACTTGCCCGTAAATTAAAGAAAAATAGTAAAACAAAACACATTCCCTTGCTGGGTGTAACAGCTCTCGCAATTTCCGATACCCATGACAAAATGATTGAGGCCGGTTGTATTGATTGTTTGACGAAGCCCTTTACCCTTGATCAATTTTTGGGCGCCATTGATTTTTCTTTGAAAAATTCCCTTGAAAATTCCCAAAAAACTCATAAAAAAAACGCTCTCAACCAACAGGATGCGAGCGTTCGAAACGTTAAAATAGCGGGTTTAATTCGCTAACTATTTGATTTTAGCTTCTTTGAAAAGGCAATGCTTACGAATAACAGGGTCATATTTGCGCACTGTCATTTTTTCAGGTGTGTTGCGCGGATTCTTCGTTGTTACGTAGAAATAACCGGTTTTTTCTTCGCTTACGAGGCGAATTTTAATGACGGGACCTTTTTTGGCCATGGTCTTTGTCTCCTAAAATAAACTCTAATGCTCTCTCATAGCGCATTCCCCTTGCTCTTGTCAAGGGGAACTGTCACCTTTAGGCTTTCTTCTTTGCGGCTTCTTCCATTTGTTGGTGATAAAGGGCTGCAAAATCAATGGGATTTAAGGAGAGAGGCGGGAAGCCGCCTTCCCGTGTGATGTTGGCAATGACGCTTCTTGCAAAGGGAAAGAGCATGCGGGGGCACTCGATCATCAAAACGGGATGGACGGCTTCTTTCGGCAGATCTTCGCCTAAAGTAAAGAGGCCGGCGTACTGAATTTCAGAGATAAAAAGGGGCTCGTTATCCCGTTGTGCATCCGCTTTGATGGTTAAAACAACTTCAAAAGTTGACTCTTGAATGTTTTGGGCTGTGACGTCAATGTTAACATTGATGTCGGGTTGCGCTTCCGAAGGTTGTAATGTTTTAACGGGATTCGGATGCTCAAAAGATAAGTCTTTAATGTATTGTGCATTAATGGTTAAAGGGGGCATTTTAGGTTCTTGAGGGGCTTCTTGTGTGTCTTTTTTTCCCATGGGAGAAATTCCTTTCTTTTAATCGGTATCACTATATCATGGGATCTATCATTACATAAGTCTGTGATAGAGGAAAGAACACAAATGGATATGACCCTTATTTTTGCTGCCGTTTTTTTAGGAAGTCTTTTGGGATATCCCTTTTTAATCCGCCGGTTGTTGCGTGTCACGACGGAAAAAGAGGAAGTTTTACGTGAAAATATGAGTCTCCGATTTTCGCAACAAGAGTTGTCTTTAAAATTGGAAAGCGAACGTCAACGGGGACAGGAAAAAATCGATTTTCTTGAAAAAGCACAAGGGCAACTCAAAGAAGTATTTGATGCAGCCGGGGCTCAAGCCTTAGAGCGTAACAATAGAACTTTTCTTGATTTGGCTAAAGAGACCTTGGGGCAATTTCATGAAAAATCCAAAGGCGATCTTAAAGGCCGTGAGCAAGCTATTGAGCATATGGTAAAACCCCTTCAAGAAGCCCTTGGAAATGTGGATCAAAAACTTCATCATTTGGAACAAACACGGGAATCTGCTTATCAAGTGTTGCGTCATCAAGTGACCGACTTGCTTGCTTCCCAAAAAGAGCTCCGCTTAGAAACGGCAAATTTAGTTAAAGCCTTACGCACACCTCATGTGAGAGGACGCTGGGGAGAAATGCAACTTAAACGTGTCGTGGAAATGAGCGGTATGAACGCCCATTGTGACTTTATGGAGCAGCATAGTTATGATAGCGACGAGGGAAAATTACGGCCCGATATGGTGGTAAATTTACCGGGCGGAAAGCAGCTGATCATTGATGCAAAGGCTCCGTTGGCTGCTTATCTTGATGCGGTTGATGCATCGGACGATGCTTCAAAGCGAGAGCATATGCAAAACCATGCGCGACAGGTTAAAAAGCATATTATGGCGCTTTCGAAACGAGAATACTGGGATAATGTGCAAAAGGCCGACGCTCCGGAGTTTGTCGTTCTCTTTTTACCGGGGGAAGCTTTTTTCTCTGCAGCCCTTGAACATGACCCTTCTTTAATTGAACTGGGCGTTGAAAATCGTGTTATTTTAGCAACACCTGCAACTTTAATAGCTCTTCTTCATGCGGTAGCTTACGGGTGGAAACAAGAAGCCCTCTCTCAAAATGCCAAGGAAATTAGTGAAGCCGGAAAAGAGCTCTATAAACGTATGGCCGATATGGGAAAACACTTTTCAAAACTTGGAACGGATTTAAATACGGCGGTCGGTAGTTATAATAAGACCGTAGGTACTATGGAACGCCGGATTTTGCCGGCCGCTCGGAAGTTTAAGGATTTGGAAACCACCTCTCAACAAATTGAAATGAAAGAACCCGTTGAAATAGATCATATTACGCGCCATATCCAAGCGCCGGAGCTTTTGGAAAAGTCTGCTTAAAACAGAATAGAGTTTTTTAAGACGTGTTGAGGGGTGAAAAAGGCGCCGCACCGGAAAACAGAGTGTTCTTGAACGCGTCTAAAATCAGGTATATAATGAAATAAAAAAACGAAAAGAAGTTTCCCTATGTCCTCATTCAATATTTTTTCTATGGCTTTTCTTTTGGCCCTTGTGGTTATTAAAGGCGCTGATTTGGTTGCGGACGGCTTGGTACATCCTGTTTTCCTTGAAAAAAATGTCTATGTTGTTGAAGGCGTTGAAGCCTCCGGGGGGGATCAAGAGCCTGCGGACAGCGGTTCTGAAATTGAACCCGTGGAACCTCTCTTGGCCTCTGCTAATCTTGAGAACGGTCAGAAAGTTGCGAAGAAATGTTTGCAATGCCACACTTTTGAGAAGGGAGGAAAGGCCAAGACGGGACCGAACCTTTGGGGTATTGTTGACAAAGCCGTTGGAACCGTTGAAGGATATGCCTACTCTAAGGCTATGAAAGAGCATGGCGGTAAATGGACTTATGCAACTTTAAACGACTATTTGTATAAGCCTCGACAAGCCGTGCCCGGTACAAAAATGTCTTTTGCAGGTCTCAAAAAAACGCAGGATCGTGCGGATCTTATTGCTTATATTTCGAGCCTTAAATGATTATTGCGACCTTACTTTATACTGTCGGGCTAAAAAAGCGGTTTTAATACTCGGGAGACACCTGTTTTAGCAGCCTATTTTTTCTTAACAAATGAGTCAATTTATGTTTCGTTTTTTTTATGCTTTTATGGGAGGAAGCCTTTTTGCGGTGCAACTTCTCTTACTTAACCCTTTTAACAAGTGTGAGGCTAAACCGCAGACTTCTATGGCTCTTTACGGAAAAGCCAAGCATCATGACGGTTTTACCCACTATGAACATGTTAATCCCGATGCTCCCAAAGAGGGTAAGGTTAATTTGTCGATTTCGGGAACGTTTGATTCCTTAAACCCTTTTGTGATTAAAGGAATTCCCGCGGCCGGCTTGAGTGTTTTATATCCGGATCTTTTTTATGTCACGCTTATGGATCACTCTCCCCACGAGCATTTTAGCCAATACGCTTATTTAGCCGAAACCGTTGACCTTGCCGAGGATCATTTATCTGTTACTTTTCGAGTTCGTCAAGATGCCACGTTTCATGACGGCTCGGCCATTACGGCCGAAGATGTTGTTTTTAGCTTTAATACCCTGCGACAAGAAGGTTCGCCCCTTTATGCTCAATATTACGGGGATGTCGTAAAGGTTGAGGCTCTTGACCGATACCAAGTGAAATTTTCATTCAAAGATGCAGAAAATAAAGAGCTACCCCTTTTATTGGGACATTTTCCTATTTTCTCAAAAGCATATTATTCAAAAAATAAGTTTGATAGCGCCTCTGATAAAATTCCGTTGGGAAACGGGCCTTACCGTATTGTAGATGTTGATGCGGGGCGCTCTATTACCTATGAGCGTGTGAAGAATTGGTGGGGTGAAAATTTGCCTGTTGCCAAGGGACGTTATAACTTTGATCAAGTGCGTTATATTTATTTCAGGGATCCTGAAGTTGCTTTTGAGGCCTTTAAAAGTAAGAATTATGATTTTCGTGTAGAAAATAAAATCAAAAATTGGGTGCTGAATTATAATTTTGAGGCAGTAAAAGAAGGTAAGGTGCACAAAATTGAAACACCCTTTGTGCAAGCGGGTATCATGCAAGGGTTGGTGATGAATACGCGAAGAGAGATTTTTGCAGATACGCGGGTGCGTCAAGCTCTGACTCTGGCTTTTGACTTTGAATGGCTCAATGATAATTATTTTTATAACAAGTATGAGCGTATTGACAGTTATTTTTGGGGGCTTGACTTAGCCTCATCCGGGCTGCCGACAGAAGCCGAAAAAGCACTTCTCGAGCCTTTTAAAGACCAAGTCCCTGCGGATCTTTTTACAACCCCGTACACATTGCCTAAGACGGACGGTAGCGGCCAAAATCGCCAAGCTCTTCGTCAAGCAAAAGCGCTTCTAAAAGAGGCAGGATGGGATGTAACGGACGGCGTTTTGAAAAATAGTAAAACCGGTAAGATATTTCAATTTGACCTTCTCCTTTCTAATATGAGTATGACGGGACTATTGAATGCTTATCTTAAAAACCTTAAACGCCTTGGTATTCAAGCTAAGTTTCGCGTGGTTGATACGGCCCAATATACGTCCCGTGTGGAAGATTTTGATTATGATATGATTATGACGGTTACGGCTCAATCGCCGTCTCCCGGAAATGAACAAAGAGAATTTTGGGGTTCTTATGTGGCAAATTCAAAGGGGAGTCGGAATTATGCAGGGGTTAGAGATCCCGTTGTGGATGCGTTGGTTGAAAAGCTTATTGATGCGACGGATCGTGAGACCCTCGTTACGGTTGTGAAAGCCCTTGATCGTGTTCTTTTACGGGGGCATTACGTTGTGCCGTTGTGGGGCTCTTCAAAGCTTCGCATGGCCTATTGGAATAATCTTAAAAACACAGGGAAATTCCCAAAATATAATGTTGATTTTTTTGCTTGGTGGGTTGATAAAGAGTAGAACTTGGCTTTTTGACGGATATTTCCCCAAAGAACCATTGACCTTTTTGAAAAAGTTGATTATGTTGATGAAATCTTGAGGGCGCTTAGCTCAGTCGGTAGAGCATCTGACTTTTAATCAGAGGGTCACAGGTTCGAATCCTGTAGCGCCCACCACTATCCTCAAGGTTTCACTGTTGTTTTTAAGCTACTATAACTTAAAGTATAGGGAAGCGAAACATGACACTCACTGTCGGGAACAAAGTTCCCTATTTTAAATCACCGATTTCAGAAGACCGTTTTCTTTCACCCGATGATTTTAAGGGTCAAAAGTTGGTTATTTATTTTTATCCCAAAGATAATACCCCGGGGTGTACAACCGAATCAGCAGATTTTAGAGATCATAAAGAAGCCTTTGAGGCTAAAAAAACAGCGATTATAGGGATTTCTAAGGATTCTTTAAAGAAGCATAAAAATTTCTCAGATAAGTTAGCTCTTAATTTTCCCCTTGTTTCTGACGAGGGCGGGCAAGTATGCGAAGATTTTGGCGTATGGGTTGAAAAAAGTATGTATGGGAAAAAGTACAAGGGCATTGAGCGATCAACTTTTTTGGTGAATGAAACCGGACATATAGAAAAAATTTGGCGAAAGGTAAAAGTCACAGGGCATGTGAAAGAGGTCTTAGAAGCCTTATAAAAAACGATTTAGCCATAAACCCAAACGAATTCTTAAAGGAGTCTTTCAAGGGATTTTGGCGACATACCTTTAAATACGCTTACCCCTCGATGAACGGGAAATTTTTTCGAAAGCGTTCCACAATCTGAAGGTTACGCTTTAAAGCATTAAGAGCAGCCTTTTTAGAAACATCCTCTTCTCGCCCGGCACCAAACAGATGCGATAGAACTTTTTCAAGTGCTGTAAAATTTTGTAGGGGTATTGCTTTTCATTGCAGAAAGGGAAATAATTATGCTGCAATGTTTTAAAATCCATTAAAAAGTCAACTAACAATAAGGAAAACATCATGCGCAAATGTTTCATAATCACCTTTTCTCTAATTTCTCTTTTATCTTTAACAGCCTGTAACACAATGGAAGGGCTTGGCGAAGATATTAAAAAAGGTGGCGAAAAGCTAGAAGAGGCTGCTAAAAGTAATAAATAGGTTTTGAAACCTATTTTTATCTCTTGCCATAAAAACAAAAGAAGAGAGCTTTTTTGTTTGTCGGGGAAAAGGGGGAATGCGGAATACCCCCTAAACTGTTATTTTTGACTTAGGCTACTTCCTTGAGAGTTTTTTATAAATATCATCGTCATTTCTTTTTCAGATGAGGATAAATAGAAACATTGTATCATTTTCAATCTCATATATTACTCGGTACTCCCCAACGTCTGCCCTAAAATAGGGCGTATTCTCTTTCTGCATCTTTGAGGGAGAGTTTCGGATAGACCTCAAGGCTTCATGTGTGGGTAGGGAGCCTTAACGTCTAAGTGAGTCTTTATAAAAATTGACAAAATTGTTTTATTTTGGTATTGGATATAGTTAATTAAATTAAGGTTCAATTATGATAAACAAATATATAGTATTTTTATTTGCCTCGTTAGTATTTTTTTCAAATGATTCAAAATCCTGCCTCCGGCACCCTTCTTATTACGGCGTGCAAGAATTAACTCAAGCAGAAATAAACGCCGGAGTTATAGAAACCGCAACGAGGGTCTACAGTGACATTAATACCCACCATATATACCCTACCCATGAAGAAACAATAATTTCTCTACATAAATCTTGGGAAGCCAAATACATCACAAGCGTAGGAATTGATGGAACCGGAAAAAAGGTTACAATGAATGTTCCAACCCTAACCCACACAGGCAGCCTAAATCAATTTGGAGATGATTTGGAAGAGCTTGTTAAAACAGACGGGTGTGTACTTGAATGCACCATTGCCCTCCAAATCACACAAATTTTATGCTTGCGTGACTTGTTAGGGGGAGATAACTTTAATGCCTACGTGGCTCTCATGCTCGATAGATTACAAGAAGAGAAGCTTTCTATAGATGATCTATTCGGCTCCCTATGCCCTCCATTTTTTAATACGTTTGAAGGCGCAAAGGAAATTCCAGGTTCAATTACTTATCTCACAAACGTAGTACTATATAAAAATTTTAAACCTAGCGGCAATGGACGAGGATCAAATGTCTTTTGTGTGGGAGATAATGCTTACCTTGGTTTCAGTGGGATCTATGCTAAGGGACCACAGGATTTGCGAACCATAGAAGATCAAGATTTAGAGTTATTTACAAGAACATGTGATCTACAAGAAAATGAAGAAATGCATAAAATATTCAGTCAACATTACAGTTCACATCCTGAAGAATTTTATGTTGATCGTGCAAGAGATCAATGTTTAATACAGTTTTATCAAATTTTTGACGAAGAGCTAATTAATGACTTCAGAAAGTGGCAACATATAGACATTAACTTTTAGGGGTTTTACCGGATAAGACGGTCAAGGGGGATAAAGCCAATTGCCTTAGAAAAGCTTTGTTACTTTTCGGATAAAGAATTTAAAGGAAAATTTGATGAAGGCAAATTTCATCAAAAGGTTTAACCCGGTTTTCTGCCCTTTCCTGCAAACCAGCCCTTTTTCTTTAGTTTCAACAGCCGTATAACTTTTTAGCTTAGTAGGTAAAAACCCTGAAGTTGCAGGCACTTTACCGTCATTATGGGCCATAATTCGTTGTTTTAGGTTACGGCTAAAGCCAACGTAAATATTGTCATTTGATAATTCTAAAAAATAAACATAATGCGTAATTCTAAAGTCTCGCTACGCGAAAGCTTCGTGAGGCATCTCTACTTCTACCTCACTTCCGGCGTGCCGCCCGAAGTTCGAAGGACGTAGGGTGGCGGAGAGAGCGGGATTCGAACCCGCGATACGGTTGCCCGCATACACGAATTCCAATCGTGCGCCTTCAACCACTCGGCCACCTCTCCGTGACACAAAATAATCTGCCCTCTATTAAGGCAGGGATACGTTAGCATCAGAAATAGCGAATCTCTCGTTTATTGTCAATGCATTTCATCTTAGAATCGCCGTGCTTAAATTCTTTTGAGGCTTTTCTAAAAAAGAATCACGGTAGCCTTTGAAAAGGCTTTATAAAACGGGGCTTGCTCTTTTTTAACGCAAATCGGCCGAAAACTAAGCCTTTTTCAAATAGCAGGTTTTAAGAACGATCTGAGATTTACCCTGCTTACATTCTATTTCATCTTCATTATAGGTTAGGCGAATGTTTTTAATCAGCGTACCTCTTTTAAGATTAAGAGAAGAACCTTTAACTTTAAGGTCTCTGATCAATGTGACGCTATCGCCGTCTTGTAAAAGCGTTCCGTTACTGTCTTTCGTTTCCATTCTTTTCTCTCTCGTTTATGTTGAACAGGCTAGACGTAGTATTCTTTGTACCAGTCTATAAAATACTTTAGCCCTTCGCGCATATTTGTTTTAGGCTCAAAACCAAGATCTTTTTGAGTGCTCTCAATATCGGCAATAGTTTCTTTCACATCACCGGGTTGCAACGGCATCAAATTGATTTTTGCTTTGCACCCTATGTATTCTTCAAGGGTATGGATAAAATCCGTTAATTCTTCCGAGCGATTATTGCCGATATTATATAAAGCAAACGGCGGTTCCCCTGCTGAAGGCGCTTTGGCAGGTTTATCAAGAGCTCCCAAAACACCTTGGACGATATCATCAATGTAGGTAAAATTGCGACGCATTTTACCTTGGTTGTAAACGTCTATTTTCTTGCCGGCCAAGATATTTTTAGCAAAAATAAACGCTGCCATATCAGGGCGTCCCCAAGGGCCGTAAACCGTAAAGAAACGAAGACCGGTTGTCGGGATTTGAAAAAGATGGCTATAGGTGCGGGCAATTAGCTCATTGGAAGCTTTTGTTGCGGCATATAAAGAAATAGGCTTTTCGATTCGATCACCGACAGAGCTTGGCTTTTTTTTATTGGCTCCGTAAACAGACGAACTGCTCGCATACACAAAATGCTTTAACTCGGTTAAGGCCTTAGCGCTTTCAAGGAGGGTGACAAAGCCCGTCAAATTAGCGTGAACATAGGCATAAGGATCAATCAAAGAATACCGCACACCCGCCTGAGCCGCGAGATTAATAAGGCCGGCTATATCCTTATGTTTCCGAAAAAGGGCTTCGATACAAGAACGGTCGGCAATATCGCCCTTAATAAAGGTAAAACCTTTCTCTTTTTCTAATTCCTTAAGCCGTGCCTCTTTGAGGGTGACGTCATAGTACTCGTTCATACTATCGATACCGACAACTTCATCGCCCCGATCCAGCAATGCCTTTGACGTATGGTAGCCGATAAAACCGGCAACGCCGGTGACAAAAACTTTCATGATTTATCTCTATTTGTAAACACTATATTTATAAGGAAGAAAGGCACAAAAAGCAAGTTCTCCATTGATGAATCTCCCGTCATCCTTTAAACTGAATTAAGATCAAAACAAACGAGGATATTTTTCACCATGACAGTCCATTCTGCTACCGATACAACTTTTGACGCCGAAGTCCTTAAAAACAACACACTTGTTCTTGTGGATTTTTGGGCCGAATGGTGCGGTCCCTGTCGAGCCGTTGCCCCTATTCTTGAAGAACTTTCTAATGATTTTGAAGGTCGTGTAAAAATTGTTAAAGTGAATATCGATGAAAATCCCGATACGCCCGTCAAACACGGTGTGCGCAGTATCCCGACACTTATGATTTTTAAGGGCGGTCAGGTTCTTGAAACTCAGGTTGGAGTTTTGCCAAAGCAAGCCTTAACCGATTGGCTGAATCGGTCTTTATAGTTCCTTTAAGCACTAAAAAACCGCAGTCGGACTGTATTGACCGAAAAGGGAGATGAACGCTGAAGCCCATACAAAGCAAAAGTTTCTTTTCACGCTTCAACCGTATTCTCTCTCTTGTTTACGGGTCGGTTACAATCTCTGCTGCGATCCTCTTTGCTTTTCTGTATAACGATAATTATGAAGCCAATATTCAAAACATGAACCTGCGTTTACTGGAGCAAACGCAGGCTTTTAATAATGTATTGCGGGTGCGTTATGATGCTGTCAAAGCGATGCAACGTCAGGCGCGAAAATTTTTGGAACAAGAATTACAAATGTTTAGCAATCATTTGGAAATGAAAGATATTTCAGGAAAAAATACTTATTATTTGGCGACGAGGGGAGGAAAAGGCAATCCTTACGGCCTGCTGGTCGGACAAGGGCATACGTCGAACCTTAAAGAAGCCACATGGAAAGAGCTCCAAATGGCTTTTTCTCTTATGCCTCTTGTGAGTGTGCTCAAAAATAGTATTCAGAGCGTGACAGGATTCCATTACACTTCTAAAAATGACTTTTACTTTCGCTACCCTTGGAGTGAATACCAAGATATAAAATTCGATTCCGGCTTATACAAAAAAGAATATTATTTGCGTTCTATCCCTGCCAATAACCGAGAAGATAAAGTTTTTTGGACAGATGTTTTTCTTTCTCCCGTAGAAAACGCTCTCCTTGTAACTTGCGCCGCTCCTATTTATAAAGGCATGAGTTATCAAGGAGTTGTGGGTATCGATTTTACACTTGATTCAGTGGACTTCTTTGTGGAAAGTCTCCACCATAACCAAGGTAATTTCCTCGTCATTAACGACCATAATACGGTTATTGCAGATTTAGCCGTTCACGAGGGGAGTCGTAAAGAAATTGCCCACCTTGAAAATATTATCCCTCAAGATTTACCATTGGAACATTTTGTCAAGGTCAGCGACGCTACCCTAACGCGTCTCGGTGACTATTGGATTTATGTGGCGCATACTTCTTTTGCCCCTTGGCAGGTCATTTATTACGTAGAAAATAAAGCAGTTACCATGACAACTTTTAAGAATATTCTTCCCAGCCTTTTACTTGTTATCCTTTTTACGACGATTTTTTTGGTTGTTGCCAATCGACTTATTGCCCGTGAATTTATTACCCCTGCCAGTCTCTTGGTGCGCCATATTGAAAAACAGGGGAAAATTAAAGAAAGCGAATTAAAAGCCATAAGTGAGCCTTGGGCGCCATGGTTTCACGCTATTTCCAATGTCTTTGGTGAAAATAAAGCCCTTGTTGAAAAGTTGGAAAAGCATATTGATAAACTGGACGATCAGGTTGCCAAGAGAACCCTTGATCTGTCAAAGAAAAACAAACAATTAGAACAAGCCTTTTCGGATCTAAAAAAAGCACAATCTCAAATTATTACCCAAGAAAAATTAGCGGGACTCGGCTCTCTCACAGCCGGAATTGCCCACGAAATTCGAAATCCCTTGAATTTTATTGTGAATTTTGCAGAAAACTCCAGAATTTTTGGGGAAGAAATTTCTGAAGGTATTCATAATATCGCTGAAAAACTGGATAAAACAGAACGTGAAACGTTGTTAGAGCTCTCAAACCACTTACTCAAAAATATGGAAAAAATCAACGAGCACGGCAGGCGTGCCGATGCTATTGTGAACTCAATGTTAACCCATGCTCACGGCGGAAAAGAATCTTTACGATCGACAAACCTGCAAGAATTGTTGGATGAAAACATATTGCTTGGCCTTGCTTCCTTTAAACAAAAGGGTTTTACCCCGAATTTACGCCGACATTATGCACCGACCTTGGGAGAAATTTCCGTTTATCCCCAAGATTTAGGACGCGTTTTCTTGAACATGATTAACAATGCGTGCTATATATTGCATGAAAAAAGTAAAAAGAATATTGAAGGGTACTCTCCTCAGATTACGGTCACGACCTTGGATGATCCGGACTCAGTCACCATAAAAATTCGTGACAACGGGCTTGGTATGACAAGCCAAGTGAAGAAAAAACTCTTTGAGCCTTTTTTTACAACAAAACCCACAGGACAAGGCACGGGTCTTGGCCTTTCTTTAAGCTTTGAGATTATAGTCCGACAACATCACGGCAAACTTTCTCTTGACACCGAGCTTGGAAAGTTTACAGAATTTGTTATAGTCCTTCCTAAAAACCTCCGGAAAGCAGCGTAGATCATGACACAACCGACCTCCCTTCAAAAAAACTCTTCCCCGTCAAAAGCCGACCTTTTAGAAGCTTGCCGTCAATCCTTACGTGCAAAAGGATTTTCTGCTTTTATTCTCCCTAAAACAGATGCGCACCGCAGCGAGTATTGTGCCGAGCGTGATAATCTTGTCCAATATTTAACCGACTTTTCGGGAAGCACCGGATTTGCCGCCCTTAAAGTTAATACGCCGGAAGCGGCTATTTTTGTAGACGGTCGTTACACCCTCCAAGCAGAGCAAGAAGTCGACTCAACCTTTTTTTCTTATGAAAATTACACAGTGGACCGTATTGAAAAATGGATAAGCCGAGGCTTAAAAAAGGGAGATAAAATTGCCTACGATCCCCTTTTACTTTCAAAAGGAGAATATGACAAATTTTCTGCAGCTTTTAAAAAACACGATCTTCTCTTAGAGCCTCTTTCGAGCAATCCGATCGAAACCCTTTGGCAAGATCGTCTTCCCTTAGAAATACCCGACCTTCTTCCTCATTCTATCGAGTATGCAGGGGTTTCTTTTGAGCAAAAACTCGCTATTATTCGCGATCTTATGACAGAGAAAAAAGCAGACGGCTTTTTTCTAAATTACTCTGAAAGCATCGCATGGCTCTTTAATATCAGAGCACCCAAGCGTCTTGTAACCCCTGCAGCGTCTTTATATGCTTATATACCGTTGTCGGGGACTTGCACACTTTTTGTTCACCCTTGCCAAAACACACAAGACTTAAAGACTTACTTTAACGACAGTGTGCAGCCGGAAAATTATGATCGAACCTTTGAAATTTTGGCTCAAAAGGCTGAAAATAAAACCGTTGCCCTTGATCCGTCCAACGGGACAATGAAGATGCTTGAGGCCATCGAGCAAAAAGGCGGAAAGGCCTTGATCGTTGACGATTTTTGTAATATCCCTCGCGCTTGCAAAAATGAAACAGAACGTCAAGGAACAAGACGGGCTCACGTTCGCGACGGAGCTGCGGTTAGTAATCTCCTCGCGTGGCTTGAAAGTGCGATTCACCATGAAACTCTGACAGAGCTCGATATTGTTGCAAAACTCTATCAATACCGCCAACAGCAAGAGCTTTTCCAAGGATATAGTTTTGACACTATTTCAGGCTCCGGCCCCAACGGAGCCATTGTACACTATCGCGTAGATGAAAAATCAAACCGCACGTTACGACCCGAGGATATCTTTTTACTGGATTCGGGAGGGCAGTACCTTGACGGCACGACGGATATCACGCGTACAATTTCTTTAAATAAAAAACCTTCGGCAGAACAAAAAGATCGTTACACCCGTGTCCTTAAAGGCCATATAGCTCTTGCAAAAGTGCGCTTTCCCGAAGGAACCGTCGGCTCGCAGTTGGATCCCGTAGCTCGCTATCATTTATGGCAAATCGGCTGTGATTATGCCCATGGTACGGGACACGGTGTGGGATCATATCTTGGCGTACACGAAGGGCCGCAACGAATTTCTCCCCTTCCTAATACCGTTCCTTTATTACCGGGCATGATTCTATCTAATGAACCCGGATATTATAAACAAGGGGAATACGGCATTCGCATCGAAAACCTTGTTCTTGTAAACCGTGTCCCTAAGGAACAGTGTGCCGATGAAGGACAAAACATGCTGTGTTTTGAAACAATAACCTTGGCTCCCCTCGATACGTCTTTAATAGACAACTCTTTGCTAAGCGCCGATGAAATTTCTTGGATCAACGCTTATCATCAACGCGTCTACGAAACTCTTAAAGATCAGGTGGAGGTTAAGACATTACCTTGGCTTAAAAATGCGACCGTGTCTTTATAGTCTGTTTTCTTTAGAAGCATCCCGTAAAAAATAAGGGATGCATTTCTAAGGCGAGCTTGTTACACTGTAGGTGGAAATTTTCCTTTTCCATTATGATGTAAAAAAGGTTTTTAAAAATGCAGGTCATAGCTGTTGCCAATCAAAAAGGTGGTGTCGGTAAAACAACCACAACGGTCAACCTGGCAACGGCTCTTGCAGCCGTCGGTCAAAGGGTGTTACTTATTGATCTTGACCCCCAAGGCAACGCCTCAACGGGTCTTGGTGCTTATGATCGCCTTGAAAAAGCAGGCATTTATGAAGCTCTCTTAGAAGATAACCCCATCCAAGAGTGTATTCGCAATACACAAATTCCGGGTCTAAGTTTAATCACAGCTTCTCCTGATTTGGCGGCTCTTGAACATGACCTTTCAAAAGTCGACCGCAAACAATTTAAATTGCGTGATATTATCGAATCACAACAAAACAACTATGACTATGTCATGATCGACTGCCCTCCGGCTCTCGGCCTATTAACAGTTAACGCCCTTGTGGCCTCGCACAGTGTTCTGATCCCCCTTCAATGTGAATTCTATGCTTTAGAGGGGCTTAGCCAATTAATCAACACGATAGAGCGCATTCAACAACACCTCAATCCTTACTTAGATATGCTGGGTATTGCCTTAACCATGTATGACGGCCGTAGTAGTTTATGCGATTTTGTGGTAGCCGACGTGCGCAAGCATTTTGGGCAAAAAGTTTTTAGAACCATGATTCCCCGCAATGTTAAAGTCTGTGAGGCTCCTTCTCACGGTCAACCGGTCTTAATTTATGATGTGAGGTCTCCCGGATCCCTTGCTTATATGAATCTTGCTTCTGAAATTATTACAAAACAGGGAATTACCCATGTCGCAGCCTAATACAAAATTTGCCGAGAAACCTCCCTCTCCGATATCCGAGCAAATGCCCGACCTCACTATTGCTAACCCCGTAAAACCTGTTGCGCCCTCCGGGCTTATCCCCAAGAGCGGCAAACTGGGGCGCGGTCTTGATAGTCTTTTAGGACCGACCTCACAAATGACGCCTTTAGATAAAAAAGAGGGGCTCACTATGCTCCCGTTATCAGCCTTGACCGCAGGAACCTATCAACCGCGCACAAATTTTAGCACGGAAGAAATGCAGGATTTGACTGATTCCATTCGTGAAAACGGCGTTTTACAACCCATACTTGTACGCCCCACGGGCAAAACAGATAAATTTGATAATATACTCTACGAAATCATTGCCGGAGAGCGTCGTTGGCGAGCTTCAAAAGAAGCCGGTCGCAAAACAATTCCGGTCGTCATCAAGCATTTAACAGACAAAAAGGCTCTTGAGAGCGGCCTCATTGAGAACATTCAACGCCATGATTTGAACCCCCTTGAAGAAGCTGTCGGTTACGATCGTTTACTGTCGGAATTCAATTACACTCAAGCCAATCTTTCGAAATCCCTCGGTAAAAGTCGCAGCCATATTGCCAACACCCTTCGCCTTTTGTCTTTGCCCGACTCTGTTCAAAAGTACGTCCGAGACTCTTTAATTTCAGCCGGTCATGCTCGAACTCTGATCAATTTTCCAAAAGCCACGGAGCTTGCCCGACTTATTGTGGATAAAAACTTGAGCGTGCGCCAAACGGAACGTCTTGTAGCCGACTATAACAAGTCACCCTTCGATCTCAATAATCCGCCTTCCCATGACGGTGAACAAAACCCGACTTTAGAAACTTTAGAAGTTAATACACCAAGAAAAGAACCCTCCCTTAAAAGAATTCTTTCCGAAGGCAGAGAAGATGTTACGGCTCTTGAAGACGAGCTCTCCAAAGCCTTAAGCCTTAAAAGCACCATTACCTTTAAATCGGATCAAAGCGGCCATGTCCAAATCCGCTTTAAAAACCCGACGGAATTGGACAAGCTTATGAGCCTCATTTTTGGGGCTCTTTAGAACCAATCAGACGATTCGTTTAGCTATAATAGGTTGCTTTTATATCGCCTGATTTAGCTTTTTTCAAATAAAATCTTGTCGATTTTCTTAAGTTTTTCTTTAGGAAAAGTAAGGGCAATTTTTCCTGCGACTTCCATGTTAAGGTAGCGCTCTGTTTTCGCCGGAAATTGTACGGGGATATCTTTTGGATTTTTCCCCGCTAAAATCTCTGAAAGTATAGCCGCGCATTGTAATCCCAAGGCATACTGATCGGGTCCAAGGGCTCCAAGGGCTCCTTGTTTCACCATATCCGTATCACTTACAAAAAGAGGGAGCTTTGCAGATTGGCAAAGTTGTGCAATGACATCAAAGGCAGCAAGAGCCGTATTATCGTTATTAATAAAAATAGCATCGACTTTTCGACTTATTAAACGTTGTGTTGCCATGGAGACTTCTGTTGTTTTTGTAACGGCTACAGGAATAATGCTTATGTTGAGTTCTCGGGCAGCTTCTATTGTTTTTTCCAATAAAGTGACCGAGTTAGCTTCGCCCGGATTATAAATAAAACCGATTGTTTCAAGGTTAGGTATTAGCTCTTTAAAGTAAAGAAGTTGGGGTGTTTGTGCAGTATAATTTGACACACCCGTTACATGGCCGCCGGGTTGGTCAAGGCTTTGAACGAGCTTTGCGCCGAGAGGATCGGTGATAGAGGCAAAGACAACGGGTGTTTTTGTAGCGTATGCCGCTTTTGCTGCCGCTTGTGCACCGCTTGTGCCTAATACGGCTATAGCATCAACGTTTTCACCGATAAATTTTTGGGAAATCATTGTGGCATTTAAGATATTACCTTGAGCTATTTTGACGATAATACGCACATTGGAGTGGGCCTTTTGTAAACCGTCTATGATCCCCTTTTGAGTTTTATCAAGGGCAGGGTGAGCTACGATTTGGAGGAGCCCAACGGTAAAAGGGGGCGCTTCTATTTCTTTGGGAGATGCAAAAATAGGAGAGCAGAGACTCCAAAGGAGCGATAACGCTACGGACAGTTTAGAAGTAACTAATTTGATATCAAGGTTGCGATTTATAAGGCGTTTTGAGAATTTGTAAAACATTTCTTTATCCATTTTCTTAAAGGGGGCATCATTTTTATTTTAGTAACGTCAAAATTTGTACGATGAGTGTGTTCATGGGGTCGGTGAAAAATGTGATGCATTTTTTTAATCCTTTCATTGTCCGTTGTTTAATTATCTCTATAAAAAAAGCCCCCCGATCTCTCAGGAGGCTTTTTTACGGCGTATGGTATCCTGAGGTTAAGAGTCTTTTTTCTCAGAATGATGATGATGCCATAGGGTTGGCAAAATAACGGCGCCAAGACCTGTCTTTAGAAGAAAAGCATATTGGTAACTCAAATAAACGGCCTTTGTCGGTTCAAAACCGATGAGGTTAGAAAGCCAAACGAGACCGGGAATATCAATAATGACAGCGCCTAAAATGAAAAGAAGAGCTGCAGAACTCATTGTACGACCGAATCCTTCTTCAAAAAGGCGGCCGATCACATAGGCAGCAGAAATAAATCCGATAAGATACCCTGCCGTCGGTCCGACCATATAAACAAATCCGGCGCTATGTCCTTGTAAAACAGGAAGACCGATGAAGGCCTCAAAGAGGTATAAAACGACTGTGGCCGTTGCAAGACGGGCGCCATAAGCACAGGCAAGAGTAATGACGGCGAAAGTCTGCATGGTGGTCGGTACGGGGTAGAAGGGGATGCTTGTTTTCGCGCTTAATGTAAGAAAAACGGTACCTAAGAGTGCAAGAGCCATAAACTTAAAGACCGATAGGTTTTGAAGAGACGGGAAAAATCGTACCATAAGCGTATTGGATAGTGCAGAGGTTGACGGTGCAACTGATGATAATGAAAACATTGAAAACTCCAACATAATATTCTTTATTTTTACCATAAAGAAAAAAGTATTATATCGCAATCAAAACTTACGGAGAGGATCTTTTTTCCTGAAGGGGGTTTTTAGTTTTATTTTCAAATATTTCTTCTTTCAGAGGAAACATGCGACAAAGAGCCTTTCCGAGGCGTATACAAAATGTTTTTTAGGGCGATGATTAAAAATATAAAAATTAACCGGTTATTAACATTTGCCTGTGACTCTTTAAAGAAGATGAAAACATAAAAAAGGTAGAATCATGGATGATATCATTCAAGATTTCCTAATGGAAACTGCAGAAAACCTTCTGCAGCTTGACGTTGATCTTGTTGCCCTTGAACAAGACCATAATAATACGGAATTATTAGGTAACATTTTTAGAACAATCCATACCATTAAAGGGACATGCGGTTTCATTGGACTGCCGCGCCTTGAAAAAGTGGCTCATCACGGCGAAAACGTTCTTGATAAGTTTCGAAACGGTGATTTGGATGTGACGCCGGATGCGATTACAGCAATTTTACATTGTATTGATACTATTAAAGAAATAATGGCTTATCTTGAGGAAAACGGCGAAGAACCGGAAGGAGATGACACGGAAGTCCTAGCCGAATTAAATCGCTTTATGGACGAAGATTTAAAAAAAACCGGAAAATCCGATTCAAAAGACGACGCCGAAGAAGCAAAACTACCTTGTCAAGAAGATGAGGCGCCGGTTCAGACAGAAGAAACGGAGGCCGCCGTTGCTGAGGAAGATCCTTTTGCTTTTACACCGACACCCGCTCCCGGAGCTGTTTTCAATGAGGCACCGGCAGAGGTAGAGGTTTCTCAAGGGCTAGAAGAACCAATTCCCAAAGTCGAGCCTAAGGAAGCTGAAGGGAAAGAAGACGTTGCGCCTGCTCATAAAACCGAACTTAAGAAAAAACCGATAAAATCGGAAAAAGGCAGTTCTTTAGCAACGCAAAATATTCGTGTTAATGTTGAATTGCTTGAAAATTTAGTAACATCGGTTAGCGAACTTGTTCTGGCTCGCAATCAATTATTACAAATTTCTCGCGATTCGGAGAATGATGAGTTTAAAGTACCGTTACAGCGCTTGAATCATATTACCTCCGAACTTCAAGAGGGTCTGATGCAAACACGTATGCAACCTGTTGGGGCGGCTTGGTCTCAACTGCCTCGTATCGTGAGAGATTTATCTCAAGATTTAAAAAAAGAAATTGACCTCGAAATGATCGGTGCAGATACGGAGCTTGATCGTCAAGTCATTGAAGTTATCAAAGATCCTTTGATGCATATGGTTCGTAACTCTGCAGATCACGGCTTAGAAGGTCCCCAAGAACGCCTCGATGCCGGTAAAGCTCGTAAGGGAAAAATTATCTTAAAAGCTTATCATGCAGGGGGGCACGTTGTTATTGAAATTTCAGATAACGGTCGCGGCCTTAATAAAGAAAGAATCAAAGAAAAAATTCTCACTAATGCTCTTGTAACCCCCGAACAGCTTGAGTCTTTTAGCGACACTCAAATTTATAATTTTATTTTTGCCGCCGGTTTTTCAACGGCCGCAAAGGTTACAAATGTTTCCGGTCGCGGCGTTGGAATGGATGTTGTAAAATCAAATATTGAAAAAATAGGCGGCTCTGTTGAAGTAACGTCAACACCGGGAGAGGGGAGCCTTTTTACCGTTAAAATTCCTCTGACATTAGCTATTGTTTCGGCTTTAATCATTCGTTCCGGTGCACAACGTTTTGCAATTCCTCAGGTGAGTATCACGGAACTTGTCCAAGCTTCTGAGGAAAGTGAGCATACCGTTGAATATGTAAATTCTCATCCCGTTTTAAGATTGCGCAACCAACTTTTGCCTCTTGTTATATTAAGTGACGTGCTTGGTATTTCCGAACCTAAAAAATCTCAGCCTGCCCTCGAATCCGCAAATGAGCAAGAGCAAGAAACAAGCCGAGATAAAGGAGAAAATAAATCGATTGATTGCGGGTCTTCATCGGAAAATATCGGGGATGATCAGTTTATCATTGTTGCTCAGGTTGGCTCCGGTCAATTCGGCATCATTGTTGATGAAGTTTATGATACGGAAGAGATCGTTGTGAAACCTGTTTCACCCTTATTGCGTTCCGCAAAGTTATTTGCAGGAAATACAATATTAGGAGACGGCTCTGTTGTAATGATTTTGGACCCTAAAAGTATTTCGGACAAAGTTGGTGAAATGCATGCGAGCTCTCAAGAGCTTCTCCAAAACGAGAAGAAAATTGATTCTCCCGACGAACGTCGCATGCGTTTTCTCCTCTTTAAAGCAGGGGATAATGCGCCCAAAGCCGTGCCCTTAGCCTTGATTGTGCGTCTTGAAGAGATTAATGCAAATGATATTGAAATGTCCAACGGTTCCCACGTCCTTCAATATCGTGACCGTTTAATGCCTTTGATATCTGTTCAAGGTTTCTTAGAGTTTGAGCCGGATGTTCAAAAATCTGTTTTGGTATTTCAGCAAGGGCACGAGTATGTCGGGTTGGTTGTTGATGAAATTATTGATGTTGTCGAAGATAAATTAGATATAAAAATGAACACAAGTACCGGTGGAAGTTACGGCAGCATGGTTATTGCAAAACAGACAACGGATCTTCTGGATATTGATTATTTTATTCAACAAATTTGCCCCAATTGGCATTCTATGTTGGATGATGAGATGACAGGGCGTTCCCAAGAAAACGGCACTCACGACATGACGGTTTGCTTTATTGATCACTGCACCCTTTATCGCAATTTAATTGCGCCTCTCTTGGAACTTCAAAACATTAGAAGTCTTACTTTTGAAGCAGGGGAAAGTGCTCTGGCTTACTTAGAAGAGCATACAATGAAGGTTGATGCCTTTATCTTAGACAAAGATTCTTTAGGCAAAGATCCTGAAGCGTTTTTAAAATCCTACAAAAAAGTGTTTTCTCACGTGCCGTGTTTTATTGTCGGTGCTCATTTTAAGGCAGAAGATGAAGTCCTCTTCAATAAGTATGAATGCATTGCTTGCTTGGCCAAAAGTGATAGGGATTCTATTATTACAACAATTCGTGATTATCTTGAACAAGCAAGGAATGTAGCAGCATGAATATCGTAGAGGCTCAAAAAGAAGTTTGGAATGAAAACGAAAGCGCTGCAGGTGTTACGACGACTTTAGACAACCAGCTTTTAACATTTTATTTAGACAAGCAAATATTCGGTATTCCTGTGAAATATATCAAAGATATCTTTAGGTCTACAGAAATTACAAAGGTTCCTTTAGCCCCGTCGGAGGTTGCCGGTGTCGTCAATTTACGGGGACACATTGTGACGGCCATTGATCTGCGACATAAATTATGTATTGCTCCGCCTAAAGATGCACTTCAATCCACGATGAATATCGCTGTGGACGTCGGGGAGGAAATGTATAGCTTTATTGTAGATAAGGTTGCTGATGTAGCGCTGTTTTCAAAAAAAGATTTTGAGGCTAACCCGACAACTCTTGATGAAAAACTAAAAGAACTTTCCATGGGAATTTACAAGTTAGAGGGAAAGCTCTTGATTGTCTTAGATGTTAAGAAAATAATAAATTGTGCTGAAAAGCAATAATTCTTGTAAGAAAAGTTTTTTACAAGAAAACAAGAGGAATAGATCTAATGTCTGCAAAATGTCTCGTAGTAGATGACTCTACAACAATCCGAAAAGTTATAGGGCGTATGTTTGAGAAAATGGATTTTGAGGTCAGAGAGGCTGAAAACGGGCAAGTCGCTCTTGAATCTTGTCTTATCAGTATGCCGGAAGTCATCATGTTGGACTGGAATATGCCGGTTATGTCCGGCATCGACTTTCTGCGAGAACTTCGTAAAACCCCCGGGGGGGATGCGCCTAAAGTCATTTTGTGCACAACAGAAAATGAATTTGAAGCCATCCAAACAGCCATGAGTGAAGGGGCTAATGAATATATTATGAAACCGTTTAATGAGGAAATCATCAAAGAAAAACTTGAGATTGTCGGGGTTCTTTAAATGAGTATTTTACCGTCCCGACCTTCTCTTGTTAAGACTGCCGGCAAATGCCGTGTGATGTTAGTTGACGATTCTTTAGTTGTTCGTGGAATTTTACGAAAAATTCTCATGTCTGACCCCGAAATTGAAGTCGTTGCGGGTGTGGGTAACGGTAAACTTGCCGTTGAAGAATTGGATAAAAATGAAATTGATGCGGTTATTCTTGATATTGAAATGCCCGTTATGGACGGAATTACAGCACTTCCTTTACTGCTTGCAAAACAGCCGGATCTTATTGTTTTAGTTGCCTCGACGCTTTCCCTGAAAAATGCGGATATTAGTATGAAGTGTTTACAACTTGGGGCGAAGGATTATATCCCGAAGCCCACGACACAAACCTTTGCGGGTGACGAAAACGCTTTTAAACGTGAGCTTCTCGAAAAGTTAAAATATATTACTCAGTCCGGCCGTGAGAAAAAGACGGCACTAAAAACAAGTTCGGGCGCTTTAGCACCGTCGTCTGCAGCCATTCCCGAACAAGCGTTCACGCTGCGACCCCTCCCCAATGTTCGACCCGAAGCAATTGTTTTTGGTTGTTCAACAGGAGGACCTCAAGCTTTAGCAGAAGTGCTACAGAATGCGAAAGGTAAATTAAAGCAACCGATCTTTGTAGCACAGCATATGCCTCCTTTGTTTACAAAGTCCCTTGCCGCTCATCTTGAAAAAAGAAGCGGTATACCTGCTAAAGAAGGGGAAAACGGAGAAATTGTTCAACCGGGTCGGATTTATATATCTCCCGGTGATTATCATATGGAAGTGATCGCGAAGGGGAAAGATAAAGTTATTAAATTATCTCAAACGCCTCCTGAAAATTTTTGTCGTCCCTCCGTCAATCCCCTTCTTCGATCTGTTGCCCAGGCTTATGGCGGGAAAGCCCTGTGTGCTATGTTAACAGGCCTCGGGTCTGACGGTTCCCAAGGAGCAAAAGATTTTGTGAATCAAGGCGGAACCATTATTGCTCAAGACAAATCAACCTCTGTTGTGTGGGGGATGCCGGGAACAGTTGCACAAGCCGGTTTTTGTTCTGCCGTCCTTCCGTTAAAAAGTATTTTAGGGGCTCTTGATAAAGTTTCTAATGCTATTAATCCAAAGTTAGGAGTGAAACTGTAATGCCTTTATCGGAATTTGATAAGTCTCTCTCCCCGGTTAACTATCAGCTTTTATGCAAGATGCTAAAAGAATTCTCAGGTTTGCATCTTACGGATCACAAGATGTATCTTGTGGAAACACGCTTACAGGCCGTTGCGAAGCATTATAATTTTAATTCTTTGAATCAACTGATTGACGGCTTAAAAGGACCTTTGTTTCAAAAACTACGGGTTGATATTGCCGAAGCAATGGCAACGCCGGAAACGTTTTTTTTCCGAGACAAAAAGCCCTTTGACCAGTTTAAAAACTTTGTTATTCCCCAAATGTTAGAACGCCATAAAACGGTAAAACGCCTTAATATTTGGTGCGGCGCTTGTTCCAGCGGTCAAGAACCTTATTCCATTGCGATGATGGTTGATGAGTTGCAAAAAACAGTTCTTAAAGGATGGCAAATCCGTATTATTGCATCGGACTTTTCTGAAAAAATTTTGAAAAGAGCAAAAGCCGGCATTTATTCTCAATTTGAAGTGCAACGCGGCCTTCCTATCCAGTATTTGATGAAGCACTTTAAGCAAGAAAGTGACGGTTGGCATGTGAAAGACGAATTAAAGCGCATGATTGAATTTCGTAACTTCAATTTGCTCCAGTCTCCGGTGGGTCTTGGAAAAATGGACGTTGTTTTTTGTCGTAACGTTTTATTTTACTTCACACCCGAAGACAAAGGAAAAATCTTGAATAACATTGCAAGCATTTTAAATCCCGGTGCTATGATGTTTTTAGGCTCTGCCGAATCAACGGTCGGCTGTTCCAATGCCTTTACAGGGCTGAAAGAAGAACGTGGCATCTATATGAAAGCCGACGATGCTCTTGTCGCTCTTTCTGCTTAATCAAACACATTTTTTCTCCTTTCCGTTTATTCTTGAGAAGTCTCGCAGAGATGTTTGTGACAGAAAAGCGAGAGCAAGATGCTAAGCGCTGTTGCTTTTTAACAGGGTGAAAAAAAGGTTTTCTTGCAAATATGGCAAGAAGAATAAGGAAAAATTTTAGAATATTTTATAAGCCGAAGAATTTTTTCATACCTTTTATAATTTCAGCTTGGAGAGTTTGAACCTCTTCTTTTGTTTGGCTCGCATCGTTTATTTTTTTTGAGGTATCTTGTTCCCGCTCTACAACAATTTTTGATAAGTCGTTAATCAGGGAGGGACGCGCTTGCAAAATAGGTTGGAAAGCTTCTTTGTTAACTTCATAGGTAAGAACTTTTGTGCGTGCTCGAACAGTGGCGGAGCGCGGTTCACCAAGCAAGAGAGAGCGGTCTCCGACAAAATTTCCTTCTCCAAGCGTTGCAACAACATGATCTTTAGTAACTTGGTTTTTTGTGAGGGGGATAATCACATCAACCACACCTTCGGCAATGACAAAGAGGGAATCGGTCGTATCGTTTTTTGTAATGAGTTCGTGGCCGACGTCCACTAAGTGTCTTGTTACTTTTGAACTGAGGTTTTCCAACTCATTATCGGTTAGAACGGCAAACAAACTCACTTTTCTTAATACATCGGTGATCGACGTTTCGGGTGATAAAGAAAAAGGAATAGCTTTTGACAGTATGTACTCTCCAAAGGTTTCAGAAATTTTCAGATTAGAGGCGTGGAGTTTCTCCACTACTGTTTTGATGACCTTATGGCGCATGAGGCGGAGGCTATCATAGCCTCTCACACCGTATCTTAAGGTATAATTCATGCCGCCTTCCGTTGTTTTTTCAGCAAAAACAGCATAAATACCGGTTTCTACAACTTCTTTGATACTTAAAAGCGCATCCGTTAAAATACGTTCAACACGCTCAACGGTAATATTGTAATCTATGGAAACGATCAGATGTTCTGCGTAAACCCCTTTATAATGGGAAAGATTCTCATAAGAATTAGCCACAAGGCGACCGTTTGGAATGACGATGAGTGTTTTATACTCCGTTTCTACTTCGATATGGCGCCATGTCGTTTTAAGAACCCGACCAATGGTGTTGTCATTGAGTTTTATCCAGTCCCCTGTTTTATAAGTATGTTCAACATCAAGAATTAGACCCGAAATCATATCCATAATAATTCCTTGAATGGAGAAAGCAAGGCCGGCACCCACTAATCCGCCTGCTGTGACGAGCGCCCAAGCAGGTTGTCCGAAAATCGATACGGTAATAAACAAAACAGCGCCAATAATAACAAGCCAATTGAATAGAGTCATCACATAGCGCGGTACATATTTATTTGTCTTTTTTTGAAAAAGCCCGACACCGACAAGGCGAAAGAGGCGCATCAGTGTCCAAGCGAGGAAACAAACAATAATAATATGAAGGCCTCTGGTGATGAAAAAGGCGATGCCTTCTTCTCCGCTTTGAAAAAGAGAGGAAAGGCCGTATAAGGCAAAAAGAGCAATAGAAACAACAAGAGCAACAACGGTAAATTGAAGCAAATCATTTTGAAGAATCTTCCCAAGTTGTTCTTTGATAAAACTTTCTTTTTTATTGTTTTTCATGTGTATTTCTTATCTTATTATATAGAGGAATACATGTGCCCTTATGAAATGATAATCGGAAAAGATTAATGAACTGTAAATAAAAAGAACTAAAGCGTTCTTATTTTTTACAGAAGAAGGTAGGGAACATTTTAGCTTGATCCCAATAAATATCTACGGTTTTAAAACCGGCTTCTTTGAGCTGCGTTACCGTTACGTCAGAGCGTCTGAAGTTGAGCCATTTTATATTCAGGATGTCATTCAAAATACGTTTTTGCATCAAAAGCGCTTCTTGATCAATTTTTGAGAAGTCCCATTCACATTTAGGATCTAAGGCAGGGGGCGGGGTAAGCGCACTGATCACGAGAACACCGTCGGGTTTGAGAGAGTCGTAAAAAGAACGATAAAGGGATTTAACTTTTTCATCAGTTTTTACATAAATATTGAGACCGTTACTGGTCAAAACATCAAAGCGCTCGGGACTTTTAAGCTCCCAAGCATCTTTCTTTTCCAAGGTGTAAGGAGTTAGAACAAGAAGTTTTTCCGCATTCTCTTTGGCTTGATCCAAGGCTTGTTGATCAAGGTCAATTCCCACAAGAGAAACACCTCCCGCGTTATCATAGTTCAAACGTAAAAGATCATCCATTAAACCGCACGGACAAGACCCGACGACACCCTTTTTAGGGAGCGCCCGTTGAAGGAGTTTTTTAAAAATCTCTCCTCTTTCTTGAGTCGCTTTTACAACGGGAAACGTTTCATAAAATTTCCGATCAAAATTCGTCAAAGCCGTACCGTCTTCGTAATGACCGACAGTTTTTATAAGAGAATCATATAAAACGGTTTGTCGGGTCATTTCCGCATTAAGGCCTTTATGTTCTATAAGCTTTAAGCCAATGGGAGACTTTTTCATTTCTTCGAATAAGGCTTTTAAGGCTAACGACTCCTCAAAGGAATTTTCCGACAAACTCAGTCTATCTTCAATGCTTTTGATTTCCACCTCAAGGGTATTTTTAGAATGCCCGTGGGAAAGGAAATTTGCCCCTTGCGATGTAGGATGCTCTATGTTTACTGTGTGTGCTGTCATTTGAGAGTCTTTCTTTTCTGCCCCATTTAAATCCTCGGGCGTCAAGTCTGTTTCGTTTGTGCTTTGATCAATCAGTTTATCAATTAAGTCGTCAATGCGTCGACTTGTTTCCTCATCTACTAATTGTGACGCCGGAAGGTCGTTATTGTCTTCGGAACCTTGGACTTGTATAACCCAAATATCATAGACGGGATGTTCAAGGGCGGATAAAGAAGGGTTTGAGGCAAACATCCACCCTCGAAAGATTTCTTGAACGTCATTTTTGTCCCTATCTTTTCTTTCGGTGATTTCAAAAAAAACCTTTGACTCGGGTATTTCTTCCGGATTGGAACGCCAAGCACGTACGGCTCTTACTTTTAGGGTGCCGATTTTAACGGTTTCTCCGACTTTTATTTTTACGGTCGATGTGCGGGCTGTGACTTTATCAAGCGCGCCGATGATAACCGTGTCGCGAAAAGCTCCTTCCGCTCTTTCGGTGACCTCGGCTTTCACGCTATTAAAGGTAAAAAGCAACGGGATGCTCAAAATTAAAGAGTGAATCATTTTCTTAAAAATCACGTGCTGCTTCTTTCTTTATGAGGTCTAAAAGAGGGTTCTCTTTTTAGTTTGTATCGCTATTTTCGGGATTATTTTTAGGTTTTTGACTAAAAATTAACTGTCCGATGAGCGCTTCAAGATTCACGGAAGATTGGGTATGAATAATCGTATTACCCGCTGCTAAAAAGGCTTCGTCTCCCCCCGGTACAATAGCAAGGTATTTTCCCCCGAGCAAGCCGTCGCTAACAACTTCAGCAGAACTGTCCTTTGGTAATTTAATCTTTTTATCAACGGTAAAAGAAACTTTTGCAAGGTAGGTTTGGGAGTCAATGGTAAGGGCCGAAATTGTACCCACTTTAACACCGCTCATACGGACATCGGAACCCACGATAATACCGTCAACACGGTCAAAAGCTGCCGAATATTCAACAGAGTCTATGACTTGAGAACCGCTATTTTGATAGGCGAAAACAAAAAAGAATCCGGCGACAAGGAGAACCACAGCCCCCATTAACGTTTCAACGGTATTATTTTTCATGGGAAATTTCCTGCGTTGGAGCCCAAGATTCATAAACCGTTGCCGGCTCTTCAGCTGCTGTTTTTTCATTCAGAAGGCTTGTTTTTGGGTGATAAGCTTCATTGCTGCCTGTTTTATTAGGACTATGAGGTTTTTCCCAGTCGTGAGGTTCGCCGCATAAAGGGCGCTCGCTTGTATAATGTAACCAAGCAAACCATTTTGCCGGTATTGTTGAGGCCTCAACTTGACCCGATTTGTAAATAACCCAGCGTTTTTGAGCTCTTTGAGGCTTCCCGAGCAAAAGTTTTTCTTCGTAATACTTATTGCCGAAGATGTCTTCACCCGTAAAATTCCCCGCTATTGAGGAAAAAATCTTTGTTTGTATGAGGTTATTGTAAAGACCCATTCGTATTCCTTATAAAAAAACTTGCATCCTACCTTAAAATATATATAATTAAGGTAAGTCTGCAAAGATATTAAATAAAATTATGCAGGTGGGTCCTTAAAGACCCACCTTTTTTAATACCTTGTACCTGCTTTGTCCTTAATGTAAAGAGCGCGTTAGAGCCGGAGAAAGCAGAGTCGGTATAAATTGGAGTGAAAAATGGATTTGGCATCACGTCTTGAAGCGCTTATAGAGCCTGCTTTGAATGATTTAGGATATACCGTTGTTGAGATTCTTATTATTGGATCCGGACGATTGAAATTGGATATGTCCATTGAACGTCTTGATCACGAGCCTGTTACAGTTGCCGATTGTGTAAAAGCAAATCGAGAGATTTCAGCACTTATGGATGTTGAAGATCCCATTAAATCGTCTTATATTCTTGAAGTATCTTCCCCGGGAATTGAACGTCCGTTGGTGAAGAAAAAAGATTTTAAGCGTTTTGTGGGTGAAAAAGTAAAAATAAAAACACACGAATTTGTTGAAGAGCGTAAGCGCTTTGCGGGAATTCTCCAAGCAGCTGATGATGAGAAAATAGTTTTAACTCTTGGTGAGAACGACATAACGCCTGACGGTAGTACGTCTGTTGAGATTTTTTATGATCAAATTCAACGGGCAAAATTAAACCCTGATTTTAAAATTTAGGAGACAAAAAATGGTAGCAAGTATGAAAACGGAGATTTTAGGTGTTGCGGATGCCGTGGCTCGTGAAAAAGGAATTGACCGCGAGGTTATTATTTCTGCAATGGAAGTTGCTATTCAAAAAGCAAGCCGAGCAAAATACGGCCATGATCGAGATGTTCGCACAAGGATCAACCGAGAGACCGGCGAAATTGTTATGCATGCTTACCGTGAAGTCGTCGAAGAGGTTGAAAATGAAAGTGCTCAATTGACTTTGGAGGAGGCGCGACGCCTTAACCCGGATATTAAAATCGGCGAATTTATTGTGGATGATTTGCCGCCGTTTGATTTTGGTCGTGTAGCTGCCCAAACGGCAAAACAAGTTATTTTCCAACAAGTTAGAGAGGCAGAGCGTTCTCGACAATATGAAGAATACAAAAATCGGGTTGGTGATATTGTCAACGTCGTTGTTAAGCGTGTTGAATTCGGAAATGTGATGGTTGAATTGGGCCAAGCCGAAGGTATCATCATGCGTGATAAGCTTATCCCGAGGGAAGCTGTGCGTGTGGGAGATCGTATTAGGGCTTACATTGAAGATGTACGCCCGGAGCCTCGTGGATCTCAAGTGTTTTTATCAAGGACTCATCCGCAATTTTTGGCTAAACTTTTTACCCAAGAAGTGCCTGAAATTTATGACGGTCAAATTGAAATTAAAGCCGTTGCCCGTGATCCCGGAAGTCGAGCTAAATTTTCCGTTTATGTGGGAGATAAAAGCATTGATCCCGTCGGAGCCTGTGTCGGTATGCGGGGAAGTCGTGTGCAAAACATTGTGACCGAGCTTCAAGGAGAAAAGGTTGATATTATTCCTTGGTCTGACAATCCGGCTGTTTTTATTGTGAATGCCATGGTGCCGGCAGAAGTTTCCAAAGTCATTTTGGATGAAGAGGCAGGTAAGGTTGATGTGATCGTTCCCGATGATCAGTTGAGTCTTGCTATCGGACGGCGCGGTCAAAATGTACGTCTTGCCAGTATTTTGACCGGCTGGAACCTTGATGTTAGTTCCGAGACGCAAGAGTCCGAGCGTCGTGCGGCCGAAGTGAAAGAAATTTCAGCGGTCTTTATTGAAGCAATGGATATAGATGACGTCATTGCCCACCTTTTGATCAGCGAAGGTTTTAAGCATATTGAAGAAATTGCTATGGTGCCTTTGGATGATTTGACAAGCATTGAAGGGTTTGAGGAAGACCTCGCCCAAGAGTTGCAAAGCCGAGCCCAAGCTTATGTAAAAACCCTTGAAGAAAAACATGCACACCGATTGAAAGACTTGGGTGTCGCAGACGATTTGGCGGGGTTTGACGCCTTGTCTAAAGAGCGTCTTGTGACATTGGCTGAAAAAGGTATTAAAAACCTTGATGATTTTGCCGACCTTTCGGGGGATGAGTTGGTTGACTTAATTGACAACTTATCTGTGCGTGATGCAAATGCTTTAATTATGAAGGCGCGTGAGCATTGGTTTGCAGAAGAAGACGCGGCAAAAGCTGCGGCCGAGACAAAAGAAGCGGCAGCAGCGGAACTTTCTTCTTCTGATAAAGCTTAATCCTGTGACAGGTAAGTGTGTAAGGTTTGCATTCGCGCCTATTGTGCGGTATGTATGGTGAATAAAATGTAACGGAAAGCGTAGAGAGAAAATGGCGGATCAAGATAATAAGACAGATCAAAAAAAGACCCTTAGTCTGTCCTCTAAGAAATTAGAGCTGACAAAGACCGTTGATGCCGGAAAAATTCGCCAGAGTTTCTCCCATGGGCGCAGCAAAGCTGTGACCTTTGAAGTTAAGAAAAAACGGGTTATCGGAAAAGATTCAGGTGCGGCTTCCGGCGCGGCGCTAAGTGAAGCCGAGCTTGCAAAACGTAAGCGTATTTTGGAAATGGCTCAGGCAGGCGATGAGAAAAAGGCTGAAGAGCAACGCATTCTTAATGAAGTAGATGAAAAACGCTTACAGGATTTAACCGAGCGCCAAAAACAAAGCGAACAAGATGAAGCTGAAACGCTTGCAGCGAAAGAGCTTGCTGAAAAAGAGGCGGTAGAAGCAAAGCGTCTTGAAGAAGAAAAGCGTGCCGAGCAAGAAGCTGCACGGAAGACCTCTCAAAGTCGAGCGTCCGTACCTGCAGAGGCTCCCCACGCTATTTCCCCCTCTCTTGACGTCGGCCCTCTTGCCGGCGGTCGCGTGAAGTCTTCTTTGAAAAAAGAAGAGGAAGATTCCGAAAGCGATAAAAAATCTCGTAAAACCCTGTCACTCGGTAAAAAGAATAAACATAAGCCTGTTGTTTATTCCGTGCAAGATGCTCTGGCTGCAGGCGAAGACGACGGTCGCCACAGAAGTGATGCGGCAAGACGTCGGGCAAAAGAGAAAAAGCTAGCCCAACAAAGCGGAGCTCAGGACGGCAAAGCCCAAGTTCGCGATATTGTGGTGCCGGAAGTTATCACCGTTCAAGAGCTTTCTAACCGAATGGCTGTTAGAGCGGGTGAAATTATTAAGAAATTAATGGGCTTTGGCGTTATGGCCACCCTTAATCAAAATATTGATGCCGATACGGCCGAATTAATTGTAACGGAGTTCGGTCATAAAATTATTCGTGTTTCCGATGCAGACGTTGAAGAAGGTTTGTTGCCTCACGATGACCCGAAAGAATTGCAAGAGCCAAGGGCGCCTGTGGTGACTGTTATGGGGCACGTTGACCATGGAAAAACATCTCTATTGGATGCTATTCGCAAAACCGATGTTGTGACAGGGGAATCCGGGGGCATTACGCAACATATTGGGGCTTATCAGGTTCAATTAGCTTCAGGCAAAAGAATTACTTTTATTGACACGCCCGGTCATGCGGCCTTTTCCGAAATGCGGGCTCGAGGAGCGAATGTAACGGATATTGTTGTCCTTGTTGTGGCGGCTGATGACGGTATTAAAGAGCAAACCGTCGAAGCTATTAATCATGCTAAGGCCGCAGGTGTTCCAATTATCATTGCCATTAATAAGATGGACAAGCCGGGAGCAGATCCTAATCGGGTACGTAGCGAATTATTGACCTATGAGCTTGTAACCGAAGAGATGGGCGGTGATATTCAAACCGTTGAGGTTTCTGCCAAGCAAGGCTTAAATATTGATAAACTTGAAGAAGCTGTTTTGTTGCAAGCTGAAATTTTAGAACTTGGTTCGAATCCGAACCGTGATGCTATCGGTTCTGTTGTTGAATCTCGTATTGAAAAAGGTCGTGGCGCTGTTGCAACGGTTTTGGTTCAACAGGGGACTCTTAGAATCGGTGATATCTTTGTTGCCGGTTCCGAATGGGGTAAGGTCAGAGCTCTTATTGATGATAAAGGGAAGCAAATAAAAAAGGCTCTGCCGTCTATGCCTGTCGAAGTTCTTGGTTTTTCGGGTGCGCCTATTCCGGGAGACTCTTTTATTGTCGTTGAGGACGAGTCTCGTGCGCGTGATGTTGCCGCATATCGTGCCCAAAAGGAAAAAGATCGCAAAGCTGTTAAAATGCGTAAGGCCTCTATGGACTTGTTGATGCAAGGTTCCTCGGATACGGAGAAAAAAACACTTTCTGTGATTATTAAGTCTGACGTACAAGGATCTGTCGAGGCAATCATGGGGAGTTTTGATAAAATTCCAAGTGATGAAGTGGAAATTCGTGTTTTGCATACGGGTGTCGGCGGTATTAACGAAAGTGATATTACATTAGCGCAAACGACCAATGCTTTTGTGATCGGTTTTAATGTGCGCTCAAACCCTCAAGCGCGTCAGCTTGCGACAAAAGAAAATATCGAAATTCGTTATTATTCGATTATTTATGATGTAATTGATGACATCAAAAAGATTGTCAGCGGTCTTTTGACACCTGAGAAACGGGAAAACTTCCTCGGTTATGCAGAAGTGCGTGAGGTGTTTAATATTACGAAGATCGGTAAAGTTGCCGGTTGTTATGTGACGGGCGGTCTCGTAAAACGTGGGGCTAAAGTTCGCTTGCTCCGTGATAACGTTGTTATTCATGAAGGCTCTCTCAAAACCCTCAAGCGTTTTAAAGACGAAGTTAAAGAGGCTAAAGAAGGTTATGAATGCGGTATGGCCTTTGAGAATTATAATGATATTCGACCTAAAGATGTGATAGAGTGCTTTGAAGTTCAAGAAATTGCAAGAACTATAGAGTAAATTTAGAGTATTTAAGAATATGACACTGTTTTCCAAGACATCAACGGGTCCCAGTCAACGCCAACTTAAGGTTGGGGAACAAATTCGCCATATTATTAGCGAGCTTTTAACGCGCTCTGATTTTCATAGTCCTGTCTTGGCCAAAGCACATGTCTGCATTGGTGAAGTCCGTATGAGTCCGGACTTGCGCCACGGTCGGGCTTATGTCACGTCTATTATGGGCGAAAATATGGCTGAGGCGACAAAGGTTCTTAATGAAAACGAATATCAAATTCGTAAAGTGCTCTCTAAGGAATTGACGATGAAGTTTCTTCCGAGGATTCATTTTGTTGAAGATGAATCTTTTTATGAAGCCAATAAAATTAATTCTTTGCTCGTATCGAATCATGTTGCTCAAGATATTGAGGAAAAAATGATTTCCCCTTCTTTAACAGCGGACTAATTATTGTTGAGTAATTCTGTTTCAAAATTAATCTCATACGACGGATGGTTAGCCTTATACAAACCCGTTGGTCCCACGTCATTTGATATGGTTAAGCAAGTGCGCTCCTTATTTCCTCGTAAAACAAAAATCGGCCATGGCGGAACTCTTGACCCCTTAGCGGAGGGCGTTTTGCCCATTGCCGTTGGAGAGGCAACAAAAACGGTTGATTATCTTATGGATGAGAAAAAGGAATATCTCTTTGAGGTTTGTTGGGGGGAAGAGCGGGAAACGGATGATCTTGAAGGCGATGTTTTGCATAGCTCTGCCGACCGACCGACTCAAAAAGATATTGAGGCTATTTTACCAAACTTTATCGGTGTTCTTAATCAGTTACCGCCGTTATATTCTGCTAAGAAAATTAAGGGAAAAAGAGCTTGTGATTTAATGAGAGAGGGAAAGTCGGTAACACTTAATCCCTCATCTATCACGGTTTTTTCTTTAGAGATCCTTTCTCATACAGTTGATAAAACCCTTTTTAAGGTTTTTTGTTCTAAGGGAACATATGTTCGCTCCCTTGCCCGAGATATGGGGCGGGCTCTCGGTTGTTACGGCTACGCCGCTTCTATTAAACGTTCACGGGTGGGAGCAATGTCCTTAGAAAATACCGTGTCGTTAGAAAAACTTGCAGTTTTAAAAAAAGACGCTATATTGGATGAGATAATACGACCCGTCCAGGCAGTTCTGGCCGACATCCCGGCTGTTTTGGTTACGCCCGATCAGGAGCAACAGCTTCGTTACGGTCAGGCTGTGGTGTATCCGCAACATGATTTATTTTCTACGGGTCATATTTGTGCTTTGTGCATTAATGACCGGAATAAAGCAGTTGCAATTGTTGACGTTGACGGACGGTCTTTGCGTCCTAAGCGTGTTTTTAATATTAAATAATCGAAAGGAAAAACGATGTCGATGTTACCCGAACGTAAAAATACCCTTATTAAAGAATATGCAACGAAAGAAGGCGATACGGGGTCTCCCGAAGTTCAAGTTGCCGTGCTAACAGAGCACATTTTGAACCTAACAGAGCACATGAAAGAGCATAAAAAAGATGTTCATTCACGCCGCGGTTTGCTTATGAAAGTGAACAAACGTCGTAAGTTACTGGATTACCTAAAGCGTAAAGACGAAAATCGTTACCAAACGCTTATTAAAAGCCTCGGCCTACGCCGCTAATATAAACCGCGCTTTTCGCCATCCCATTGGAGCTGTTTCATTGGTGTGTAATAGTGGTTTTTTAATTTTTTTCGTATAAAGCAAGGGGCAACACAGCGTGCCTCTTGTGCAGAAAGCGCGATACGAGATATTCTTGGAAAAAATTAAAAGACCTAGAAATAGATAAGAAAGGACTTTGAGATATATGTTCAAAGCTCATAAGCAAGAAATTGAGTGGGGCGGTCGTACCCTCACCTTGGAAACAGGAAAAGTTGCACGCCAAAGCGATGGTGCGGTTATTGTGACCTATGGAAAGACATCTGTACTTTGTACAACCGTTAGTGCGAAAAAAGCTGATCCGAATTTGGATTTTTTCCCTCTGGCCGTTCACCATGTTGAAAAGTATTATGCTGCCGGACGTATTCCGGGTGGTTTTTTCAAGCGTGAAGGACGTCCGACGGAGCGCGAAATTTTGATTTCTCGTTTAATTGATCGTCCGATTCGCCCGTTGTTTCCCGAGAATTTCCGAAATGAAACGCAAATCATTTGTAACTTACTTAGCCATGATATGGAAAATGACCCTGATATCATTGCATTAATTGGTGCATCTGCTGCCCTTTCTATCGCAGGCGTTCCCTTTGCAGGGCCTGTTGCAGCCGCTAAAATTGCTCTGGATTCTGAAGGTTCTTTCATTTTGAATCCGACCATTGCGCAAGGGAAAGAGTCAAAACTTGACCTTGTTGTGGCGGGAACGGCCGAAGGCGTTTTGATGGTTGAATCCGAAGCATCCGAGCTTTCAGAAGATTTTATGCTTGATGCCGTTATGTTTGCCCATGAAGGTTTCCAACCTGTTATTGAGGCAATTAACAAATTAAAAGAAGCTGCCGGTAAAGAAGCATGGGTGCTTGAAGACACATCAAAAGAAGATGGTGATGTTTTTGCAGCCGTTCAAAAAAACGCTGAAAAATCTATGCGTACCGCCTATCAAGTTTGCGACAAGCAAGCGCGTGTCGGTCAGCTGAATGAGTTGCGTGCTTCTGTTCTAGAAGCCGTTGTTAAAGCCGATAGTAATGTTTTCACGGAAGCGCGTGTTTTAGCTCAGTTTAAAAAGCTTGAGAAAAAAGTTGTTCGCGGCGATATGATTAAGACAAAAAGGCGTATCGACGGCCGTGATCTTGAAACCGTTCGTGAAATTAAATGTGAAGTCAACGTTATTCCTCAAGTCCATGGGAGCGCCTTGTTTACACGGGGTGAAACACAAGCCCTTGTGATCACAACACTCGGCACGTCTTCCGACGAGCAAATCATTGATAGTATTGAGGGGGAATACCGTGAGCGCTTTATGCTTCATTATAACTTCCCGCCCTATTCCGTTGGTGAAGCGAGGCGTTTTGGCCCTCCGGGACGTCGTGAAATCGGTCACGGTAAGCTTGCTTGGCGCGCTCTTAATCCTGTGATTCCCACTAAAGAAGAATTTCCTTACACATTGCGTGTGGTTTCTGAAATTACAGAATCAAACGGATCGTCTTCCATGGCAACGGTTTGCGGTACGTCTCTCTCTTTGATGGATGCAGGTGTGACCATGAAAAAGCCCGTTGCAGGTATTGCCATGGGACTTATTAAAGAAGCTGATGACTTTATTGTTCTAAGCGATATTCTCGGCGATGAAGATCACCTTGGAGATATGGATTTTAAGGTTGCCGGAACAAAAGAGGGTATTACGTCCCTTCAAATGGATATTAAGATAACCAGTATTACCCGTGACATCATGAAACAAGCTCTAAAACAAGCTCTTGATGCTCGTATTCATATCCTTGGTGAAATGGCACATGCTTTGACTGACGCGCGCACAGAAGTAAGCGACAACGCGCCCAAGATGCATAAGATGCAAATCAAAAAAGAAAAAATTCGTGATTTGATCGGCCCGGGCGGCAAGATGATTCGTCAAATTTGTGAAGATGCCGATGTTAAAATCGATATTTCTGAAGAAGGCGAAGTTGAAGTGGCCGGAAATTCAGCCGAAGCCATTGATAAAGCTATTGCAATGATTAACAGTGTTTGTCTTGATCCGGAAGTTGGCGAGAAACATCAAGGTGTCGTTATTAAATTGATGGACTTTGGAGCTATTGTCAGCTTTATGGGTGATAAAACAGGTCTTGTTCATATTAGCCAGCTTAAAAACGAGCGGGTTGAACAAGTTGCCGATGTTGTCAAAGAAGGTGATAGCGTTTGGGTTAAGATCTTAGAAGTTGATGCAAGGGGTAAAGTGCGTTTAAGCATGAAATCTTTGGATCAAGAGACGGGTGAGGAAGTTAAAGCTGAAAAGAAAGCTTAAATTTTAGGGCCTTTTTTAGAGTGAAACCGTCAAAATAAGGGGTTGTCCTTACCTGCCGAGGTAGGCTTTGGTAACTTTTCTTATTTTAATTGCTTCATTCTAAAATAGAATGACCCTATATTGTAATAAGATCACTCACAAGAAGCAGGGAATATTATAATATAATATTCCTTGTCGTTTTTTAATGATACGACACAGGACGAAGCATACGATAATGAAACCTTTGAACTCTATTCTAATCGGCGCAAAAGAATACCTTCCTTTAATCGAAGGCGGGAAGGGCGTGGCCATTTCAACGGGACAAACCACTGGAGCATGGGCTGCAGCCGGCGGTATCGGTACATTTTCTGCCGTTAATGCCGACTCCTATGATGAAAACGGTGAATCTTTGCCCGTTGTGTATCATGGAAAAACACGCCGTGAGCGCCATGACGAACTTATCAAAATGGCTATTAAAGGCGGTATAGAACAAGCCAAGATCGCCTATGAGATCGCAAAAGGCAAAGGGCGTATTCATATGAATGTGCTCTGGGAAATGGGGGCTTGCGAAAAAATTCTCCATGGCATTATGGAAAAAGTACAAGACCTTGTTGAAGGTGTTACCTGTGGCGCCGGTATGCCCTATAAAGTTGGTGAAATCTGCGCTAAATACAAAAGTCATTACCTACCTATTGTTTCTTCTGCTCGTGCCTTTAGGGCTCTTTGGAAACGTTCTTATCATAAAGTGCCCGAGTGGCTTGGCGGTGTTGTTTATGAAGATCCGTGGTTGGCCGGCGGTCATAACGGTCTGAGTAATAGTGAAAATCCTCAACAACCCCAAAGTCCCTACGAGCGTGTGCGCCAATTACGCTCTCTTATGCGTGACTTGGGCTTGGGTATGGTTCCTATTATCATGGCCGGCGGTGTGTGGTGCTTGAGCGAATGGCAAGACTGGATCGATAACCCCGAGCTTGGCCCTATTGCCTTTCAATTCGGCACAAGACCTCTTGTTACCCAAGAAAGCCCCATTTCCCTCGACTGGAAAAAGCGTCTTTTAACTTTGAAAGAAGGAGATATTCTCCTCAATAAATTTAGTCCGACGGGATTTTATTCATCCGCCGTTCTGAATCCTTTCTTACAAGACCTTGTTGATCGATCCGAGCGTCAAGTAGCCTATAGTACAAGGCCAACAGATGATCTGGATACGGAGTATCTTATCGGCGCCAGACAGCGCTCTATTTACATGACCAAAGCCGATCGTGCAAAGGTTTCCGAGTGGGAAGCGGTTGGTTTTTCCGAGCCTATGCGAACGCCCGACGGCACTCTTGTGTTTGTAACGCCCGAACAAGCTAAGCAAATTCATCAAGACCAAGTTGATTGTATGGGATGTTTAAGTTCTTGCGGCTTTAGTAACTGGTCACAAGTTGCTTCGGGAACCACAGGGCGTAAGGCTGATCCTCGATCATTTTGTATTCAAAAAAGCTTGCAGGATATTTCCCATGGCGGTTCCCTTGATCATAACTTAATGTTTGCAGGACACCAAGCCTACCGTTTTGCAACGGATCCTTTTTATGCGGAAGGTTATATTCCGACGGTGAAAGAGCTGGTCGAACGCATCCGGACGGGCGCTTAATTATGCAAAACTTTAAATGATTGTCTTTCTTTTACATATGTGGCAAAAAATTGGTGGAAGGGTCTCTTATGAGATCCTTTTTTATGGCAGTTTTACTAAATTTAAAAAGGTATGGTTATGCTTAAATTTGTTCGATATTTATTATGTACGGCTTTCTTTATTTCCCCGTCGTTTGCCTCAAACTCTGTTGATGAAGACAGTAACCAACTGGAAGGCATATTAAATTCCCTGTTTGGGGGAAAGGTTTCTGTAAAAGTTGATTCGGAACAAGAGACCGTTCGTCTTATCGGAACAGAAGAAAATGTTAACGAGGCTCTTGTTCATTTAGGAGATTTTGACTTTTTAAGAACTCAATTTTTGCCTGTTGATCGACGGGTCGGTCACACACACGCAAGTGATAAATCTATAGACTCTTGGACGGATTTTATTAAAGCAAACGGGATAAATCTTAAAGAGTTTGATATGTTCAATATTTCTTCGGATCGTATTGCGGATGATAGGGGAGTCGTTACTTTTGAAACACCGTCTTCATTAGACAGAGGCTTTGTAAGGCTCTATATAGAAGCCTTGCAAGATAAATCTCAATTTTTCAATTGGGCTCTTCACAATCTTCATGGCTTTTTAGAGGGCGATGACACAAAAACGGTCATCCATTATGCTTTGCTTGCAGAGTTTTTATATTTGGAACCTAAAAGCCCCCTTTCGCAAGTCGATGACTCTGAAGACTTTAGTATTTTGTTTTCATCACAAAGCGTTTTAAAGCACCTTCTTGCAGCAGTTTGTGGTGATGTGGCTTTAGTACCGGAAGAGGAAGGAAGCTATAGTGTGAAAACCCTTTCCCTTGGCGATAAACCGTCTTATACAACCGCAACTCTCGAAATCTTAGTTGATAAAAGCTACAGCATGTGCGGAAACGCCATTGGAACGGTTAACCGCGAAATTCCTGAATTTTTAAGGGCTCTACAAGCGACTTTACCCGTTGGTGTGTTTGTTACCGTTCACCTTAAAGCCTTCGATGATCAAATAGATGATGTTGCAATCTTTGACATAGGGCGCGATACGGTTTTGCCTATTTTAGACCCTATTAAGGTGCGCGGCGGAACGGATTTAACCTTAATTGAAGACTCTCTTGTCACAAAAGCAAATGAAAGGAAAGTGCTTGTTGCTTTTACCGACGGGAATCATCAATCACCTTCTAACTTAAGTACGTCTATGGAAAAAATGAGAGATCTTGTTCGGTCAGGAAAGCCCTTTGCAAAACCTAAACTTTGCAAGGTTGGTGGGGAAAGTAGTGTTTTTTTTGAAAAGGTTGCCGATATTTTTGGCGGTTCATATTCAACGGAAAGTAATATAAGCGGCTTTTGTGGTTCGGTAATTTCAGAAATGACACAGTTGATGATTTCAAGAACCAACCTTGTTTTTCAACTTGCCGGGGAAAATGTTGTTGTTAAATGGGCTCGCAATGACTTGCCGGGTATTTTTTCCGTATCCCAAAGGGTAAATGAGGGTGATTCAATTATATCAAACGGTATTACGTACCTCGTGGATCAAAGTGTTGTTAACTATGGGGACGAAACTATTGTTCTGACACCGGAAGAGGAAAGGCTTGCAAAAATTCAAGCCCTTGAAGAAGAGCTTTCAAGATTAAAAAGTGGTGACTGAAAAAGACTTGAGTCAATAAAAGCAAAACGAGAGGGTGTAAATCCTCTCTTTTTTTTATGGTTCGATAAAATTTGACAAGCTTATATAAAGTTGTTAGATTTTCGGAGATTAAAATTAATATGAGTTTAATATATAAAATGACAGTGAACCCTCTCTCTAAAAAAATCTTTTTTGCCTTTTTTACTATATTATTATTTCTAGGAGACGCGGATGCTTCTAAGGGGTTTGAAAGATCACGCTCTATTATGGATATAGGGAAAACTGAAGGGGCAAAGATGGTTCTTTTAGAGAAGGCACTTGATTTAGAATCGTTGAAAGACGAAAGCTCTCCCCAACAGGTTTTATATGCTCGTCTTCTTAACGTGCGTGACGGTACGGCAGATGGCCGAGTTAAGAGCACAGATATTGCAACTTACATGACTTTGATGATCTTTTTGCAAGATATTGTTTCTCCGGAAGAGAGTCTTGATCAAAGAGCCGCTCTTAATAGAGCCAATGCTATGGTTGCTTTGGCTGATCTTGCTTCTCAGAATGAAGAGAAAAGACATTTTTATCATGAGGCCTATTATCTCTATACGCTTCTTTCCAATACGGCAGATCAACCTAAGGTCCAAAAGGCAGCCTCTCATAATGCTCAAAAACTTTTAAAAAGTAAAAAAATAAAACAAAGAGAAAGAGTAAAACTTGAAGAGGCCGGCATGTTAAAACCGGAGACCTTAGCGCCTATTGTGAGCTCGGCAGTCAAAAGTCAGTTCGATAGCCTTGAAGAAATGATGAACCCTTTCTTGGCCGGAATTCCCGAGATGGTATCGCATACCTTTCAAAGTATGGGAGTAAAGCTAACCCCGGATATGCTGAAAAAAATGCAAGGAATGAGTTTGGAAGAGCACCCTGGTCTTTTAAGCTTACGAAAAGAACATGAAAAAAAGGTAACAGATCAGGTTATGTCGGTTATGAGTTCGGAAACACCGAGAGATCGAGAAGAACAAATGGCAACCCTTAAATCTGTGCCAACGATCTTGCTTGAAGATGTTCATTTAGAGGCAATGAGTCACCTATTGGGACAAGTCTATTTATCTGTTAAAGAGACACCTTTGTTGAGAGGGCGTACCGCGATGGTTGTTCCCGTCGGACGTTCGGTTTCTTGGCTTGTTGAGCTCCATAAAGCCTTAGATTCGACTTTAAAAACAGGTATAGAGTTTAAGCCTATTCTGGCCTCCGGTTTAAGAACCTTAGAGCCGACAACTTCTCAAAAAGTCGGGTATAAAAAATATCTTGATAGCCGGGGATTTGATGAGTTAGAAGAAGGTAATGTCGAACTAATCTTTTTAGATGTTTCAGAATCAGGTCAAACGCTTATTTCTATAAAAAACTTTGTTGAAGAGCTGTACCCGGGTCTAAGAAATAAGACACAGCATTTTGCGATTTTATATGGGGAAGAAACAACAGACCTACCTTGCGCCCGTGTTACATATATGCCCCATCGGTTACGTCCCGTTATGTTTGCCAAACATGATGAAAAACAATATTATTGTCTCCGTCCGACTTTCTATCCCCATGATTGGGAAACACCGGAGGTCATAGACGATTTTGTTATTCCTAAAGGGGCATTGGAGTGGCAAGAAATGATGCGAGATTGGGCCCAAGGGGAAGGTGCTGCCACAGCCTGCCGTAGGATTCAAGAAGTTCTTGAGCCTGAAGTCTCTTTATGAGCTAAAGGCGATTCCACTGAAGATTTAAAGGTGCTCTTTATATTTGGGATTCAACGTCTTGGAGAGCCTCTTTTAGAGCTTGGACGGCAAAGTCAAGTTGTTCCTTTTCAATGATCAAGGGCGGCGCAAGACGGACAACGGTATCATGGGTTTCTTTAGAGAGGACACCGTGCGCCATAAGGGCTTCACAGACCAAACGTGCCGGAGCCTTTTGAGGATCAATTTCCACAGCAACCCATAGACCTGATCCACGAACCGTTTTAATTAGAGGGCTTTGGAGTTTCTTAAGCTCATTCTGAAGATAATTCCCAAGCTCTGCCGAGCGTTGAACATAGTTATCTCGTTCTAAGATTTCTAGGGCTTTAAGGCCTACTTTGGCTGACAAAGGATTGCCTGCAAAGGTTGAACCGTGGGATCCCGGTTTAAAGAGATTCAAAATTTCCCTTGTAGCAACAAAAGCAGAAACGGGCAGGATACCGCCGCCAAGGGCTTTACCGAGGATCAACCCGTCGGGGACAATACCTTCATGTTGAAAGGCAAACAATTTTCCTGTACGTCCGAGTCCTGTTTGAACTTCATCTAAAATCAATAACACATTGTGCCTGTCGCAGAGTTCTCGCACTTTTTTAAGCCAGCCTACGGGAGGAATTAAAATGCCCGCTTCCCCTTGCATGGGTTCTACTAAAAAGGCGCAAGTCTTAGCTGTAATGGCTTTTTCAAGAGCCTCAATATCTCCAAAAGGAACTTCCTTAAACCCTGTGGTCAAAGGACCAAAATGGTGTTTGTATGCCTCTTCGGAAGAAAAACTGATAACGGTCGTTGTGCGTCCGTGAAAATTATTATGAGCGACAATGATTTCAGCCTGATTGTCAGGGATGCCTTTTATTTCATATCCCCACCGTCGCGCGGCTTTAACGGCTGTTTCAACGGCCTCGGCTCCCGTATTCATAGGCAAAACCATCTCGAGGCCGCTCATGTCACAAATTTTTTGTAAAAACGGAGCAAGCGCAGAACTATAAAACGCCCGAGAGGTAATGCACAAGGTTTGGGCTTGGTCTCGGAGCTCTTTGACCAATTCAGGGTGGCAATGACCGTGGCTGACGGCCGAATAGGCCGACATCATATCAAGGTATTTACGCCCTTCTTTATCATAAAGCCATACGCCCTCTCCGCGCTCAAGCACCACAGGGATGGGAAGATAGTTCGGAGCACAAACTTGAGATTCAAAGGCCATGTAGTCTTGTGAGGCAGTCCGTGAAGAGGCTAAAGCTGTCATAGAATAAAAGTCCTTTTTTTATTAACGGGGGAGGATTTCCTTAAGAATATCCTCAATCAAAGTTGCCGTCAAATTCTCCTCGTCTCTTTCGGGGTTAAACTCTGTGATTTCAAGAGCGGCAAAATGAGGGTGATTACGCACGTAATGCAAATAAGGGAGCGTTTTTTCAGGAATAAGGCCGTCGGCTTCAGGACTTCCCACACCCGGAGCATGTTTCGGATCAAAAGCATCAAGGTCAATGCTGACCCCAAAGGCCTTTGTGTGCCGGCTGACGTGGACAATGGCTTCTTGAATAACGGTTTCAAAACCACGTGCTAAGACGTCATCAGAATAAAATATTTTCACATTAAGGCGCTGCAAGAGCTCTTCTTCTTCCGGTTCAAAACTTCTTATACCGATAAGAGCAAGATCTTGCGGGCGAATTTTTGCTCCTTCTTGAGTTAAATTAGCCAGTTGAGGTTCACCATATCCTAAAAGTGAAGCAACGGGCATACCGTGATAAGCATTGGAAGGTGAGGTTTCGGGGATATGGGAATCCATATGAGCATCCACCCAGATGAGGCCGAAATTCTCTTGGGCATCAAGGTGTTTTATGGCACCGGAAAAGGTGCCGACACCCATAACGTGGTCACCGCCGATGGCGCAAGGAAACTCTTTGTCTCTCATGACGTTTTGAATCGCCTCGGAGAGTTTCTCAAGGTGAGGAATAATCAAAGGAAGGGTTTGCTCACCGGGAGGAATATCAAGCTCATCAGCCGTTGCATTCGGGTGCAAAATCGTTGTCCAATAACTTGAGATATGATGATTATTGAGTTTGTTTGTGAGATTACGTTCTTGCATGGCCGAGGGGCCTTTGGCTGTTTCTCGTATTTGTGCTCCCCATCCTGAAGCCGAGCCCACAAGCCCCGTTCGTCGTTGTTTGGTATTCTCTTTTTTTGTGTGCATTTCTGCTCCCTTTTTTACAAGTTTTTATAAAATTAGCATGCTAAAAATTAATATTTTGTTAAGTAGTGATGATTTTATAAAAATTTTAAATAAAATCAATGTTTATCAAGGAATTATATATTTTTTTCATTTCAAACACATAGATATTTTTTTGCCATTGTTAATAAAAATAAAACAAAAAGTTAACCCTTCTTTTACTTAATGGGGCGAAAACTCAAGGGGCTTAGTGGTTTTTATTGTAGAAACTAAAGCATTATCAAAAAGGAGACGATATCCATGAAAAAATCCACAACTTTATTCCCCCTATCTTTTGCTCTGCTCTTTAGTGCAAGTTCTGTTTTTGCATCGGCTTCCTCAAATTTTGAAGATGAAACGGGCGCTCTTATATCTTCATCAATCACCGTAGAACCTGTTCTTGTTGAGGAAGAAAAATTTGATCCTCGGGATAAAAATCATGACGGGAAAGTAAGTATTGGAGAGAGGATTCATTATTTCTTTGACAGAGATAAAGACGGAGATGTCGACTTTGATGATTTTACCCACGCTGTTAAAGAATTATGGGGGAAAGTGAAGGGTATTTTTGATACCAACGGGGATGGAAAAGTTGAATTCGATGAGATTATTTCAGGTACACAAAGTGCGCTGGAACATTTGGATAGCTTGGCCGGACGTGTCCTGGCGCTTTCAGGAGGTATTCAAAAAAGCGGTTATTTTGAGCTGATTCCCGAACAAGTAAAAGGTCCCCTTACTAACCTTTTTGATATTGTTGACAAAGCTGCTGAGCAAACCCAAGCCGGTGTTAATATTGGCGGGGGTTATGTGGATCAAATAAAAAGCGCTCTTGACGAACTGAAGCCTCAGATCTCAAACCTACTTAAAGGCGGTGCTTCCGTTGAAGATATGGGGCAAGCGAAAAAAGATATTTTTGCTTATCTCGAGATGATCAAGGGTTGGTATAACACCGGTGATAATGCAAAACTTGTTACATCTATCGAAAAGAAATTAGCTAAGGCTTAATAAAAAAGCTTAATTTATAAAATAATTTCTAAAAACACCTTTCTCTTGTTTTAGAGAAAGGTGTTTTTTAGGAACTCCAGAAGTAGTTATAAGCACTGCTCGCATAGCTTGAACATGCAGAAGCCGCTGAAACGGCCGCATTTGCAATGGCCGGAGCGTTATTCACCAAAGGATCAACTACAAAGTTCTTTGTAAGGGGGGCATAAGTACCGGCAATGAAGCCGTCAAACCCCGGAATAACCCAATGCCCGACTGTAAAAGCGCCCTTGGTTACGTAATAAGCCGCGTTTCCTGCAGCCGGTCCCGCAACTAAAGATGTACCTGCATAAACACCATAGGCCGTTAACTCTTCAAGGCTCTTGACACCATAGTAATTCAAGTTCCAAGCAAGAAGATATTTTGCTGTTTCGGCGCCGCTTTCAACAAGCTTACCGCCCACATACTTTGCCGCCCCTGCCGTTTTGTTTAAAGCCCAGCTCCCCCAGCTTTCAGCGTTTTCTTTTACCTTGCACGATTGCTTTGCTGCAAACTCTGCATCATAAGGCACAAGGGCAAGCTCGTTTTCAGAAACTTCAGGCGGCGCGTACTTTACAATAGCACGCGTTACGTTCTCTCCTTCATTCGGCACAACGGCAAGTTGATTTTCTGCAAATGCAGCGGAGAGTAAAAGTGTTGTTCCGAGAATAATTGTTAATAGGGATTTCTTCATAACGATACCTACTTATAATTAATTTAACGACATATATTAATTACAATTGTAACAAATACTTCTGAATAAAGCAAGTTGTTAAATAAAACAATAAGTATTGTTTAACATTAAACAGAAATAACTATATAAAATCATAATAAAGGTGATAGCCTACATAAAGTACAAGTGAAGTTTGTTCCCTTTTTGCCTCGTGAATAAATCTGTCATAGACTTCACTGACGGCGTCACCAAAGTGCTCTTACTGCTGCGTGATTATTCTTGACAAACTGTCTTAAAAAATAGCAAGGTGGGCGTGCATGCGGATAATAATTATTGCGGATAAAAGGTAATGAGCAAAACCCGAAAAGTATTTACTATATTTTGTATCATCGGCTTTTGCTTTTCAGCGGCTATTTTTATAGCAGCCAATCTAATTGAAGACACTTGGCTTACCGAACTTTCCGTTAGCCTTACAACACCCCACTTTATCAGCACCATTGCCCTTATTCTTGTATTTGCTTTTTTAAAAAAGCGTGCTTTCGTATTTGCAGGACTTATACTCCTGCTTGGACAAGGTGCGCTTATGACACAGACTTATATAAATGCGACCCCCTTTATGACCCGACAAACGGGCGAGCAAATCACGATTTTTCAATACAACACTCATCTCTACAGCGGCGGCGGAAAAAAGATCGTGGATTGGATCGAGCTAAACCATGAGAAGTTGGATATTGTCTTTTTACAAGAAATAAACCCCGAACTAAAATCAGAGCTAAAAAGGTTACGTGCCATATTCCCTTATAGCATTTGCCCGGAAGGCAACCGGTTCGAACGAGCCTTCTTTAGCAAGCTTCCGATCAAGGCAGCCTCGCTTCGCCCTTATGAGACGACTTATTCACATTACACGGATGTTACAATAGAGACCGTAAACGGCAAGGAGCTTCAATTTATAGGGATTCACGCTATGTGTCCTGCCTCTCCCGATCATCTGATTATGCGTAACGCACAATTTGCCGATCTGGCTCGTATCCTAAATAAATCCGAGGTAAAGCATCACATGATCCTAGGAGATTTTAATGTAACGCCTTACTCGCCGGCTTATAAAAGGCTTATCAAACAAGCGAATTTGAAATACCCGCGCACCCACACCGGTTCTTGGCCGTCTCATATCGATACCAATTTCCTTCGCATTCATATTGATCATCTTCTTGTGAGTGACGGCATCGATTATGTATCCCAACACGTTGGGGACAATATCGCATCCGACCACTTACCCGTGCTCACAACCGTTCGGTTGAACTAAGGCAAACGCTTCACAACCCCCCCCTTTTTTGATTTGATAGAACCCCTGTCATAAAGTAGGGATAAGCGTATCGTTTGTGAGGACATTACGGTTATGTGAACGACTTTTATAAATTGATCAAATTCGTAAAGGGGTTGGTAAAGAAAGATGCGGTATAAATTAAATCGTCAGAACTTGTGTTCATATATCGTCTTCTCCTCACCTTCTAACGGAATTAATTTTGTAAAGTAAGCTTTCTTTCTTAAAAAATTTTTCGACTTAAATGTATCGTGCAAAAATTTGTTAAGGCCAGCATGTAGATTATACGGGTCAATAAGATTTAATCTGTCATGTATATATTTTAATTGCTGGCTGATTTTTTCTTGGTTGACGGGAGTGGCATAATAAGATTCTCGATGGTCGTTAATTAACGTTATTAAGTAAGAGAAATTTTCTTCAAATAGCATTAGGTTAAAAACAAGGTTTGCATTTTCTTGAAAGGCCTTAAAATTAAGTTTCAAAATATCGGATGGTAGCAACCGCCAATTATTTTTAATGAGATTTATTGGCGTAGGATTTTGATTATCCTTTATACGGTAGAAATATTCTTTTAACCTTTTAAATTCTCGTGCCTGCGCTGCAAGTATTAGACAAACTTCCTGAGCATGTAAGATTTTTTCTTGTCTTTTTTCAAATCTTTTTTCAAATTTCGCAAGCCACCAAGGAAGTACTGTTGCTAAAAATCCACCAAGTAATACGCTTAATAATGTATTCCACTCAATCATGATTTATCCCTATCCAATTTCAGTAACTATTAACCCACTATCCCACCCATATTAAAAGAAGTTGCTTTTTAAAGCAAACAAGGATGGAGCACGGTGCTCGATTGAAAGGATCGTTCCCCACGAAGGCGCGAATCTCCTCCCCCCTTTTAAAATGAAAACGCATAAAGAACCTGTTAATAAAATCTTCACGGATTTTTAATGCCTAACCGGTTTTCTGGAGAAGTGTATGACCTTTAGGAGACGATGCCCCATGAAAAAAACTCCCTTTTTCTTTTTTATCCTTGTTTACGCCTTTTTAATAACAACCCTTTCGGCTAGCTTTCAAGATCTCTTCCAAAAAGAGGAAGAACGCACCCCCCTTAAAGTTCTCTCGTGGGACGGCGGGGGAATTCGGGGGCTTTTCAGCCTTTATGTTGCAAAAGAAGTGGAAAAGCGCATGAACGGTGTCGGTCTTGTCGAACAAGCCGATTGGTTGGCCGGCACTTCAACGGGCGGCATTATTGCCTTGGCTCTTGCTCACGGGGCGACCCTAGATGAAGCCATTAACATTTATAAGAATAACGGCGATAAAATTTTTCAAAAAGAGGGTTTCAGTGCTTGGCGTTGGCTTAAAGGTTTATTTGACGAGACCTATAGTGACACGGGCATTCTTCAAGAACTCAAAGAGGTTCTGGGAGAAGAAACAACCTTAGGCGATCTTGAAAAAGGGGTTATCGTGACATCCTATGATATAGAAGGGGGAGAAAATGCCGTTCCCGGACCCTATGTTTTTAATTCCCGCAAAGAAGAATTCCAAACGGTAAAACTCTGGGAGGCAGGACGCGCTACCTCTGCTGCTCCGACTTTTTTCGAACCTTATTATGGTTTTCCAAATCGCTCTCTTATCGACGGCGGTGTTGTTTTAAATCACCCGGGAGATGTTGCCCTTGATGAAATTAGCTCGCTTTACCCCCGTAATCAGCGAGAAAATGTCATCTTTAATATTGATATGCTGTCCTTTGGGACGGGTTTATTTTATAGCCCTATGACACGGGAAGACTCAAAGGATATGGGGAAATTAGATTGGGCCGGCCCTATCTCGGGACTTATGATGCAAGGGGTTAGCCAAGTAACGGATACGAGCCTTAGGAATACCCTTGGCTCGCATTACGTCCGCTTAAACGCGACCTTAGATCGCCCCATTCCCTTAGACGGGGTATCCGAAACAGAAATTGCCGAACTCGAGCATGTTGCCCTTGAGTATGTAAAAAACAACCCTAAACAAATTGAGCGCGCCGCACGATTGATGCTGCAATAAATGTGATGCTTCATAAAAACGAGTCGGGTACGTCCTCATAGGCGAGAATATCGCCCGGTTGACATTCTAAGACACGGCACAGAGCTTCTAAGGTCGAAAAACGAATGGCCTTGGCTCGGCCTGTTTTCAAAACAGAGAGGTTCTGTGGCGTGATACCGACTTGGCTTGCTAAATCCTGCAGCTTCATCTTTCGTTTAGCAAGCATCACATCAAGGTTTATAATAAGAGGCATTGGTTGACGTCCTTTATATGGTAAGTTCTTGTTCGGCACGAAGTTTAAATCCTTCTAACATGACCCAACCGACAAGAATAATCATCAAAGAAACCACAATCATTTCAACGTTAGGAGTTCCAAAGCCGATGCTTAAAAGGCGTTGACCTACAGGGTTATCAAAGGTAACCGCAATACCAAGGATCGAATCTCCTGCCACAAGGCCAAAGGTTCCGTAAAATAATAGGCTTTGCCCTATACGTTTGAAATAGAAAGCGTGTTTTTGTGAAAACAGATTACCTGTCGCGTAAAGTTTCATAAGACAAATGACATAAAAGGCGGCGATCCATTTAAAAATGTCATGGGCAAAATCCCCTAAAAGTCCTAGAAAACGCGCATTCCAAGAAAAGTCTTGCCCGTAAAGAGAATAGCTTTTCCCCAGTGCCCTAACAGTTATTTCAAACATTCCTTGATCAAACAAGTTTCCCATAAAGGTCTGCTTTAAAGGAACGAAGGTTGAAAGAACCCAGAAAAATAAAGAGGCTAACGGTGATGAAATAAGATAAAGCCCAAAAATCCATTGCAGGGCACGGCTAATTTTTTTAATGTTTGTCATAATGATCTCCGGTTAAATTAACCCCTTTATAGGTAATTTATTATCGATAGTCAATAATAAAATATCGTTGTGGCATTTTTAAAAAGTCTCGGCCAAAGCACCGACCACACTGCCTCAGATGTTCATGAACATTAAAAAAAGTGACGCTGTGACTGTTTTTAGGTTCGGTAGGGAGGGGCTGCTTATAGGTAAAGAACTTAAGGACAGAGCCCCAGAGATTGTTGATTCGGTCACAAGATAATCATGCAATAAAACACGATTCTCTTGAGCTGATTTTATTTTTTTCTATAAAGGCCTCTATAAAAAAACTAAACACACATTTAATGCCGCCTTTTCAAAAAAAAATCGTCAAAGGTTGCTGCACGGATCAGTTAAATATAAAAGCTCTATTCTTCTTGTCCGACTTTATAGCGATCCCATTGATGCCTAATATGGTATTTTTGCCGCAAAAGATCTTCTTTATCTTCTTCTAAAATTTGACATAATCCTGCAATTGTCGGGACAACTCGAGGATTTTTAAAAAGACCGGTTGTTTCTTTTATACGACCGAATTGACGCAGGCGTTTTGCAACTTCCGAAAGCGCTAAGTCTTCACGATCTTTTTGCCCCATTGTTTGGATATCAATACCGCGAAGCGCAAACTGCACAAGAATGAACAACTCTAAATCATAGAGGGCTGAGAGGGGGTTTTGACCATAAAGTTCTGTTAAGCGCTGACAATCAAAATGCATAATAGAGCGTAATGTCATACTCCGCGAAGAACGTCCGCGATAAGTGAAGTATTCTTTGTCTAATAAAACGGGCCAATCCACATTTAAGCCGTTTTTAGGAACATAATGCATACTATTCTTTTCTGTCCCGGCCTTTACATCCTGACCTGTTAAAAAAAGGCCGGCTGTTAAGAATAAGCCGATTGAAAGAGCATTTATCTTTTTTTTATTCTTATTTTTGATAATCATAGGACTTCCTTTCATAAGTAAGGGATTTTCTGTTTATAACGTTATTTTGTGTTTTGAAAAAAATATCGGTGTAGGTGCAATTAGAAAAATACTGCAGACTTTTATCCCGTAAAATACGATAATAATTTATACATTCTTTTATAAAAACGTCGCTTTCTTGAGCAGCATGTTTCCCATAAGAACAATTGATACTTCCTGGAGTTAGTCTTAAAAAAGCTCGGGGTGTTTTTTTGAGGATCATGTTCGCTTTAGCCTGTTTTTTTTGAAGAGGCTTTTTTTGCTTCATTCTTAGCATCGGCAATACGGCGTTTACCGGCTTTAGTTGTTTGGGGGCGCGTTACATCGATTTGTCCGCCGTCGGACTGTTGAATCGTAATACCTGTGCCCTTCATATTTTGCATTTCAAACAGTCCCTGCTCGGCTTGACGTATAATTTCTATAGGGAGAACGCCTTCCCTAAAAGCCGCCCCGCCAACGGAAACAGTAGGCGAAAAAGTTTCTATATCCGTCTTAATTTTTATGGAAGAACAAGAATCTACAAGCCGATGGGCGGCTTGAAAAACACCCCATACATCTATGTCTTTTAGAGTGCTGCCGAAACAACAACCGCTAATGCGGCCGATCGTATCATTAAAACGGGTGAATTTTTTAAGAGTCATTCCTACTTCTAAAAGAGAATTTTGTAAAGCCTCCAAGCCGTATAAAAAATAAATAAGGGACAATTTATCGATACAAAAAACAAGGTATCCGCCGGGAGCAATCTCCCCTTTTGTTTGTTCAACGAGGCAAGTCAGGTTTTCAAGCAAAACTTCCTGCGAGGGAAAACCGGTTAACCGGTCATAACCGCTAAAATCCTTTTGATCAGTTTGCTGTTCAGGCTCACAAACTTGAATACTGCCCTCCAAGCGTTCCGGCAAACCTTTTCCATTTCGAATAATTGTCGCAACCTCAATAACACGACACGCAAGCCGGTTGGGAAGGGTAAGCTCATAAGAGGTCGTGTACTCATTCCCTTTTCGATTGTCGATTTCGCTAAAACGTTTCCAAAAGCTAGGGGCTGTAAGGCGCGTTAGAAAGCTACTTCCTGTTGAAAGAGGGCAGTCGGAACCGAATAATTTATTAATGGGGCCGTTCCAGACAAGATGATCCGTGCGTAAATTCCAAGTAAAGTGAATTTTACCGTAGAGTTTCATGAGGTCAACAGCCGCTAAAGGCCTTGCATGTGCACTTACCATTTTTCATTCCCTGTTTATTTAGCCCTATCAAGGGCATAAAAAGTAATGCTCTCTAATCAGGAAGCCTTAATAAAGGTTTCTTCCTTTTATTCTAGCGTGAATTCTTTCTCCATAAAAGCCAAGAAACGCTAAAAAGAGGGCAAAGGGAATAATCATGAGGCCGTTATCGTAAGCATCAACAGGGTAAACACGAATGCCGTCAATGGTTTCACCTGCCCAGTAACTGTTCATAATGCGACCGATAAAATGGTGAAAAACATAACCGAAAGACATAATCACCATATTTGTAAGAGCCGTGACAATCCCCGAGTACTTTTCTTGGACGCGCAAACTGTTGATATGCATCACAAGCACCTGATAAGCACTTAAAACCCCGACAAGCAGAAAGGAAATTTGTATCCCCCAAAGAGGCAGCATATAAAGCAAAAAGAAAATAAAGAAAATTCCCATAATAAGGGCGCTCGATTGGACGATAAGTCTGTATCGACCCGTGCGTTCTCCAAGATAAGCTAGAGCCGGGGAACCAAAACACATCCCGAAGAAAATAAGACCGGGAAGATAGGACGCTGTTTCTTTTGTAAAACCGTACGATTGGATAAGGTAAGAAACCCCCCACACATCGGCAAATCCTTCCAAAGGCCCAACCATTAGAGCCGCTAAAAGAGCGGTCGTCATGACATAAGGGGTTTTGAAAGCGATCTTTAAATCATGGGTAAGAGAACCGTGAGAAGTTGTTTGTTCGGCATTTTGCCTTTTAGGAATAAGAAAAATAACAGCAAGAGCTAAAAGGATGCCGGCTATCACAAAGCCGTACAAAACCGTCATCCACCCCAAAGAGTCAACCAAATCTTGTACGGGTCGACCTCCATAAATAGCACCTAACAACCCTATCATGACTGAAAAGCCCAAAACAGTTCCGAATTTCCGGCTCGGAAAATTTAAGCGAATAACTTTAAAGACTCCTAGAATAGCCGTTGAGGAGCCTGCACCTAACAAGAATCGCCCTATAACGGCAAATGTCCACGAGTCCGAATAAATTAAAGGTAAAATGCCAAAACTGCAAAGTAACGCACTAAAGGCAATGACAAAACGGGGGCTTTTGTGATCCAATAAAAGACCGACGGGAATATGCATAAGGGCATAACCGAGGTAATACGCTCCTGAAAAATCGCCAAATTGCTGAGTATCAACACCAAATTTTAAGCGAATATCATTAATCATTATGCCGGGAAAAACCCGTAAAACATATTGAAATGCATAAAAAAAAGTTACAATACTCCACGCAATCCAAGCTTGTGAAGAAACTTTTGTTTGGGCCACTATTCTGTTTGATGCCGAATTATTTTTAGTCATATTTTTTACTTTTTAAGTCATTCCATGATATTATAGTCCTAGGGATAAATTTATACAGGTGAAATGGTGAAAAAAGAAGAACATTTTTCAGAAGAGGCACGTGTTGATGATCCGGAGCATGCTTTGGAAGGCGAACTCGTTGATATTGACGTTGTTGCAGAAGCCTTAGAAGCCTCCTTGGAATTTCCGGAAGTTCCCCTTGTTGAGAATGAGGACGAAGTTGATTTTGAGGATCAAGAAGATCTTTCCTCCCAAGAAGAACCCGACTCTTTCTTAACCGTTAAAGCCCCTCCTAAACGCGACCCTCTTTCGGCCTATCTTAAAAGAATTAGTTATTTCCCCATGCTGAAACAAGACGAAGAGTACACCCTTGCAAAACGTTGGCAAGAAACAGGTGATGTTCGAGCAAAGGAAAAAATTATTGCCTCCCATTTACGGCTTGTCTCAAAAATTGCTCAGGGATATCGAGGTTACGGCATGCCTTTACTGGATCTTATTTCCGAAGGCCATATCGGTATTATGAAGGCTTTGGAGAAATTTGATCCTGAAAAAGGGGTTCGCTTTTCGACATATGCCATGTGGTGGGTGCGTGCCGCTATGAAAGAATATGTCATGCGCAATTGGTCTTTGGTTAAGACGGGGACAACAGCTGCACAGAAAAAATTATTCTTTAATTTGCGTTCTAAACGCCGCGCTATGCTTGAAGAAGGACAACGCTACCTCACCGAAGAACAAATCGCCCAAATTGCCAAGGATTTAAACGTACCGGAAAACAGTGTTGCTGAAATGGCAAAGCGCCTTAACGGAAATGACTATTCTTTAAACACCCCTATTGGCGGTGATGAAGAAGGTCAATGGCAAGATTGGATTGAAGATGAAGAAGAGAACCATGCCGAACAAATCGCGCAAAACGACGAGTTTAAAAAACGCTCCGAAATGCTGGAAAACGCCTTTCAATTCTTAAAACCTCGGGAATTAAAAATAATGCAAATGAGGCGCCTCGAAGAGCCTCCCCAAACCCTTGAAACCATAGGCTTGGAACTTAACTTATCTCGAGAACGCGTGCGGCAAATTGAAATGAAAGCCTTTGTAAAAGTGCAAAAGAATGTTCAACAGCAGATTCAAGACGGTCAAAGGAAAGCGGAAGTCGCCTTGAATAATAATAGGGCTGTTCTAGATAACTGAGTTAAGTGCTCTCTAACTCGTTTCCTTAGTTGGGTTAGCTGCTTTTTGGCGGACACCGTCAAGTTGATTTGAGTCTCGAGTCACCTTCGGAAAATCCCTTCGCTTGTGTTAATATCTTCTCTTAATTAGATAGAGGTCTCCCCTGCCATTATCCCAATTTCCAAAAGATTAGCCACGCTTTTTGGCATTATCAGCGTTTTAACGATAGCTAGTGCTAACGGTGAAGAGTTACCTATCCGTTGTATTATGGGGAGTTATGAAGCTATACAGGGGGAGAGTGCCTCAAATTTCCTCGAGCTTTGCAAATCACAGTATCCCTCATGGGAAAAATAGGAAACATTTTCTCTGTAGCGGTTGGAAGATATAAGAGATCAGCACAAGAACAGCGGTCTGCTTTTAAAAAACTCCGGCAATTTGGCAGGAGACTGCCTAAGGGATTCTTTGCGCCTAGAATTTGGGCTTGAGGGTTCTTTGCTATTTGTGCAACAGACTCCTTGGAATCAACAGCTAACTTCGCGGAAGATTCTTTAAATTCGGAGGGATAGGGGTCTTATTCTTTTTGTCATTGGATGCTCGTAATTTATGACTCGTAGATTCTAATTTACGGGTCCATAAAAAGGTGGCCTCATCACTAACTTGACGGTGTTTATCGGACAATTAGTGTAACTAAATGGATTGGATTACTCTAAAAATGAACCCTTAAAAACAAAAAGCGCCAAAAGCTCTCACCCCTTTGGTACATAGGCTTAAACGGGTGTTTTAAATTCTTTATATGCTATTTCAGCACCTATTACAGTCTAATATCAAGGGGGGAGTGTGAGCAAAAAATGATCCCCCTGCAAATAAGCCGGAGGCAATAAAGGCGGAGGTCAATCATATGCCTTGACCGGAGAGACGAAACCGTTTGGCTTGAGCGCCAGTAGCGAACACCCTAGTTTTTGTACAATATTTTCTGCTGTGTTGCCGATGATGAACCCTGAAATACCGGTACGTGCTAACGTTCCCATTACCAAAATATCTATATTCCGGTTTATCACATATTGCGGAATCATTTGTTCGGCGCTACCACGAATATGATGAACTTGAATTTTTGAACCGATGCCTGATTTACCGATTATATTTTCAAGGGCAGCACGGTGCTGAGTCTGTGCATTCTTCACCGTTATGACCAAGTCATCATCAGGCATTTTAATCCATACGTTATGACGCAAGTATTTCTCAAACTCATAATCCCAGCAAGAAATAATGTCCAGTTCACCATTGCAGGTGTCAGCCAGAGAGCGAGAAATTTTAAGTAAACGCAGAGAAAGATGATCCGCTTCCGGAGATATACTTTCCGGGTCAATTGCCACTGCTACTTTCATCTTATCGCGGTGCTTGTTGATAGGGCGGCTTAACCAAACAGGCACGGGACATTTACGCAGCAAATCCATATCCATCGCTTTAAAACCTTTACCGTCTTCTTTGATTTCGGCCTCTTTAATCACCAAGTCATATGCATTTTTCAGTACATGACGCACAATATTAGTTGCAGGCGTTCCTCCACTTTCTACCTGTATTTTTATCGTCACATCGTTTTCACTTACCTTGACAACCTCGCGGCTAGATTGAATGGATTTTTGTAAATGTTCTATAAGAGATCCTTCATATTTTTTCTTGTAATCTTTCATTTCCTTGGGAAGTCCGGGGGCAACGATAAGGGCATTTAATTCCGATTGATTATTTCGGGCAATACTAAGAGCCTGTTTAATTGCATCCGTTTCCTCCGTCACGCCCCGGCTAACGAATAAGATATTATTGAATTTCTGCATCACCTTTTCCTTTTCTCAACTTAAATTAATACCGGAAAATCTCAGTTCTCTTCCAAGTGACTCATAAAGTTTTTCAGGTTTACTAACTGTTTTTTATCTGTGCTGCCGAGTCAAGCGGGATATCGGGCTGAAGTTGAATAATTACTATTTAATACTATGTATATATTAATAGAAGATTAAAAAACCTATAATCTCTCAACCTTTTTTTGAATCCGTAGATTAGAAAAGGAGCCAGTATATAGGATTGCAAACAATGACCTAAAAGCGGATTGGTATCACAATTTAACTTTGCAATACGGAGGGATCCCCATATGAGGATGCCTTGCAAAAACGTAACAGCAAAAATCCGAGTACACCTGACAAGATTGAAGCGCTTAACACCCCTAACCTGACATAACGTTGATGCTCCGGATCTTCAAAAGCCAGAGTGCCGATAAACAAGCTCATGGTAAAGCCGATACCTGTTAAAAGAGACATTCCATAGTACTGCAACCAAGACGATCCTTTTGGGAGCTGAAGCATTTTTAAAGCGCACCCTATTTTTGTAAAAAGAGTAATACCGATTTGCTTACCGACAAAGAGACCAAAAAAAACACCCAAGGTAATAGGATGAGCCAAATAGTTCATATTTAAACCCTGCAAAGAAACCCCGGAATTTGCAAAAGCAAATATGGGCAAAACACCGTAAGCAACCCAAGGATGTAATTTATATTCGATATTCTTTGCAAGAGATTTTCCATCTTTGGATGCCGGCTTTAGAGGTATAAACAAGGCTAAAACAACGCCGGCAAGGGTTGCATGAACCCCTGATTTTAAAACACACGTCCATAAAACAATGCCTGTAATAATATAAACGGCCGTGCGTTGAACGTTTTTAAAATTTAAAGTGGCCAGAACACCAAGGGTGACGGAACCAATTGAAAGAGATAAAAGAGAAAGGGTATCCGTATAAAAAAAGGCGATAATAACAATGGCTGCAAGGTCATCTAAAATAGCAATGGCAACAAGAGCAATCTTTAGAGACTCCGGAACACGTTTTCCCAACAATGTTAGAACGCCTAAAGCAAAAGCAATGTCCGTGGCTGCAGGAATGGCCCAACCTTTAATAGCAGTGGGATCATCGCTATTAAAGGCAAAATAAATTAAAGCCGGAACCAGTATACCGCCAAGTGCGGCAAAGATAGGAAGAGCTAACTGATCTCGGGAGGACAGCTGCCCGTCTAATATTTCTCTTTTAAGTTCCAAGCCGATTAAGAAAAAGAACACAGCCATAAGAGCGTCATTGATCCAAAGAAGCAAAGGTTTATTGATTAAAAGGGCACCTATTTGTATGGTAACAGGAATTTCTAAAAAAGCATTATATAGAGAAGCAAGAGGGGAGTTCTCCATAAGCAAAGCGAGAAAAGCCGCGCACCCTAAAAGAATTCCACCGGCAGCTTCAAGGCGAAAAAATTCCCGCAAATATTGAATCTGTTTTTGAATAAACATCTATTCTTCCTGTTTTTAACGGTTATCGATAAGAGGGCATAAACCTTTTTTACAAGTTGTATGTTTTAATTCTATATTAAGTCTTTTTATTTTGTAAGCACCGTCAAGTTAATTTTCTTTGGTATCAAATAGGCTTTTTGGAATTCCCTATCTAATTTTAAAATAACCCCTCGTTTGCTGTTCCTTAATCATCCGCCTTAAGGGTAATGTGTTCAAGAAGGAGTTTTAGCGCGGTAACACCCTTACTTAAAATAGTGTGGTCTAAAATAGACTCTTCTTATAACGCCGAAGAAAAACGCCACAAAGGCGACAGAACCGATTCTACTTAGAGATTTTTATACCTTTGCTGCAAAAAAAATTTAAGCAGAAGGTTTGAAACGCTTGATTGTATCAGTCGTACTATGCCCCGGTACCAGATCAATGAGGCAGACTTTACCTCCCCATTGTTTCATTTCTTTTGCGCCGACGACTTGGTCAAGGGTGTAGTCGGAACCTTTAATTAAAAGATCGGGTTTAAGGTACTTTATAAGGTTAAGGGGCGTATCCTCGTCAAATACAACAACAAGATCAATACTTTCAAGAGCCAAAAGAACCTGGGCACGGGAATCTTGGGTATTAACGGGACGGGTCGGCCCCTTGAGTTTTGTAACGGAAGCATCACTGTTGAGGCCTAGAATTAGCTTATCACATTGAGTCTTGGTTTTGGCCAAAAGCGTCGTATGACCGGGGTGAAGAATATCAAAACACCCGTTGGTAAAACCTACTTTTTTCCCTTCGGCGCGCCATTGCAATACTTGCGTCAAGGCATCTTCCCAAGAAGAATGGGAATGTGTACAAGACGGGGTGCTGTTTATATCAGTCTCTTCGTTGCTTTCCTTAGTATCTCCGTGGGTAAGAGCCTTGATTAAATCCGTCGGACTTACCGTTGCCGTTCCAATTTTACCAACCACAATTCCGGCTGCCGCATTGGCCAATCGGGCAGCTTGAGGTGAAGGAAGGCCGGCTCCAAGGGCAAGGGAAAAGACAGCCACAACCGTATCACCCGCACCGGAGACATCGAAAACTTCTTGAGCTTTGGTTGTGATGTGAATATGGTTTTTTTCATCAATAAGGCTCATGCCGTCTTGGCTTCGGGTTACTAAGAGACCCTTTAGATCATGAGCTTTCATGAGAGATTGTGCAGCCTGACAAATTTCGTCATCACCGTTTGTTTTCTCGCCCGCCCCCGCCTTGGCTCTTTGGCAAGCGCCTTGGAATTCTTTTAGATTAGGTGTGATAAAGCTCGCGCCTGCATAGTCCGCGTAACGGGTGCTTTTAGGGTCTACAATCACAGGAATACCGAGGTTTCGGGCTTCTCGGATAATCCGGGCATTAAGGCTTGGGTTTAGTACGCCCTTGCCATAGTCGGACAGGATTAAAACATCGCTTTTATGAAGGGCGTTTTTGATGGTGCGGAGTAGCTTTTTTTGTTGCTCTTCGTTAAGGGATAAAGAATTTTCACGATCTACTCGCACAAGTTGTTGGCGTTCTGCAATAATACGCGTTTTAACCGTTGTGGCCTGATGGGCTTGTTTATCAAAAAAAGCTGTTGCCGTTTTTAAAGAGGCTAACAACGTTTCAATTCTTGTCCCTGCCGTATCGTCTCCGATAACGGAAACAAAGTGAACGGAAGCCCCAAGACTTGTGATGTTTTGCACAACATTTCCGGCGCCTCCCAACATTTCAATTTCCTGTGAGACGTGTACAACAGGCACAGGGGCTTCAGGAGAAATGCGGTCGACCTTTCCGTATAAAAAGCGATCCAACATCACATCACCGATGCAGAGCACACGTACCGTTGACAACTGTTTAAGAAGAGCTATTGCGTCGGAGGCGGTTAACATTTCCATGGTTAATCTACGAGTCCCAAGCCCTTTTCAAGAGCACCGCACAACATTTGACCAAGAGTAATATGCATCTCTTGAATACGGCTTGTGGTGTGGGAAGGTACAATGAGAAGAGGATTTGCCAAGCCGATTAAATCCCCGCCGTCTTTTCCCGAGAGGGCGGCCGGAATGAGATCTAAGTCTCGGGCAACCTTAAGGGCTTTGATGACGTTGGGGCTTTTGCCTGAAGTTGAAATGCCGAGGGCAACGTCCCCCGGCTGCCCCAGAGCTTCTATTTGACGGCTAAAAAGAACCTCAAAGGAAAAGTCGTTAGGGGTTGCGGTTAGGGCAGAGGTGTCTGTTGTAAGGGCAAGGGCCGGAATAGCAGGGCGGTTTTCTTTATAGCGAACGGTCAATTCCGTTGCTAAATGTTGAGAATCGGCAGCGCTACCGCCGTTTCCAAAAAAGAGAATTTTATTGCCCCGTTGTACGGCATTTAAGCAGACCTCATAAAGGCGGATAAAATCATCCTCAAGAGCGGCCAGAGTTTTATCAACAACGGCTTTGTGTTCTGCGAATTCGCTTTGATAAAAAGCGGATAAATCTCCGTCTTGAGTTCCAAAAATTCGGGCATCGGGATCAATGAAAAATTTTTTAGGGGTGGCGGTGTCGGCTGTCATAGTTTTTCTTTTACTCTTTATGTTTCTGTTGATCTTGGGTCTTCTAAAGTTGAGAGTTTTTAAAAGAACGCTTATCTAAAATTGGACTTGGATGGACTTAGCCCCTTGGAAAAAACGAGCGGATGAAGTCTCAAAAGCCACGTGTTCACCGGGATAAATCTTTGATTCACTGGGTTCATAAGTCCACCTATCAAGGCGACATTGATCTTGTCCTTGACGGCGAAGGTAAGTGTTAATATGGCGCTCCCACCACGAGGCTTGGGCGCAATCCCCTTTCACAATCACGTGAAGGGTATCCACTTCTCGCACTTCATTGCCTTCGTTAATAATGGTTCCCGTTAATAAAAGACGTTGGCCTTGTTCCGTCGGTTCAATCATGGGGCGTAAATCATCAAACCTCAGGCCTTCTTGGGAAGCAGCAGGGCCAAGACCCACGGTTTGGTAAAAAATATGGGAAGTAGGCCAAAATTGCATGATGGGTTGCCTTGCGACAAAAGCACCGAGGCCTAAAATAAAAATTGTAATAAAAAGAAGGAGCCAACCAAGGTTTACACCGTTGTTATCATTCACAACAGAAGAGCCGGCACCGATGAGATCAAGGTGTATTTGATCAAGTTCTTTTGCCTCGGGGCTCGGTTTAAAAAACCAAGTATGATTACAAGCAATACATTGCACTTGACGCCCGGATTTATCAATGGAGCCATCCTCAACAAGGTAACGCTTAGAGCATGTGGGGCAAATAATAATCATAGAAAGTGTGCAGCTTTAAATTGATGATTTCCACTATAGAATGCTTCGTCAAAATTAGCAAGTTCTATAGAAACAGGTTCCGGTGTATAGCCCGTCTAAGCCATGATGATAAACAGACTTGAGAGAAAAGCGCCGGAAACGAGAAGCACGACTAAACAATAACCGATAATATCCCTTAAGTGCAATCCTGAGACGGCCAAGAGCGGAAGTGCCCAAAAGGGTTGCAGCATGTTTGTCCAAGCGTCTCCCCAAGCAACAGCCATGGAAGCAAGAGGGATATCGGCTCCGATTTCTTTAGCTGCTGCAAGGACAACCGGGGCTTGAATAGCCCATTGCCCTCCGCCGGAAGGGACAAAAATATTTACCAACCCGGCGCTGTAAAAGGTGAGCAACGGAAAAGTTTCTGCCGTTGAAATCGTTACAAAAGCTTCAGAAACAACGGTTGCCAGGTTAGACGATACCATTATGCCCATGATGCCGGCGTAAAAAGGAAATTGTAAAAGAATCGGTCCTACTTTTTTGGCGGCTTCAGAAATAGCTTTGATAAAGGATTCCGGGGTTTTATGTAGCAAAACACCGGAAAAAATAAAGATGAAGTTAAGACTGTTTAGATTTAAAGACAGTTTGCCCGAGAAACCTTGTATCAAAAGATAAGCCCCGCCAAATCCGGCAATTGCGTAAGAGACAAGGCGGCTTTTTTCCAGCCTCTCTGCCGGTGATAAAGAACGGCGGGCGGCAGGTCCTTCAGTCTTTAGGTCTTCGGTTTCAAAAACCGGCACAGAAACAGGGTTGATGTCTTCTTGGCGAGATAACCAAAAATTTGTCAAAGGCAACAGGATAAATAAACCGAGAACGGCGCAGATATTCAAAGGCGACAAAAGTGTTTCTTGAACGGGAATAATTCCCCCTACCAGTTGTTCTGAAAAATTTCCGGGTGTTGCGAGTGTTAAGGGGATAGAGCCTGAAAAACCTCCGTGCCACACAAGAAAACCACTGTAAGCGCCTGCGACAAGTAAGCGGAAATTAGCCGTTGGAACCTGTTGAATGACATGGCGACACATCATACCGCCGACAATTAATCCCAACCCCCAATTCAGTACACAACCAAGGGTAGCCGCTAGGGTAACAAGGATAACAGCTTGACCCGGGGTATGAACAGTTTTTGACAGAGAAACGAGAATTCTTTGCACGGGAGGTGAAACAGCTGTTACATATCCGCCTACAAGAACCATGACCATCTGCAAGGTAAAGGGGATAAGCCCCCAAAATCCGTCACCCCAATAGCGAATGATGTCCGTTGCGCCGGAGGGTGTCATGTAGAGGCCTGCAAAAAACAAGATTCCCGTTAAAAGAATGGCAAAAAGGAAGGGGTCGGGTGTATAGCGACGAAGTAGTTTGTCACAAATTTGAATGGAACGATTGAACAAGACGTGCCTCCTTTTGCGGTAAAAATGCCGTTGGAATTAAAATTTAAAACTCAGTTAATAGTTTTTTTGTTATTTGTTTTCAGGTATTTATTAAAAACTTTCAACTCGCCAAGTCTGGCACGTTCTCAAAGAAAGATAAAGACTCCGGGTTAGCTAATGTGTTTTTATTTTTGACAGGCTTTTTGTGAATGGTATCTCGTATAGCCAGCTCTACAATTTTACCGCTCATGGTGCGGGGGATGTCCGCAACGGCGATTATTTTTTCAGGCACGTGGCGGGGGGTTGTGTTTACGAGGATTTTTTTACAAATTTCTTTTTTTAAGTCTTCGCTCAAAGTTGCTTGAGGGCGTAATTTTACAAACAGAATCACTCTGATATCCCCTTTCCATTCTTGACCGACGGCAACGCTTTCCAGAACGTCGGAAATTTGTTCAACTTGGCGATAAATCTCTGCCGTACCTATGCGTACACCGCCCGGATTCAGAACGGCATCGGAGCGACCGTAAAAAAAGAGGCCTTGTCGGGGGGTGATCTCAACAAAATCACCATGATGCCAAATGTTTTCATAGGAGGCAAAATAAGCTTTGTGGTATTTAAGCCCTTTCGGATCATTCCAAAATCCAACGGGTTTGGCAGGAAAAGGTTTTGTGCAGACTAATTCTCCGCGTCGATTTAAAACGGAAACCCCGGTTTCATCGAAAACTTCAACGGCCATGCCAAGCCCCCTTGTTTGAAGCTCACCGGCAAAAACAGGTGCTATCGGGTTGCCGAGCCCAAAGCATGAAATAATATCCGTTCCGCCGGAAATGGAGGCAAGACATACATCGGTTTTAAGGCTGTTGTAAACATATTGGAAGGATTCCGGCGCAAGGGGAGACCCTGTAGAGGCTATCATCCTTAAATTTTTAAGGGTGTGTGTTTTCTTCGGTTCAAGTCCCGTTTTGTGAAGGGCATCAATGAATTTTGCCGAAGTTCCAAAAAAAGTAAAATTTTCTGACTCGGCATAATCAAACAAAATATCGGCTTTCGGGTGCATGGGTGAGCCGTCATAAAGCATCAATTGGGCGCCGCAGGCAAGGGCGGAAACTTGCCAATTCCACATCATCCAACCACAGGTTGTAAAATAAAATACGCGATCGTTAACGCGAACATCTCCGTGAAGTTTATGTTCTTTTAAATGCTGAATTAATGTCCCGCCAACCCCGTGGACGATGCACTTTGGTTGTCCCGTTGTCCCCGATGAAAACATGATAAAAAGGGGATCGTCAAAGGCGCAGTCCGTAAATTCTAAGAGTGTCGGGGTATGGGTCGAGATAATTTGATCCCACAATATCGCGTTTTCAAGAGAGTCGATATTGGGTTGCGGTGTCGTGTACCCGATTACAATGACCTGCCGGACCGATGGAAGTTTTGAGACAATTTCTTGAACATCTTTTAATTTATCGTGCGTTTTTCCTTTGTAAAAATAGCCGTCGGCCGTCAAAAGAATTTTAGGTTGAATTTGCTCGAATCGATCTAAAACGCCTTGAACGCCAAAGTCCGGAGAGCAAGAAGCCCAAACAGCACCCAGACTTGACGTTGCCAACATGGCAATAACGGTTTCAGGGAGGTTGGGCAAAACTCCGGCCACGCGATCTCCCTTTTTAATGCCCAGAGTTTGGAGGTGCCGAGCCATCAGGCTCACCTGTGCATAGAGTTCTTTGTGAGAAAGCGTACGCTTGATCAACCCCTCACACCAAAAAGTAATCGCCGTTTCCGTTCGCTTTAGGTCGGAATATTTTAAAAGATTTTCGGCATAATTGAGACGGGCTTCGGGAAAGAATTGACTTTCTTGAAAACGAGGGGCGGCCTTATAGGCAACACTCCCTTTTTTTGAGGCGATAATGCCACAGAATTCCCAAACTTTATGCCAAAACCCTTCAAGATCTTGAACAGACCAATCATAAAGAGCCTCATAAGTGGGCGGAAAATGAAACTGCTCCGCACAGTCATTTAGAAAATGCCAAAGTTGGGTTGATTGTATTTGGGCTTTAGAAGGAGCCCACAAAGGCGTCTTGGTCATGAAAATTCCAACGGTATACTCTTTAATTCCATGAATATAAATTGAAATTTAGAAAAAAGAAAATAAATAAGTAAGCTGTTTTGGAACACCCTTTTTTAGAACCTGTTTTCATTGAGGCTGTCCCTCGTTTTAGAAATGAGCATTTCTAAGGCAACCTTGTTTGTATTTCCTCTGCCGTTGGGCACAATAATATTTGCATACTTTTTTGTGGGGAGGACATATTCTTCATACATAGGCGCGACGGTTTCAAGGTATTGTTTTTGAACAGAGTGAAAGGTGCGGCCGCGTTCTTTTATATCGCGATCAATGCGACGAAGAAGCCGTTCTTCCGGGGAAGCGTCTACAAAAATTTTGATATCTAAAAGATCACGCAGCTCTTTATGGGTGAAAAGGAGGATACCTTCGATAATAATAATGTTAGTCGGAGAAAGGGTTTCTCCTTGTTTTTTTCGTGTGTGGGTCGAAAAATCATAAAGGGGTTTTTGAATGGTTTTGCCCGCTTTTAGGTCTTTAATATCCTGTAACATAGCCTTAAAATCAATGGAGTCGGGCGCATCGAAATTTGTTTTTTCCCGCTCTTTTAAGGGAAGGTGCGACAGGTCTTTGTAATAAGAGTCTTGGGAAATTATGGTAACGGTTCCTTTATGAATTTCGGCAATGTTATGAGCAAGAGTTGTTTTGCCGCTGCCGCTTCCGCCAACAATCCCGATTAAAAGAGGCGTGCTTAATACCGTATCGTGGGAAAAGGTTAAAAGGATTAAAAAGGTAAGTTTTTTAAACATGACAACAAAGCCTATTGTTAAACTTTTAGAACACTATCATGCTTTTACCTTTTTCAGAAGAATTTACATTTTACCCCCTCTTTTTGAAGGCTCTGTCCGCGCTCTCTAGTCGAATATGACCCTAACATTGAATAAATAGAAGAAATCGTATACTATGTTTTCATAATCCACATTTGTTCCGGGTATCTGAAAAAAAATATATGAAAAATAAAAAACTCCAAATCTGCAATGCGCTTATACAACCGGGCGAGCAAGCAAACTTTGCTCTTCCTATGCCGGAACAATATTCCTGTGCACCGATGTTTATGCCGATACGTGTTGTTCACGGTAAATCTGAAGGGCCTTGCTTGTTGATATTTTCAACCTTAAACGGGAATGAACTTAACGGGATTGAAATTGTTAACAGGGTGGTCGATTCCCTAAGTGCAGAGCAAATCAACGGTACAATTATTGCTGTTCCGGTTGTGAATGTTTACGGGCTCACCCATTATCCGAGACCTCTTCCCGGCGGAGGATCCGTTGCAGCTAGTTTCCCCGGATCAAGAACGGGAACATATGGTGAGAGACTTGCCGATATCTTTACACAAGAGATTTTAAAAAAAGCCGACTACTGTATAGAACTGCAAACCGGCGGACCGAATCACAATATTTTGCCGCAAGTCTATTGCAATTTTGATAACCGGGACGTACGGGGGCTCGCAAAGGCATTTTGCTCACCTGTGGTGACAAACGTGACCTTAGAAGGAAATAAACTAAGGCAAACAACAGAAGATCTTGGCATTCCGCTTATTGTGTATCAAGGCGGAGAAGCAATGCGATTTGACGAAAATGCGATCACGGTGGGCTTTAACGGCATTAAAAACAGTATGCGTTATTTAAAGATGCTCAATGAGCCCCGAGGGCAAGATGCCCATCCAATTTTCTCACAAGAAGAAAATTGGATCATTGCCCATGCCGGAGGTATTTTGCATACGGATACATCCCTCGGTCAGATTATTAAGAAAGGAGAAAAGCTCGGAAGGTTGTCCGATCCTTTTGGAACAGATGATAGTTTGGTCGTCAAATCTCCGCGGGACGGTATTATTGTCGGCATTAATACCACACCGCTGATTCACGAAGGCCTGCCTCTTTTTAAAGTCGCTTCTTTTCTTGATGATAAACGCGCTGAAAATGCTATTGAAAAGTGGAATCAACGGCAAGACGAAGATTTTTTGAGTTAAATAAAAACAATGGTTTTAAAGTATACGGTAAAAGGAATTGGAATATGGCTCATGTGTGCCTTATTTTTCCTGTATGAATTTTTATTGCGTACTGTTATCGGGACTTTCCAACATCCTATAATGTATGACTTAAATTTATCGGCAATTGAATTTTCTATGCTGAGCTCTACATTTTATCTTCTTATTTATGCTATTATGCAGGTTCCCGTCGGCCTTATTGTCGATCGATTCGGTTTAAAAAAATCTCTTTTTGTCGGTGCTTTTATTTGTGCTTCGGCATCTATTGGGTTTGCCTATGCGAATACCTATATTTATGCCGCTCTGTTCCGGTTTTTAACCGGTTTTGGTTCTGCATTCGGTTTTATTTGTCTGCTTGTAGCCGTTTATGACTGGCTTCCTCAAAAAAATAGAGCTCTTCTTATCGGAATATCCCAATTTATCGGTACTATGGGGCCGATGATTGCTGCAGGGCCTTTTGAGGCTCTAGCCAAGAGCGGTGATATCGATTGGCGGCTTCTTTTTACTTACCTGGGAATCATTGGCTTTGTATTAAGCGCAGCTATTTTATCGGTTGTTCAGAATAATAAGGAAAAATCCGGCAGATACATTGTTTTAAAGCGACCCGAGGGGATCTTGAAAACAATTCGACATATTTTCTCAAAAAAACAAGCTTGGTATATCGCTTTGTTTTCTGCATTGGTTTATTTTTCTTTGGAATATTTATCTGAAAATGAAGGTAAGTCTTTTTTAATTTTAAAAGGCATTTCATCATTAGATGCCTCTTTTATGATAACGATTTCTTGGTTGGGCTATGCGCTTGGTTGTCCTTTTTTAGGGTGGCTTTCCGATTTTACACAAAAACGAAAGCCGGCTCTGTTGATTGCCGCACTGGCCTGCAGTTTCGGCATTACGGGTATTGTCTACGCCGATCAGATTAATATGCTAAGAGCGTCTTTCCTCCTGTTAGGTTTAGGGGCTTCGGGACAGAGTGTTAGTTTTGCCCTGATGTCCGAGCAATTCAAGAAACCGTACTTGGCAGCAAGCCTCAGTTTAAACAATATGGCAATCACAACCTTAACGGCGATAAATGCTCCCGTGATAAGTTGGGCGCTTACAAATTCGGCAGGATCGGGATCTCCGACCTTGATAGAGTATCGGTTTATCTTCAACGGATTAATAGGATTTGTTTGTCTTTCCGTCATTGTTACACTCTATTTTTTAAAGGAAACATATTGCAAGTCCGTTTCTGATTTTACCTATCTCTCAAGGTAATAAAAATGGGTCTAGACTAGCATGAGTTAAGATTTCCAAATTTTCCAGAGATCCGGAAGGTAATCTTGTTTATGTCTATGATTAAATCTAAACTCGCATTCT
>JAACSN010000016.1 GCA_009993885.1 Alphaproteobacteria bacterium
AAGTGGTTTTACCATGGTCAACGTGACCGATGGTGCCGATGTTTACGTGAGGCTTGTTGCGCTCAAACTTTTCCTTGCTCATGATTTAATCCTTATCTAATCTTTTTTTTAATTTATAAAATAATTTTATTTCTAAAAGCGCTCAAATTTTAAAGCTCCGAGCGCCTTCCGGTCAAAACACAACGTCGTTAAACTTAAGCGTATTTTGCTTTTACTTCATCGGCAATATTTTGCGGTGTTGCTTCGTAATGATCAAATACCATGGAATATTGTGCACGACCTTGTGACATAGAACGCAATGTATTCACATAACCAAACATGCTCGAGAGAGGAACCATGGCTGTAATCACACGGGCAATGCCTCGTTGATCCATGCCGCCTACTTGACCGCGACGACTGTTCAAGTCACCGATAATATCGCCCATATAATCTTCAGGTGTTACAACTTCAACCTTCATAATAGGCTCGAGAAGCTTTGGACTTGCCTTTGGAATCCCTTCACGGAAAGCTGCTTTTGCAGCGATTTCAAAAGCCATAACGCTGGAGTCAACATCATGGTAAGCACCGTCTTCCAAGGTTACCTTAAAGTCAATCATGGGGAAGCCTGCAATAACACCGGTTTCCAACGCACTTTTCAGACCTTTTTCAACACCGGGAATATATTCTTTAGGCACGGAACCACCGACAATTTTACTCTCAAAGGTATAAGGCTCCCCGGGCGCTAAGGGCTCAAAACGCAAAACGATTCTGGCAAACTGTCCGGCACCACCCGATTGCTTTTTATGGGTATAATCAACAACAGAAGGAGCTGAAATCGTCTCACGATACGCCACTTGAGGTTGACCGACAGTCGCATCAACGCCGAACTCACGCTTCATGCGATCCACGATGATATCGAGGTGAAGCTCACCCATTCCTTTAATAATGGTTTGATTGCTTTCGTGATCCGTAGACACACGGAAAGAGGGATCTTCACGAGCCAAACGCGCCAAAGCCATACCCATTTTTTCTTGGTCGGCCTTTGTCTTAGGCTCAACGGCAACTTCAATAACAGGCTCGGGGAAAACCATGCGCTCGAGAATAATTTGCTTAGAGACGTCACAAAGTGTCTCACCGGTTGTCGTCTCTTTCAAACCGCATAAGGCAACAATATCACCGGCATGTGCTACTTTAACATCTTCACGACTGTTTGCATGCATTAACAACATACGACCGACGCGCTCGCGCTTTCCTTTAACGGAGTTCATAATATATGATCCGCTCTCAAGGGTACCGGAATAAATACGAACGAAGGTTAGCGATCCGACAAAAGGATCCGTCATAATTTTAAAAGCAAGCGCGGCCAAAGGCTCCGAATCATCGGGCTTACGTGCCAAAGGAGCTTCGGTATTTACGTCAATACCTTTCGTTTCCCCAATATCTATCGGTGAAGGCAAATAATCGACAACGGCATCCAAAAGAGGTTGCACACCCTTGTTTTTAAAGGCGGTACCTAAAAGGACGGGCACAAAGTCAGCAGCGATTGTTCCCTTGCGGATACATTTTTTCAGTTGTTCTAAGGTCGGCTCCTCACCGCCAAGATAAGCTTCGAGAACATCATCATCTTGCTCAACCGCTGTTTCAAGCAATTTCGCACGATATTCATCGGCCTGATCTTTAAGATTTTCCGGAATGTCGCCAATGTCAAAATTAGCACCAAGGGACTCGTCATTCCATGTAATGGTTTTCATTTGGACAAGGTCAATCACACCGGAGAAATCAGACTCGCCGCCAATGGGAAGTTGTAGAACCAAAGGATTTGCGCCTAAGCGGTCAACAAACATATCAACACAACGGAAAAAGTCAGATCCCGTACGATCCATTTTGTTCACAAAACAGATACGGGGCACATGGTACTTATCGGCTTGGCGCCAAACGGTCTCAGATTGGGGCTCAACACCGGAAACCGCATCAAAAACAGCAACAGCACCGTCAAGAACACGCAAAGAACGCTCAACTTCAATGGTAAAGTCAACGTGACCCGGCGTATCGATAATATTAATACGATGATCTTTCCAGAAACAAGTTGTAGCAGCAGAGGTAATGGTAATACCGCGCTCTTGCTCTTGCTCCATCCAATCCATGGTAGCGCCGCCTTCGTGCACCTCACCGATCTTGTAGGACTTACCCGTATAGTACAACACACGCTCAGTCGTGGTTGTCTTACCGGCATCAATGTGAGCCATAATACCGATATTACGGTATTTACTAATATCTGTCTGACGAGTCATCTTCTTTTATTTCCTAATCAATCAATCAACATAAAGCCCCCCGTTTCCTCTTTGGAAAGGGGGGATAATTTTCAACCTACCAACGGTAGTGAGAGAACGCTTTGTTGGCTTCAGCCATACGATGGGTATCTTCCCGCTTTTTAATAGCAGACCCACGGTTTTGAGAAGCCTCAAGAAGCTCACCGCTTAAACGGCCCGTCATTGTATTTTCGGAGCGATTCCGAGCGGCCGTAATCAACCAACGAATAGCAAGAGCTTGTTGGCGCGTAGGACGCACCTCAACGGGAACTTGATAGGTAGCACCACCGACACGGCGGGAGCGCACTTCAACGGAAGGCTTAATATTATCAAGAGCTTCATGAAAAAGCTCAATGGGATCTCGGCTTGCTTTTTCTTGGGCTGTTTGAAGGGCTCCATAAACAATTTTCTCAGCGACTGACTTTTTACCGTCAATCATCAAAGAGTTAACAAACTTTGATAAAACCAGATCACCAAATTTGGCGTCCGGAAGGACTTCTCTTTTTTCGGCTGCGCGACGACGTGACATACTTTAAATTCCTTACTATTTAGGACGTTTTGTACCGTATTTAGAACGGCCTTGTTTACGATCTTGAACACCTTGGGTATCCAGGGTTCCACGAACAATGTGATAACGAACACCGGGAAGGTCGGGTACACGACCGCCGCGAATCAACACAACGCTGTGTTCTTGGAGGTTGTGGCCTTCTCCGGGAATATAACCGGTTACTTCAAAACCGTTAGTCAAACGAATACGCGCAATTTTACGCAACGCAGAGTTTGGTTTTTTAGGCGTTGTTGTTGTCACGCGTGTACACACACCGCGCTTGTGGGGACATTCTTCCATAGCAGGTGTTTTGCTACGGACGATTGCGCTCTTACGAGGCTTACGGATAAGTTGATTAATCGTAGGCATAAAGCCATCCTTCCTTTTAGTTTAGGGTCATAACGAATTTGATAAACCCTTGAATTAAAGGCTTTTTGATTCGACAAAATGACTCAATTTTACATATACTGTGGCCGCATAATAGGCTGAGATTAAAAAAGAGTCAAGAGTTGTATTGAAATACCTGATGCTTTTTTTACTCCCTCTTAGCCGTAACAATTACGGGCAAGAAGTTTGTCACCTTAGTGTCTGACAACACTATATTACGAGGTCACCGCTTCAAAAAAGAAACAAAGGGAAGGAAACCCTCCCCTTGCGTCTATGGTCTTAAAAGTTATTAAACGTCTTTTGCGGCCGCCTCCTGCATAATCTCCTCAGAAGGATGGGTTGTAACCGCTGCAGTATGCGCATTCTCTTTGGCTTCCCTTGCAGCATGCTTTGCGGCAATCACTTCAAGGTCCATTGACTTAGCCAAAGCTCTGACGCGTTTAATCACGCTGCCGGTACCGGCCGGGATCAAACGTCCCATGATGATATTTTCCTTCAACCCAACGAGGTTATCCATTTTTCCTTGGACGGCTGCATCCGTAATAACACGGGTTGTCTCTTGGAAGGACGCCGCCGAAATAAAGGATTTCGTTTGCAACGAGGCCTTGGTAATTCCTTGCAAAATCGGGAATGAGGTTGCAGCTCGTTTATTTTCGGCACGTAATCTGTCATTATTGGCTTCGAATTCACGACGATCAACGGGTTCACCAATCAAGTACATGGAATCGCCGGCCGATGTCACTTCAACTTTTTGAAGCATTTGGCGAACAATAACCTCAATATGCTTGTCGTTAATCGGCACGCCTTGCAAACGATAAACTTCTTGAATCTCGTTAGTCAAATAAGTTGCCAAAGCTTCTACTCCGAGGATACGCAAGATATCATGGGGAACCGGGTTACCGTCAACAAGGGTTTCGCCCTTTTTAACAAAGTCACCTTCAAAGACAACAACATGACGCCCCTTTGGAATCAAATACTCAATAGGTTCGGCACCGTCTTCGTTTGGCACGACACTAATGCGGCGTTTTGTCTTATAGTCCTTACCGAATTCAACCCGACCGTCGACTTCGCTAATGACGGCAAAATCTTTCGGCATACGCGCTTCAAAGAGCTCGGCCACCCGAGGCAAACCACCCGTAATATCACGAGTTTTAGAGGATTCACGCGGCAAACGCGCAATCACATCACCAACTTTGATTTCACCCCCGTTTTGCGTATTAATAATCGCATTGGCCGGCAAGAAATAACGGGCTTCGGTGCCGTTAGGCAACATGAGAGATTCCCCTTTATCGTTATGCAAAGAAATACGGGGCTTCATGTCGCTGGTACGGGCTTGTTGGCGCCAGTCCATAACAACACGGTTTGTCAAACCGGTGGCCTCATCCGTCACTTCACGCAATGACACACCGTCAACCAAGTCAAGGAAGTGCGCTTTACCTGTAATTTCAGAAACGATCGGCGTTGTAAACGGATCCCAGTCGGCAATTTTTTGACCTTGCTTAACTTTCTTTTTCTCATCCAAATGTAATTTAGCACCGTAAGGAATCTTATAACGTGCTTTTTCACGCCCTTTGGAGTCCCGCACAATAACTTCCGTATTACGAGCCAAAACAATTAAATCACCGTCGGTATTTTCAACAACATTGCGGTTATTAATTTGGATCACACCGTCGGACGCAGATTCAATACTGGATTTTTCACCGCTTCCTTGTGCTGCACCGCCAATGTGGAACGTACGCATGGTCAACTGGGTTCCGGGCTCACCAATGGATTGCGCCGCAATCACACCAACGGCCTCTCCCATATTAACCCGCGTACCGCGAGCCAAGTCACGGCCATAACAAGTGGCACAAATACCTTCGTCACTTTCACATGTCAACGGAGAACGAACTTGTAATTGATCAAGGGAAGAATCGGCAATTGCTTCGGCTGCAACTTCATCAATGATAGCATCTTTTGCCATAATTAATACGCCGGTTTCCGGATGCACAATGTCCTCGGCTGCTGTTCGACCGAGCACTCGATCGGCTAAAGTCGTGATCACTTCACTTCCCTCAACAATCGAACGGACGGTAATACTTTTATCCGTCTGACAATCAACGGTGGTAATCACAGCATCTTGCGCAACGTCAACCAAACGACGTGTCAAATAACCGGAGTTCGCTGTTTTCAAAGCCGTATCGGAGAGTCCCTTACGCGCCCCATGGGTTGAGTTAAAGTACTCAAGAACCGACAGACCTTCTTTAAAGTTAGAGATAATAGGTGTTTCAATGATTTCCCCATTAGGCTTTGCCATCAAACCACGCATACCGGCCAATTGCTTCATTTGAGCAGCAGAACCGCGAGCACCCGAGTCAGCCATCATAAAGACGGAATTTAAAGGCTCGCCTATTTTCGTCGTAGAAATTTCTTTCATCATGGCAGATGCCACTCTATCGGTACATTGTGACCATGCATCAATTACCTTGTTGTATTTCTCACCTTGGGTGATAAAGCCTTCAAGGTATTGTTGTTCGTATTCGTTAACCTTTGTACGCGTTTCATTCACAAGCTCTTTCTTTGCGGCAGGAATGATCAAATCATCCTTACCGAAAGAGATACCGGAAAGAGTTGCATATTTAAAACCGATGCCCATCAAATGGTCACAGAAAATCACAGTCGCCTTTGACCCGCAGTGACGATAAATTTCGTCAATAATATTACTGACTTCTTTGTTATTGATTTGACGATTAATCACATTAAAATCAAGGGCGTGGTGACGAGGCAAAATTTCAGAAAGAATCATACGCCCAATGGTTGTGTCGACCATTCGACCGACTGCTTTTCCATCGGCATCAACCGTGTCATAACGCGCTTTAATTTTTGTATGCAAAGTCACTAAGCCGTTATCAAGAGCCATTTGGATTTCACCAATAGTGGCAAACATCATGCCTTCGCCCTTTTCCCCCTCACGTTCAACGGTCAAATAGTACAGACCTAGAATAACGTCTTTTGTCGGGTTAATAATGGGTCGACCGTTGGCAGGGTGCAAGATGTTGTTGGTAGACATCATCAAGACACGAGCTTCCAATTGTGCTTCGACGGACAAGGGCACGTGAACGGCCATTTGATCTCCGTCAAAGTCGGCGTTAAAAGCCGTACAAACAAGAGGATGCAATTGAATGGCTTTACCCTCGACAAGAATGGGCTCAAAGGCTTGGATTCCCAAACGGTGAAGGGTCGGAGCACGGTTCAACATCACAGGATGCTCGCGGATCACTTCTTCCAAAATATCCCAAACTTCAGGACGAGCACGTTCGACCATACGTTTTGCAGCTTTGATGGTTGTTGCCAAGCCATAACGTTCAAGGCGGCTGTAAATGAAAGGCTTAAAGAGTTCCAGAGCCATTTTTTTAGGGATACCGCATTGGTGAAGCTTTAAGTAAGGCCCCACAACGATCACGGAACGACCGGAATAGTCAACACGCTTACCGAGAAGGTTTTGACGGAAACGTCCTTGTTTTCCCTTAAGCATATCGGCTAAAGATTTTAGCGGGCGCTTGTTGGCCCCTGCAATGGGACGGCTACGGCGACTATTATCAAAAAGCGCATCAACGGATTCTTGAAGCATTCGCTTTTCGTTACGCACGATAATATCCGGCGCACGCAGCTCCATCAAACGCTTAAGGCGGTTATTTCGGTTAATCACACGACGATAAAGATCGTTCAAATCAGATGTGGCAAAACGTCCGCCGTCCAAGGGAACCAAAGGTCGTAACTCGGGAGGTAAAACAGGCAGAACGGTCATAATCATCCATTCCGGTTTAGCCCCTGACTCTAGGAAAGCTTCGACACCTTTTAGGCGTTTAATAATTTTCTTACGACGCATTTCAGAGCTTGTCTCTTCCAATTCCGCACGCAGATTCTTTTGCTCTCCTTCAAGATCAAGTTTTGCCAGAAGTTTACGTAAAGCTTCTGCACCGATGTCCGTTTCAAAAGAATCGTCACCGTGTTCATCCAAAGCATCATAGTACTCATCCTCAGAGAGCAGCTGACCTGCTTGAAGAGATGTCAAACCCGGGTCAAGAACGATGTGAGCTTCATAATAAAGAACCTTTTCAAGTTCTTTCATTGTCATTTCAAGCAAGGTTGCGACACGGCTTGGCATGGCTCGTGTAAACCAGATATGGGCAACGGGCGCGGCAAGATCAATGTGTCCCATGCGCTCGCGGCGAACCTTAGCCAAAGTCACTTCCGTGCCGCATTTTTCACAAATAACGCCGCGAAATTTCATACGCTTATATTTACCGCATAAGCACTCGTAGTCTTTTACAGGACCAAAAATCCGTGAGCAAAACAAACCGTCCCGCTCGGGCTTAAATGTACGATAGTTGATCGTTTCCGGCTTTTTAACTTCACCAAAGGACCATGAACGAATTTTCTCCGGGCTTGCAATAACAACCTTTAGAAAATCAAAGCTTTCCGGCCCTTGGACTTGACCGAAGACGTTCATTAAATCTTTCATATCTTATGCTCCTGAATCACCCCGAAGGGTCATATTTTTCGGACTTGCGTCCCTAATAAAATTTCTTATAAAAAGGCAGTCAATAAGGGAGAAGCCCCTAAAAGAGCTTCTCCTCTTAGCTAAGCTGCGTCTTCTTCTTTTACGGCAACTTTTTCAAGATCCGCATAACGACCAAAGTCAACGTTAATACCCAAGGATTTCAACTCCTTGACCAAAACATTAAAGGACTCGGGGATACCGGCTTCAAAGTTATCGTCACCTCGAACAATAGCTTCATAAACCTTGGTACGACCGACCACGTCATCGGATTTAACCGTGAGCATTTCTTGAAGAGTATACGCAGCACCATAAGCTTCCAAAGCCCACACTTCCATTTCACCGAAACGTTGACCGCCGAATTGAGCTTTACCGCCCAACGGTTGTTGCGTCACAAGACTGTATGGTCCGACGGAACGGGCGTGGATCTTATCGTCAACCATATGGTTCAACTTGAGCATGTACTTGTAACCGACGGTCACAGGACGCTCATAATGTTCACCGGTACGACCGTCTATCAAGATTTCTTGTCCCGTATGACTGAAACCGGACTTCTTAAGCAAAGCACTGACATCAGGTTCACGAGCGCCGTCGAAAACAGGTGTTGCCAAGGGCAAGCCTTTTACCTGATTTTGAGAAACCTCGACCAATTCTTCATCACTTAAGCCTCGAATCATTTCTCGATCTTCAGAACGTTGATAAATGCTTTCCATAAATTTACGAAGGTCTTTAGGCTCCTTTGTATTGGCATGCATATCACTCAATATTTCGCCTATTTGACGACCCAAACCATGAGCAGCCCACCCTAAGTGAGTCTCCAAGATTTGCCCGACGTTCATACGAGACGGCAAACCAAGCGGGTTCAAGATCAGATCCAAAGGTGTTCCGTCTTCCATGTGCGGCATGTCTTCTTCAGGCACAATAATCGAAACAACACCTTTATTTCCATGACGACCGGCCATCTTATCACCGGGTTGAAGTTTACGCTTTGTCGCAACGAAGACTTTTACAACCTTAAGAACACCGGTTTGCAAGTCATCACCCCGTTGGATTTTTTCGACCTTGTCTTCGAAATCCTTTTGAAGTTGTTTAACTTGGTTTTCATGGTGTTTAACAAGTGCCTCGATTTCACGTTGAATATTATCTTCATCAACACTTATTTGACGCACTTGAGCCGCTGTGTATTCTTCCAAAAGTGCCGCTGTAATTTCAGCAGTAACCTTCTTTTTTCCGGGAAGTGACGTGGCCGTTTGCCCAATCATCAACTCACGCAAACGAGCTTGTAGCGCACGCTCGAGAATTTGACGTTCCGTATCACGGTCGAGCGCAAGATGATTAATCTCGGCACGTTCAATAGCTAACGCACGCTCATCTTTTTCAACGCCTCGACGGTTAAATACGCGTACTTCAATAACAGTACCTGTTCCCCCGGGCGGCACACGCAAAGACGTATCGCGCACATCCGATGCTTTTTCGCCAAAAATAGAGCGCAAAAGCTTTTCTTCAGGTGTTGCAGGCGTTTCACCCTTTGGCGTTACCTTACCGACAAGAATATCACCGGGCTTAACATCCGCACCGATAGAAACGATACCGGCCTCATCGAGGTAACGTAACGCATCATCTCCGACGTTTGGAATATCACGGGTAATTTCTTCTTGCCCAAGTTTCGTATCACGCGCAACAACTTCGAATTCCTCGATATGAATGGAGGTATAAATATCATCGCTGGCAATCCGCTCGGAGATAATAATAGAGTCCTCGAAGTTATAACCGTTCCAAGACAAATAACCGACAAGAACGTTGCGTCCAAGAGCAAGCTCTCCTCGATCCGTTGATTGTCCGTCGGCTAAAATATCCCCTTGAGACACAGTATCTCCGGGGCGAACAAGAGGCTTTTGTGTAATACAAGTATCTTGGTTAGAACGTTGATATTTTTGCAATTTATAAATATCAACAACGGACGCATCATCATCGGATAACTTTTCAGTAATACGAACAACAACACGCTCTGCATCAACTTGATCCACAATACCGGCACGCTTTGCAACAACAGTCACTCCGGAATCACGAGCAACGACAGCTTCCATTCCCGTTCCGACAAGAGGCGCTTCCGGTTGTAAGAGAGGAACCGCTTGGCGTTGCATGTTTGATCCCATCAAGGCACGGTTCGCGTCATCATTTTCGAGGAACGGAATAAGAGAGGCCGCAACGGAAACAAGCTGCTTCGCAGACACGTCGATATAATCAATTTCGCTAACGGGTGCGAGCGTAAACTCACCGCCTTTACGACAACTGACGAATTCGTCAATAAAAGTGCCCTCTTCATCCAGACGCGCATCGGCTTGTGCAATCGCATAACGACCTTCTTCCATGGCAGACATGTAAACGACGTCGTCAACCATTTTGCCGCTCACAACCTTTCGGTAAGGACTCTCAATAAAGCCGTACTTATTCACACGAGCATAAGATGCCAACGAGTTAATCAGACCGATGTTTGGTCCTTCGGGCGTCTCAATGGGACAAATACGGCCGTAGTGTGTCGGGTGAACGTCACGAACTTCAAAGCTTGCACGGTCACGCGTTAAACCGCCGGGGCCCAAGGCTGAAAGGCGACGCTTGTGCGTAATTTCGGCAAGGGGGTTAATTTGATCCATAAATTGAGACAACTGGGATGACGCAAAGAACTCTTTCACAGCCGCAGAAATCGGCTTTGAGTTGATTAAATCATGGGGCATCATTGTGTCAATATCAACAGATCCCATACGCTCACGAATAGCCCGTTCCATACGAAGCATCCCCGTGCGATAATGGTTTTCAAGAAGCTCACCGACAGGGCGCACACGACGGTTACCCAAGTTATCAATATCATCGACTTGCTCTTGACCGTCTTTGAGCTTCAAAAGAACCCCAACGATAGACATCACATCATTCTTTTCAAGAACGCGCATTTCGTCGGAAGTCTTAAGGCCTAAGCGTTGATTCATTTTTACACGACCGACCGCCGAGAGATCATAACGCTCTTCATCAAAGAAAAGAGAGTGGAAAAGAGCTTCTGCGCTTTCCAAGGTTGGCGGCTCGCCGGGGCGCATGACACGATAAATATCAATCAGGGCATCTTCACGGCTCGTATTCTTATCTGCAGCAAGAGTATCGCGCAAATAAGATCCGACGTTAATGTTATCAATGAAGAGAACGGACAGCTCGTTAATGCCGGCTTTAGCAAATTTTGCCAACAATGTTTCTGTGAGCTCTTCACCGGCCTCGGCCATAACTTCTCCGGTCTCAGGGTGAATAATATCATGCGAGAGGAATTGTCCGACAATGGATTCTTCGGAAATCAAAATAGACTTCAAACCGTCTTCAGCCAATTTTTTGGCCTTGCGCGGAGAGAATTTCTCTCCTGCTTTTAAAACAACTTTTCCGGTTTTAGCATCCAGCAAATCAACGGACAGTTTGGCAGTACGCATATTTTCCGGCACAAAAGGCATGGTCCAGCCCTTTGCTACTTTTTTATAGCTAAGCGCCTTATAATAATAGTTTAAAATATCGGCACGACTCAGCCCCTTGGGCTCGAACGGCAACGGCTCACCGGCAGGAAGATCTTTATACTTTTCACGAAGAGCTAAAGTTTCATCGCTTTCTAAAGCCATCAAGAAAGTTGTGGCCGGTAATTTACGACGGCGATCGATACGCACGTATAAAACGTCTTTACCGTCAAATTCAAAATCGAGCCATGAGCCGCGATACGGAATCACACGACCCGAGAATAAAAGCTTACCGGAGGCGTGGGTTTTCCCCTTATCATGATCGAAAAACACGCCGGGAGACCGATGCATTTGAGAAACAACAACACGCTCAACGCCGTTAATAATAAATGTTCCGTTTTTCGTCATCAACGGGATATCCCCGACATAGACCTCTTGCTCTTTGATATCACGGATAGAACGAGCACCGGTGTCTTCATCAACATCCCAAACAACAAGACGGAACGTCACACGTAGAGGCGCAGAATAGGTTGCCCCCCGCTGACGGCACTCTTCCACATCATATTTCGGTTCATCAAAGTCATACTTGTGAAATTCGAGCAATGCTCGATCGGAAAAATCATTAATTGGAAAAACCGTCAAGAAAATGTTCTGAAGGCCTTGATTAATACGCTCTTCAAATCCAACGGTCTTCTGCAAGAACTCTTCATAGGAATTCTTTTGAAGCTCGATGAGATTCGGCATCTCAAGGGAACTTGAAAGTTTATGATAACTACTACGTATGCGCTTTTGACCGGCGGGTAATGCTGTCATTAAATGCCTCACTTAAATGGTGTAAAATTATCTCTCATTCACATTGGGCTCAAGCCCGACTGAATGTACGCAAAATGCCGCACAGAAAATCCTTTTTCGTGCGGTTTCAAAACTGTAATCTAGTCAGTGTCTTTAAAAGACTGGTGCAAAGTGTTAAACCCGACTCTATTTTTCACAAATCACTTGTGTAAAAGATAAATAACAAACTTATCTCTATAAATCAAATAATAAAAAAGCATCCGGTTAAAAAAATAACCAAACGCAAAAAAATTAAGAGAAAGAGAGAGATCCCAAAACAAATTAGGATCTCTCCTTTTCAAAAAAGGTTCTCCTCTTAAATCCTAAAAAGCAAGAGGCGAAGACCTTTGTAAAAACTACTTAAGTTCTACAGTTGCCCCTGCATCTTCAAGTTGCTTTTTCATTTTCTCAGCTTCGTCCTTAGCAGCGCCTTCTTTAACGGCTTTTGGAGCAGCTTCAACGAGATCTTTCGCTTCCTTTAGGCCAAGACCCGTAATAGCGCGAACTTCTTTGATCACGTTAATTTTCTTTTCACCGGCAGCCATCAACATAACGTCGAATTCGTCCTTAACGGCAGCCGCTTCTCCGGCAGCAGCAGGAGCAGCAGCAGCAGCCACGGGAGCCGCAGCAGAAACGCCCCAAACGTCTTCGAGTTTTGTGGCAAGCTCAGCAGCTTCCATCACTGTAAGTTTAGAAAGTTGATCTACGATTTTATCTAAATCAGCCATTTTTAGTTCTCCTAATATATAGTATCAAATTGATTGGTTTATTCTCTCTTTTGCACTTTACTTGCTTGCATATGCAGAAATGACACGAGCCAATTGAGCGGCAGGAGCTTGCGCAATGCCGGCAATTTTTGTTGCCGGAGCCATAACAAGCCCGACAAGTTTCCCGCGTAATTCATCAAGACTCGGCAACTTAGCCAATGCTTGAATCGCATTTGCATCCAGAAACTTATTTCCCAAAGTACCGCAAATAATTTCCATTTTCTCATTCTTTTTTGAGAATTCGGCAATAATTTTTGCAGCAGCTACAGGATCTTGCGAATAAGATAAACCTGTCGGCCCTGTTAAATGCTCTGAAATTTCTTCACAGGGAAGATCTTTCACAGCCAAACGTGCCAAAGTATTTTTCGCAATTTTAAAGTTTCCACCGGCATCACGCATTTTTATGCGAAGATCTGTAGATTCTGCTACCGTAAGCGCCGTTTGACGCGTTACGATCACAAGACCTGCAGTCTCAAGTGCAGACCGGAGAGATGTCACAAACGTTTTTTTGTCATGTTTATCCATGATATCTCCAATCGTTTCCAACATAAAAAAATAATTTCTTATGTCAGTCGGTTTAAACTCTGCCCGGAAGAGTCGAACGATTAATATAGCATATTACGCCGTATTATGTTCTATCGGCCTTCCATCTCTTGTCGGCGCATTCCACATTATATAAAATACATTAACCGGTTTCCCGGACCTACAGTCTTGGACAGTTGGTGAGACCCTCTCACCGGCATCTTTCTACAACTGTAGAAAGAAACTTTTTTATAAGGCGTAAAGCCTCATAAATTCCTTAAAATATTAAAGCTGCGCCACATCAATTTCAACGGAAGGTCCCATTGTTGATGTCAACGTAATGCGCTTTACATAAGTTCCTTTGGCCGTTGCAGGCTTTGCTTTCAGAATAACCGAAATAAAGGAACTTACGTTTTCTGCAAGTTTTTTCGCATCAAAGCTCGCCTTACCGATTCCGGCATGAACAATACCGTTCTTTTCAGCGCGGTATTCAAGCTGTCCGGCCTTAGCATCTTCGACTGCTTTTGCAACATTTGGCGTCACCGTTCCTAATTTAGGATTCGGCATCAAACCTTTTGGCCCTAGAATTTTAGCAACACGACCCACAACACCCATCATATCCGGTGTTGCAATACAACGATCAAAATTAATCTTACCCGCTTGAATATCGGCCAAAAGATCATCGGAACCGACAATATCGGCACCGGCTTTCAGAGCCTCCTCTGCTTTAGCATCCTTTGCAAAGACCGCAACACGAACCGTTTTACCCGTGCCGTTCGGCAAAGAAATCATACCGCGAAGGTTTTGCTCCGCCTTACGGGTATCAATATTCAAATTCATCGCAATATCAATGGTTTCATCAAATTTTGCGGTCGCACGTTCTTTGACAATTTTCACAGCTTCTTCAACGGAAACTGCGTCCAATTGATCTAAACCTTCGTAGGCTTTTCTAATTCTTTTACCTTGTTTCGCCATGATCTTAACCCTCGACCTTCATGCCCATTGAACGGGCTGTTCCTGCGATAATCTTAACGGCAGCATCTATGTCGGCTGCGTTTAAATCAACCATTTTTGCCGTCGCAATTTCTTCAAGCTGGGCGCGCGTTACAGAAGCAACGATGTCACGTCCGGGAGTTTGAGACCCCTTTTGAAGCTTGGCTGCTTTTTTCAAAAAGTAAGAAGCAGGCGGTGTTTTTGTTTCAAATGTGAAAGAACGATCCGCATAAACCGTAATCACAACAGGAATGGGCATACCCGGTTCCATTTCTTGTGTTTTCGCATTAAATGCTTTACAGAATTCCATGATGTTCACACCTTTTTGGCCGAGTGCGGGACCAACAGGCGGAGACGGATTTGCTTTACCGGCTGCAATCTGCAGCTTGATGTAGCCTTGAATTTTTTTAGCCATTTTTTTCCTCGTTTCTCTAACCCGCTTTTTATAAGCGGGAAAACTTAATTAATAGTTCGGGCTGTGGTGCGAAGATGGCTCTTCTCCCACAAATTTTGCCCTTCGCAGTGAAGGGACTTTCTTTGATAGCAGCATATGATGCTAAAAATCAAATCTTTTCTACTTGAGAGAACTCAAGTTCAACGGGTGTTGCGCGACCAAAGATCAAAACAGAGACTTTCAAACGCTCTTTTTCCTCGTCAATCTCTTCCACAAAACCGTTAAAACTCGCAAAAGGACCGTCAACCACACGGATTTCTTCGGCAATTTCAAAAATAACAGCATGCTTCGGACTGTCTTTTTGATCCTTAAGTTGTCCCATAAGGCGCTCGGCTTCTGCATTGGTGATAGGCGTCGGCTTACCGCGCCCTCCCAAAAAGCCGGTGACTTTGGAATTACTGCTCACAAGATGCCAAGTTTCATCGGTCAAGACCATATTTACAAGGATATAACCGGGGAAAAAATGACGCTCACGTTGAGTTTTCACACCACGCTTGACCTCGATGATTTGCTCCATGGGTGCAAGCGCATCTAACAAAAGGTCTTGGAGGCCTTTTTTTTCTGCTTGTTCTTTAATGGATTCTGCAACTTTACGCTCAGAACCGGAAAAAACATTAACAACGTACCAACGTGCATTCGCCATAATTAAAAGCTATCCTAAAAGAGGTTTCATGAGAGTGGAAATAAGGCCGTCGGCCAATAAAAAGAAAATCGCAGCCAAAACAGCAATAATCAGAACCATAATAGAGGTTACCGTTGTTTCTTGACGTGTCGGCCAAGTTACCTTCTTCGTTTCCTGACGCACTTGTTGTATAAACTGCATCGGAGACGTTTTTTTAGCTGTTTTTTCTTTTGTCATAATACAAGCCATTTTCCAAGTTCGTGGCAGGAGTGGAGGGAATCGAACCCACAACCTTCGGTTTTGGAGACCGACGCTCTGCCAATTGAGCTACACTCCTAAACGGTTTTCATACAAAAATCAAGCCTTTTCTTTAGGAGTTTCTCCAAAAAGGCTTGATCGTTAAAGGGGCCTAAGACCCCTCATATTATTTAATAATTTTAGTGATCACACCTGCACCGACGGTACGACCGCCTTCACGGATCGCAAAACGGTCGCCTTCATCCATGGCAATCG
>JAACSN010000002.1 GCA_009993885.1 Alphaproteobacteria bacterium
AGGAAACGTCGTCAAGCTCTTTGACATCAATCAAAACCGCGTCACGTCTGTTAGGGGTCTTGTAAGGCAACTTCCCTTTGAAAAACCATTGGCTAGGGGTTATATTAGGGAAATGGAAACTATTACAGGTCGACCCATCCCGACCCACCAACGGTTGTTGCTAAAACAAGAGCTCCAAAGCAAGAACTTCCTTGAACTTCCTCAAACAGAGAAGCTTGGGCATAGGGACTTGTTTAGAGCAAAAAAAAATACGCTCATAAAAGAGTGGGAGAGACAAACGAAGCAAACATGGCCTGTGTATACGAAGGAAGTTTTTAGCAAGGCCGGAAAGCCTTTAGATAAAATAGGTAAGTTGTATGATGCGCATGAAATTATTCCTAATCAATATGGTGCACCATTTACATGGTATAATATTCACCCTGCAAAAGGAGGTGTACAACACCAAGGAGGCATTCATGGAACAAATAGTGCTCTCAATAAAATTGAGAAACAAATTTCTTGGAAAAAGGATCAATAATGCCAAATTTTGATTATTTAAAAAAATATATCGATAATGTAGAAGAAAGGAGAAATAGGTTTCATCCCCTTTCTTTGCAGGAAATAGAAACGGTAGAAAAGCGTTTAGGATATAAATTTCCATCCCAACTGTGCACCTTCTATAAGGAAATAGGGTATGGCACTTTTCAAAATAATAGTGATCTTTCTGTTACCGATAATACTTTTGCAAATCGCCTTTTAGACCCTGAAAGCGCGGCCGATATTAAACTCTTGGGCTATGACAGCGGGCAAATTCTTCCGTCCGTTAAGTTCGCCGAGGACGAACTGCCTATTTTTGAAGTTGACGGTGGCGAGATGTTTTTTGTGATGAAGCCCCAAAGTGATAACCCAAACGCCGTATATAGGGATATGGGGCAAGGGGTTTTAGAAGACTCCTTTGAGAAATTCATTTGGCGTTTGTATTACGAAAGCCCCCTTTATTATATGAAAGACTGGGGCAAAGAGGCGGCAGATTAAGACGCCTCCACAGCAACCGACTCATAATCGTGTTGCGGACTAATTTCCGGGCTCGGAACCGTTATTACGGGTCTTGCGATTCAAGATCATATCGAGAGAAATATGCCCCGCGGGAATGGCACCGCATTTGGTCATCAAGAAGGATTTAGTATCCCCGAAGGCGTTAATGATCCGAGTGTTGAGACCTTCCCTATTCCTCAGTTGTCGGATACCGAAGCCCTTCCGCCTTAGCTCATCCCGATGATTTTGCGTCAACACGAGGCACAGGCGGTTACGGCCCCTATGCGGACGGGACGATTCCTAACATTCTCTCAACACCCGTTATTGACTTCGACTTCAGAGACTCTATCCTGATGAGTGAGGGGAATTCTGATGAAAAGAGCAAAGAAGTTGTAAAAGAGACCAAAAAGCCGTTGTTGGGCAAGAACCCACGGGTAAGTTCTCATCGTACCTCAACGGATGTTGGAAAAGAAGGCGATAGAGCAACGGCAAAAAGCATTTTTAGGAACCAAACAAAGGGGCAGAAGGTAGTTGATGATAAATTCCCTGACAAGCTAATTCGTCGTTCAGAGAATGGGACAAATATTAGATTTAACACTGATGGATCAACTCGGATTGATTTACCCAACCGAGGGACGCAACCTAACGGTGAAACGATCCACTTTAATCAATGAAATAGGGTGAAATTATGAATGGTACAGATGCACAAGCTGCCTTATTTGGTAAATGGGAAAAGATTGTTACGCAAAGAGGGAAGATAGATGAGAGAACTCGGTCAGGTGTACTTTTTCTTACTGGTTTTTATGCTTATATAAAATCCAAATGGATTTGTATTTCTGTCTTAGAAAAAAGAGAGGATAACTTTTTTTTATCACTTTATATAGATGAACCAGAACCAATTCCGAGCTTGCCGCAAAACTCTTGGCCACCTAGAAAAATTGTAACAGATTTTCCCTCGGATTGTCGGTTAGATTATTTAAGGGACTACGGGGCGGTATTTATTGAATTCACAGCTATAGCTGTGAAAGAAAAAAATTTTCTTTGTCAATCTAATCTTATTATTACATCAGGGAATGGCTATAAATTTAAAATAGAACCCAGCGAAGAGGTATGGGGCTGCTTAGAAATATCGATGATGTCTCCCTAATTATTTTACCCACAAACTGATTCACGGGATTATCGGCGCCGGTATGGGCGCGATCTCCGACGGAGAAGCTTTGGCCGGATTCATTGGCGGCGTTGTTGGCGAAGTGGTTGGTGAGGCTTATGCGGATACGCATCCTGAAGGCTTTAATCCGGATGCAGAGGACTATGACCCCGAATTACATAAATCCTTAAAAAAGAAAGGAGAAATCCTAACGCAAGTCTCTGCTGCCCTTGCGGCGGCCTTCCTTGGAGAAAACCCCAACGTCGCTGCCTGCACAGCCCTCAATGCCGTTCATGAGAATGCTTTTGCGTTTCCGGATGTTATCGGGCATAAAAACGATGAGATTAACATCTGTGAAATGGAACTTAGTAACCTTGAGAATGCCCTTGACCGGGCGATTTCTTCCCAAGAGCGCCAAGCCTTAGAAATAATGGTCTCTCAAAAGAAAGAACAGCTTTTAGAAGCACGTGCTTACTTAAGCAATCTAACAGGGAATAAACGAGCGTTCCAACAGGCCGGCGACGAGGCTGTGGGTAAAATTATAGCCACCGGAACCATTGAAAATGAGACCCTTCTTGGGTGGATTGATCCCGTTAATAGATTCTTCGACGACATTCAAGAGAGAGCCTCAAGACTTCCCCTGATGTTTGTGCCCGAACTAAGCAATGCTCCAAAGGGATGGGATGTCCTGAATTACAGTCAACAGACCCACTTCTACCAAGAAATGAGAATCGGACAAGACTTTTTGGGATGCGCAACAGATATGGCCAGAATCCCCACAAACTAGTATGAACTGGGAGTCATGGCCGCACCGTTAGGTACTGCAACGAAATTCTTCAAGCCGTTTTCAAAAGGCCTCAAAACTCTTGGAAGAGGCGCTGAAAATTCCTTACGAAATGTACCGATTTTTGACGTAAGAAATAGCGCTCCTGTTTTTGATATTTTGACACAAACAACATCTGGCTTTAAAGTTACACAGCACGGTTTTTTACGGAAAATTGAAAGAGAAGTAAAATCATGCGACATATTGGATGCATTAAAAAATCCATTAAAAATAGGCAATATAAAAATTGATAATCTTGGTAGAGCAAGTCAACGGTATATTGGATTTGGGGCAGAGGTTGCTATTAATCCATATACAAAAAAAATTCTTTCACAAATAAAATCGGTAGAAAAAAACTAAAGAGGCTTTTGAATGAATAGTAAAGTGAAACTTACAAGAGAAGAGGAGGTTGTTTTGCTGGATTTTGAAGATCTCCCTAGCCAAGTAAGAAAATATATATCTGCATCTCATCACTCCCCATTTACACTAACAGATGATGAAATAATCCTTCTTGATGACTATTGTGGAGATAAAATCCTTTACTGTGGTTTAGATGAGAATTATAGAGAAAATCATATAGGCAGGGTCTTAGAAGATTTAAGAGACAAGCTTTATAAAACACTTGAGGCTGAGTAATAATTGGCTAAAACTCGAGAAACACGTACCATTAATGTCTTAAGAAAAGGCTATGGTGAAGATGCCTTACCCGGTAACTTGACAAATCACTAAAGGGAAAAAATATGGCTCATAATCGAAAGTTCTGTACTGCGGCTACCTCGCTTATAATGGGCCGTATAAAGAACGATACAACTCAGGGAATCAAAGCTCGGGATATAATAGAGGAAATCTTGATTGAGGGGAAAACCCTTGATCCTGCGCCTTTCAGATGCATTGGCTTAATTTATCGTTATGGGACGAAGAATATGCTGGAGCCGGAATATGAACGAATTGAAATTCACCCTAAGTACAATGAAGTTTCTGTCGCCATTGAATTACAGATGGAGCACTTGATTTGGTGCGACAAGAATGACATAGAGCTGCTGTTTGAAATCTTGATGATCGGCGGTCTTGATTCTGTGATTCATGTGTGTGAGCGCTATAATCTTGAGACTGCCCTTTTAAAGGAAGAACGAAAAAAATACAGAGAAATTCCCGGAACCTCGGACGAACTCAAAGCCATGAGTCGGTGTCGTTCGCCCGTTGATAATTTGATGTTTTTGTCAACCAATGAAACGGCTTTAGGGATTAAAGACTTCCATAACTTCTTTTTAGACACCCTTAACACAGCAGATCACTATGAAGCTCTCAAAGACCATATCCAAGAACTGCCCCTAGAAATTTTACAAGACCTCATGGATAAAAAATTAGAGAAATCTGATTTTCATAAACCGCAGTGTGAGGAGCTTTTAGCTCTTTGGCACAGAAAGCATTGAGTGTAATTCAAAAGAATAAAGAAAAGTAAAACATGAAACAATATTTTCTACTTTTGATAAGTTTCCTAATTAATCCTCTTTTAGCCACCGACATGCCGGAAAGCTACAGTATAGAAAAAGCCCCTCCATGGGTAGAAATAAAAGAGAATATAGATGACGTTGTGCCGGAGCACGAGCCCTACTTTGGCATTTTTTACTATTTCATAGATAGACAGGCTAAAAAAGAAAAAGATCTCTTATTCAATTATATAAATATATCGAAAAAGATAGTTAGTCCGGACGGTGTTCAAGACTCATCACAAATTGAAATAGAATTCGACCCTTCATGAAAATGATCCTATCGAGACCGCAGAATCATCGGATACATCCACAAAAAAAAGACACGATTAACTGGCCTTTATTTATTTTGTTTCTTATTTCGTTTCTATTTTTTATATTTTTATCTATCAAGGTCTACCAATATAACCCGTCAAAACAACCTTTAGCTGATAAAAATGTAACACCCGGGAAACCTATCAGGGGATGGCTTATTCTACTTTCAGCGGGCATTTTGTTTTCTCCTATTTTTATACTAAGAGATTTATGGGAAACACTACCGATTATACTTTCTTATAACAACTGGCTAGTTATTGCAGACACAACACAAGAAACGTTTAATCCTTTTCAAGTTCCTTTTATCATATTATCTCTTATGCTGAATACAGCGATTATTATATTTTCAGCATTGAATATCTTTCTTTTCTTTATGAAAAAAAGATATTTCCCAAATTTTATATAGGATTACATGTAGGTTATTTGCTATTTTCTCTTATGGACCATTGGGTTACAATCCGGCTTTATTTAGAGACATCCCCGGAACCGCAAACCTCTTATTTCCTTAAAACTACCATTGGCCTTCTAATTTGGAGTACTTATTTATTAACATCAAAACGTGTAAAAGCTACTTTTATCCGTTAAAGACTTATTCAAACGAAACTGATGAAAAAACCGGAAAGGACTTGGTAAAGTATTTGCGGCCAATAAGTCTAAACTGTCAAGGTAATTTGAGCCGGTCATAAGAAATCCCCGAGCCCAAATTTTAGGCTCAAAGGACCCTTTGCGTGGCTTCATCCCAAATTAACCCGCAGTTCTAAAGAGATTGTGTAATCGGCCTAAAATAGGCCGACTTTTTTAGCTGCGCTACACGCCCCAATAATCAATGGAGATAACTCCGGTTGAACCGCAATACTACCGCCGGTAATAGCCACACAAGCGGTGTTTGCAATTAATTTTGAAACCTCGGTTCCTTTTTTAATAGATTCTTCAATGAGTTTATCCTTTGCTTGAGTAGGCGTCATCTCTCCCCATTTGGCAGTTCCCTTAGAAAAACATTGAGACTTTTTGTATTCCTTATATAGGTCGGAACCTATGACTTTTTCTTGGCACACCATTTTTGAGAAATAGAAAATTTCCCTAAAGTTTTTACAACCTTCTCCCTTAAAGCTTCTAAGTGTTATTCTCGGCGGGAAACTAAAAAGAGATCCTGCTTTACAAACATGTTTTTCCCCCTTTTTTACAAAACCGTTTAGAACGTCTTTTAAATCGCTTAATCCCACACCATTTGCCTCTTTGAGGCTTAATCCGGAGGACAAGACAATTACTAGAAATGAAGTTAAAATCGATCTTTTCATATTACTATCCTTATGTTCTAACTTAATTAAGTCCCACATTATCAATTATTTCATAAAAAAGTTTCTGATTTATTAATATTTGAAAGTTTCAATTGTGTCAAAAATTCATTTTAAGCCCTAAAATGCGGGAATAAAACGCAAGAACTATTTGAATTAAGTGACGATCTCTATAAAGGTGAAGTGAATCCATGCTATGTTTACGAGCAGGGATAGCAGGGTATGGAGCCTTGCCTCCCGGTATATCGGCGTAAATCATCGGCCTCATAGATATTATCGGCCACGGGCAACTTGTATAGCCTCTCCCCCGATAAGCCCCAAACAAAAAGAAGGACAGTGACCTGCCCTTCTCTTGCGTCTCTCTCCTGTAAGAGACCCCATAAGCTATTAGAACTCTGTAACCTGTTTTGAGCCTATGGAAACTTTGTCGGAAATCTTCCGAAACTTATATAACCCTTTAGGAGACCACAGTGAGGTGGGGAGCGGCTATTTTAGAAAACAGCACATCTTCAACTTCTTCCGTTCTTGCGCCTTTTGAAGAAGTCGCCCCTACCTCTTCCTCAAGGTTTACGCTTGCTTGCTGTGCAAAACGATCCTGAATAAGAGCAAAAAAATCCTCATCCACCACGGCGTAGGAAAGCACTAGAGCTGCCATAACATGCTCCGGCACGTAATCTCCTGTCATCTCGGGAAAAGATAGGTCCACATGGCCGTCTTCTTTAAAGATGAGTGCGACGTCATTCTCACCTATAGCAATCGATTTCCTGTTTCCTGCTAAATTTTCAGCCATTTATGAGGGACCTACCTGTTCTGTTTTCTTTCTATCGGCTAAAGGTTAACAAAAAGTTAACGCTTTAATTTTCCACTCTTTTACTATTTTCTTTTGTGATTTCGCCTTTATGCGATTTGTTCGACCGGTCTAAAAATTCCCTAGCCAGAGGGATAAGGATGTTCTATAAATTAGGGAGTATAAAATTAGACAAAAGGTGTATTTCATGGCTGGTTCCGTCAACAAAGTAATTCTTGTAGGTAATTTGGGTCGTGACCCGGAAGTGCGTCACTCTGCCGACGGCATGAAAATCGTCCAACTTTCCGTTGCAACATCCGAGTCTTGGAAAGACAAAACATCCGGTGAACGCAAAGATAAAACAGAATGGCATCGTGTTGTTGTGTTCAATGAGCGTTTGGCCGATGTCTGTGAAAAGTATCTTCGCAAAGGCTCTAAGGTTTATCTTGAAGGTCAACTCCAAACTCGCAAATGGACGGATCCGCAAGGACAAGAAAAGTACACGACGGAGGTTGTTTTACAACGTTATCGCGGTGAACTGACTATGCTTGACGGTAAGGGCGGAGAAGGTGATTCCATGGGCGAAGGCTCTTTTAGCGGTAGCTCCGGAAATTTCGGCCCCTCCGGTCGACAAGCGTCTGCGCAAACCGCCCCTGACCTCTCGCAGGAACTAGAGGATGACATCCCGTTTTAAAGACTTACACTTCTATTGTTTCCTAAAGATTAACCAACGTCATAGAGGCCCTTCGTGAGCGCAGAAAACACACTAACAAAAGACATTATCAGTGTTTCAATTGAAGAAGAGATGAAAACCTCTTACCTCGATTACGCCATGAGCGTTATCGTCTCACGGGCTTTACCCGATGTACGAGACGGATTAAAACCCGTACACCGCCGTATCTTACACTCTATGAATGAATCCGGCTTTGACTTTAACAAACCCTACCGTAAATCCGCCCGTGTTACGGGTGACGTCATGGCAAAATACCACCCCCACGGTGATATGGCCATTTATGATGCGATGGTTCGTATGGCTCAAAATTTCTCTTTGCGAGTGCCTTTAATTGACGGCCAAGGTAACTTTGGTTCCATGGACGGCGATCCTGCCGCGGCCTCTCGTTATACGGAAGCACGCCTTGCAAAAGTTGCGCGTTCATTACTGGATGATATCGATAAAGACACCGTTGATTTTCGCCCCAACTATGATGAAAGCGAACACGAACCTATTGTTTTACCCGCACGTTTCCCTAACCTGCTTGCCAATGGTGCCGGCGGTATTGCCGTCGGGATGGCCACAAACATTCCGCCCCATAACTTGGGCGAACTTTTAGATGCATGCTGTGCTTATGTAGAAAATCCCGGTATCACCGTTGAGGGACTCATGGAGCACATAAAAGGCCCTGACTTTCCGACAGGCGCGTTGATCCTTGGAAAAGCCGGTTTAACCTCCGCTTTTCAAACAGGTCGCGGTTCGGTGATGATGCGGGGAAAAACCCATTTTGAAGAAGTTCGCAAAGACCGCCACGCCATTATCATTACTGAAATCCCCTTTCAAGTGAACAAAGCGCGCATGGTTGAGCGCATGGCCGAAGTGGTTAAAAATAAAATTATTGAAGGTATTTCCGACCTTCGTGATGAATCCGACAGAGACGGCGTTCGGGTTGTCGTCGAACTTAAGCGCGATGCCGTCGGCGAAGTGGTCTTAAACCAACTCTTCCGCCATACGCCGCTTCAAACATCCTTTAGCGTAAACATGCTGGCCCTTGACCAAGGGCAGCCAAAATTAATGAATCTACGTGAAATCATTAAGGCATTCATCCAATTCCGCGAAGAAGTTATTGTCCGCCGCGTCAAGTATGAGCTTGCTAAAGCCCAACGCCGCGCTCACATTTTAATCGGTCTGGCCGTCGCTGTTGCCAATATTGATGAAATCATCGCCATGATTAAAGGGGCTAAAGACCCTCAAGCAGCCAGAGAAGCTTTACTTTCCCACAAGTGGCCTTGCGATTCCGTTGCGCCTTTGATCGAACTTGTGAACGAACCCGGTCATAAAATTAGCAACGGCACTTACCGTTTGTCGGAAGCCCAAGCTCGAGCCATTCTGGAACTCAAACTTCACCGTCTAACAGGTCTTGAGCGTGAAAAGATCGCCAATGAGCTTGAAGAAATTGTGGCTCAAATAAAAGACTTCCTTGAAATTCTGGCTTCCCGCGAACGCATTTTCGGCATTATGACGGACGAGTTCAAAGAGATTAAAGAGAACTTCGCCACGCCAAGACGCTCTGAAATTGCGGATATTGAACTGACCATCGACATGGAAGACCTCATTCAAAAAGAAGACATGGTCGTCACCGTAAGCCAAAACGGCTATATTAAGCGCGTTCCCTTGGCGACCTACCGTGCGCAAAAACGCGGCGGCAAAGGCCGTTCAGGTATGTCCACCCGTGACGAAGATGTGGTCAGTGAAATCTTTGTGGCCAATACCCACACCCCGATTTTGTTCTTTACCAACAAGGGCATAGCCCATGTGATGAAAGTGTATAAGCTCCCCTTGGGGTCACCGACTTCTTTGGGTAAAGCGATGGTCAATCTTCTGCCCATCGATCAAGACGAGAAAATTTCAACCATCATGCCCATCGTTGGCGAGTCTAAAGACCTCGAAAACAAAAGCATTATTTTTGCCACAAGCTCCGGTAGCGTGCGCCGAAATGCCCTTGAGGATTTCTTGAATGTCCGCGCCAACGGTAAAATCGCCATGAAATTGGACGGCGACGAACAGCTTGTAGCCGTTAAGATGTGTGATCCTGATCAAGACATTTTGCTCACCACCTTAAAAGGAAAGTGCATCCGCTTTAGTGTTGAAACCTTACGCGTCTTTGCAAGCCGAAACTCAACGGGTGTGCGCGGTATTAAGCTTGCGCCTAAGGATGAAGTTATTTCTCTTTCTATCCTCGACCACGTGACTTTTACCATGGAAGAGCGTGATGCTTACCTTCGCCTTTCCCGTCAAAAACGCGGTGGTGATGAGGAAGCCGGAAGCGATGAATCCGGCGAGACAGGTAGCGGTACTCTTCTCTCTCCGGAACGTTTTACCGAGCTTGAAAAACAAGAGCAATTCATCACAACAGCTACCACAAAGGGTTTTGGAAAGCGCACTTCTGCTTACGAATATCGTGTTAGCGGTCGAGGCGGTCTTGGTATTTCCAATATGACCTTAACGTCGAAAAACGGTGAGGTTGCCGGATCCTTTATCACGGCAGAAGGCGACGATCTTGTGCTTGTGACCGATGGGGGCAAACTCATTCGCTTTACCATTGATGATGTAAGAATCGCAGGGCGCTCCACCCAAGGCGTCACCCTCTTTAGAATTGCCAAGGACGAAACCGTTGTCTCCGTTGCCCGCATCGCCGCCGACGGCCTGCAGGAAGAGGAAATCGATGAAAATACAATTGAAGGGGATGCCCCTGTTGAAAGTTCCGATCATACCGAAGATTCTCAGAGCTTGCCGGAAACCGGTAACAGCATCAAAAATGATGAACCCGAACCCCCCTTTGAAGATTAAGTTTTTTTTAAAACTAAGTCCGAAAAAGGATTTCAAACCCCGCCCTCAAGCGGGGTTTTCTTTTGCACTTTTAAAAAGAATATCAATGGGTTATTTTAAAGAAATATCTTCAAATTACCCAATCGGATGTGATAAGATCATCCTAAATATACATTTTTTCATTGAAGAATCAAAAAGCGCACTTAGTGTCAAAGTGATATCTAGGATAATAGTATTATTACTAAGGAGAAAACTATGAAAACTTTAAAATATCTTACTGTAGCTGCAAATATTTTTCTAGCACACCAAACATTTGCATCAGATAACTCTTTGATTTCTGACATCTTTTCCTTCGATCATCCAATATATGCAAAGGGCTGTCATACAAGACTCACCGGTGAATCTAAAACCGGATATAAATGGGAACTATCTGATGTCCAATTGGTCGATATCGATTACCATGTCAAAGCTTTTAGAAATGAAACCCTCATGTTTCAATATGGCACAGGCTTACCTAGGGAACCTCAGGCCACGGCTGATCGTATTGTAGGTACTTGGATGAACCGCTTCCTAAATGGGAATCCCCATGGTGGTATGACCATTTTTAATGCAGAAACCCGTGAGAGAATCGGGCACATTGTTGCAGGGGGTGGTGATAGACCCGGTATTTCTGAAATAGCCTACACATTGATGGAGGATTCATGGGATGGTCGAGATGTGCCAAAAATTTGGGGAAAAGGCGTCATGTCCGGTGTAGTCGGCTCTATCGTAAATGATTGGGCTCCTGAGGTGATTCGCCTTTCCGAAAGTAATATGCCGGTTTGCATTCAAAAAGCATTCACTTGTTTTGGAGGAAAACCCTTAGAAGGTTTTGATGCAACGGCAAGTCCGTCAAATCCCGGCTCTTGGTGTGTGCTTAAAAAACATGGTTTTAAAGCTGCTATCACGAACGTAGACTGCGGGGAAACCGTTGCAGATTTTGATGGTAAGGAGCTTGAACCGAGTGAATTCGAGAATGAATTAATGAAGCTTTATACCGTGGATACAATTTTAGAGACTCCTTTGGAGAGGGGGATTCGTTATCATGTGATTGGAACGGATGGAACGCTTCACACCGTTAGCCACCACAAAAATTTTAATCGGATGAAACTGCATCTTGAGCTCAAATTTTAATATAGCCGTTTATTTTTGCGCTGATCTTTGTTCCTGCAGTTCCTCACCTATCAGTATAGGCAAAGTAACCGGCGCCTTGTGTTGACATAACCCTAAAACATTTCCTGATTCTTACTTCATAAGGATTATAAAAAAAAAATATAGGGGTTATTTTTTCAATATAAATAGAAAAGAAATGGTGGGTACGGCCGGGATTGAACCGGCGACCCCTACGATGTCAACGTAGTGCTCTCCCGCTGAGCTACGCACCCATTTTCTTATTAGATTTATACAGGGCTAACGCCCTAAAATCAAGGGGTTCCGAAAGGTTTTTTCAACAAAGAAAAAATTCGCCCTTCCTACTCTTCTTCCTCTGTTCTTTCCTCAAAGCCGAAAACCGGCGCCGGATAAATGCGATGCCACACAACACCTGTCTCGGGATTATAGAGAGAAAAATCAGGTCGCATACTCAACCTCTTTTTTAAAGGGAGACCGTTTTGCCTTGCATCCTCTGCACAATTCTCAAAATCTTCACAATCAACAGCACACGGACGCCAAAAATTTCCGGTAGAATCTCTATAAATTTCCTCATAAAATGAAGCAAAACAAAGTTGCGATCCTCCTAAGAAAAGTCCAAGAGCCGCTGAAAACTTTACCGAACTTATCCTACGCATTTTCCTCTCCTCTAAAATGAGCTTAATCTTCAGATAACAAAACCTCTTCCTTACACCTATTAATAATGTCGCACAATAGAAAATTTTTTCTTAGATTTTTCACTTCAACTCCTATGAGTCGGTCTTTACAGGAACCCGATGCGAGCTACGATTAGCAGGCTTAGTCATTGAAAAAGAAGGTAGCGCTCTTTGTTTCCAAAGGGTTTTTGTTTCTCTGTGATAATAGAAAATATCAGGTTGAAAAGTCATTTTCTGAAGCGCCCAATCCTCGCGGGATTTCCCCGAGCGCATTTCCTCATCTTCAGGAATAGAGTAAGGCTCCCAAAGATAGTTTTCATTTTCGTCTTTTTCATTGATGGTAGCGGGAGGGGTCGAATGAGCAACCGGCGGTTCGGCAAAAGCTCCCGTAACGGAAATAAGAGCCGCTACAGTAAGAAGGGTTATATACTGTAAAGAAGATTTTATCATTTTTGAATTCCCTGTTTTTTTATTTTTTTTCTTCTAATCTGTTACATACGATCATATACCTATTTTTTTTAGCAATAAAGAAAAACCGTCCTTTAATTGGCTTTTTAACTTAGGGAGTTTCATAACTTGATCAAGACGGCGACTTAAATAAGCTCTGGTTTTAATACAATCTTCCGAGTTATCATCCAACCAATAAAATAGCGTTGCCGAATAAGCCCCGGCCAAAAGAGTACGTTTTGTATAAAAATTAAAATCCGTCGCCGTATCTCCTGCCGCGTACCAAATGGCATTAACCGTATTATAAAGCCCTTTCAATGCAAGGGACGTCCGCGTCGGGTGACGCAGATATCGCAAGCTTTGACGAACGGCTTCCTTGTTCTTTTCCAAGAGACGTAAACGCACCATCACAGCTGTTGCAACACGGTCTTTCACACGCATAGAAAGCAAATCAACCTCTCCTAAACGCGCCGTCATTTGCCTATCAATCATTGAAAGATAATGTTCAAGAACCTTATCCGTATTACCTTGAAAAGCCCGATATTCATCCCCCTCTTTATAACCGGCATCTATTACGCCTTGCCTCAAGGATTCTAGAGTCCAACCTAGTTTCGGTACATAATTCAACATATGAGTGATGATAAGATCTTGCGTTTCCGGACAATGGATTGTATCGGACATGACTTTTTTCTTTCTTTATGTTATACTAGGTATTATAGTGCAGTGTGCTTAAGGGTTAAATAGCCTATTTTGCCCTTCAAGTATTAAATTAACCTTGCCCTTTTTTTAGGGCATTTATTAGAAAGGAAGTGAGCGCCCATGCTCATTACTGTTCGCGATAATAATGTAGACCACGCTTTGCGTATCTTGAAAAAGAAATTGCAACGCGAAGGTGTCTTCCGCGTAATGAAGCTCAGAAAGCATTTCGAAAAGCCTTCTGAGTGCCGCAAACGCGAAAAAGCCGAAGCAGCCCGCCGCATGCGTAAAGTACTACGCAAGCGTATGGAACGCGACGGATATTAATGAAGAAAAGGTGCGTAAAAGCACCTTTTTTTTATGAAAAATCATTCTAAGTTTAGTCTCTAAATCCAAGAAGCCCTGACCTAGACACCGTCACCCTGCTTTAGAAAATCAAAGAAGCACGCGGCCGACGGCATACCGAATATCCTCAAGTCCTGCATTTTTTTCAGAGCTTGACACAAGGATTTCCGGATAGAGTGCGGGATGCTTTGGTGCCGTATCTTGCACCTCTTGGACACGCTTTTGAACGGCCGGCGGTTTGATCTTATCAATTTTTGTTAAGATGACTTGATAGGACACAGCGGCTTCATCCAACATATCCATGATCTCTATATCATTGGCCTTAAGGCCGTGACGAGAATCAATAAGAAGAAAAACACGCTTAAGTTGAACTCTCCCCTTAAGGTAAAGACGTAGCATTTTATTCCAGCTATCGACTAAATCCTTAGGCGCCTTCGCATAACCGTACCCCGGCATATCCACCACATGAAGATGCGTATCCATTTGGAAAAAGTTTAAACATTGGGTGCGACCGGGGGTATTAGAGGCTTTTGCCAAACCCTTCTTTTTAAAAACGGCATTAATAAGACTGGATTTGCCGACATTAGAACGTCCTGCAAAAGCAATTTCGGGCCAATCTTGGGGGGGCAAGGTTTTCAAATCATAAACCGACGTCACAAACGTACAGGGATGTTCAAAAAGCCGGCTTGTCTTTTGCCGGGTCTCTGCTCGCTCCTGAATTTCTTCGGGCGTTAACTTGCCCTCCGTTTCCAAAGCCGTTTCTAAAGGATCTTGATCCATTTATTTAGAACCCGTCCGTTTAGCTTCCATACGCATGATGGTCCATTGCTGTGCGATGGTAAGGGTATTGTTCCACGCCCAATAGATTACCAAACCGGCAGGGAAAGAGGCCAGCATTACCGTGAAAATTAACGGCATCAACATAAACATCTTTTCTTGCATGGGATCCGTCGGTGCAGGGTTTAAGCGTTGTTGCATAAACATTGTCGCCCCCATAATTAAGGGCCAAGCCCCAATTTGAAGGAAGCTCGGGACATCATACGGAAGCAAACCGAACAGGTTAAACAGGCTTGTCGGATCAGGCGCAGACAAATCTTTAATCCAGCCATAAAACGGTGCTTGGCGCATTTCGATAGACACAAATAAAACCTTATAAAGGGCAAAGAAAACGGGAATCTGAATAATCATAGGCAAACACCCGGCCATAGGGTTTACTTTTTCCTTTTTATACAGATTCATCAACGCTTGGTTCATCGCCATTTTATCATCTTTATGAAGCTCTTTTAACTTGGCCATTTTAGGCTGAAGTTGTTTCATACGAGCCATAGAACGATAAGACTTATTAGCCAACGGAAAGAACAAAAGCTTTAAGACAACGGTAAGCAATAGAATCGCCAACCCAAAGTTTCCAAGATAATCTTTTGTATAAGTCAGAACATGAAAAATAGGCTTGGTTAAGAAGTAAAACCAACCGAAATCAACGGCTAAGTCAAAGTGCTTGATACCTAATTTTTCTTCATAGGAATCTAACAAAGCCAATACTTTTGCACCTGCATAGAAATGGTTGGTAAAGTTAATAGACTGACCGGCTTTTAGAGCAAAAGCAGGGCTAATATAGTCTGTAAAGTAACGATGCTTTGAAGCATTCATGACGTGGCGATAAGTCACTTTAGACGCCATGTCTTGGGGCGGGATCAAAGCCGTTAGCCAATATTTATCGGTAAATCCGGCCCAGCCCCCCGTTACATTATGGGTTTTTTGCCCCTCATTCAAATCATCATATTTATGCTCAATCAACTTATCGCCAAGGTAACCGATAGGCCCTTCAAAGAGAATAAAAAAGCTAGAGACTTCCTTGACTTCATCCCGAGTAATCATGGCGTAAGCATACAAAGAAACATCTTGGGCGCTTGCATTACGCACTTGATCCTTAACGGTAAAGAGATAATCTTCATCAACGGAAATAACGCGCTCAAAAGTTAAACCTTGACCGTTTTCCCATGTCAAACGGACGGGACGATCCACCGTTAAAACTGCATTTCCTTCGGCTTGCCAAAGGGTATCGGCATCGGGAACCTTAATAATAGACGACGCACTCGAGAGCCATCCAAAATCGGCAAAATACGGTTGCTCCGTTTGATCGGGAGAAAGCAATGTAATATTTTTACCGGTTTTGTCTACTTTCTCATTATACTTTTTAAAGGTCAAATCGTCCAAACGCCCTCCCTTTAACCGAATAGAGCCGGATAAAGACGGTGTGTCAATTTGCAAACGTGCCGTTGATTCGATAACTTCTTTAACCGTCTTTGGCGGAACAATGCCCGCCCCATTTGGAAGCGCAGGTGCATCGCCTAAAGCGGGTCGGTTAGTCGCCGGAAGAGTCGGTTTTGAGCCGTCAACCGTTTGCTCTGCCTGTTGAGGTTCTTGGGGCGCCTTAGGCGCATCAAAAAAGACACTCCAACCCACAAGAACAGCCAAGGTTAAGACCATGGCTATGACCATATTTTTTGTATTATCACCGTCCGGTTGTTGCATTTTAAAAGCTCTCTATTGTTAATCTATTCTCTGTAGTCGGTATTCTTTTTAGGGGGAACGGGATCAACCCCCGAACTTCCCCAAGGATGGCATCGCACAATACGTTTAAAAAGCAAAGCCGTTCCCTTTATAAAACCGTGGGTATCCACCGCTTCAAGACCGTAAGCCGAACACGTCGGCAAAAAGCGGCACCTCGCGGGAAGAAACGGTGAAATACCTGTCCGATATAGCACAATTATCCCTTTCATGCAAAGGCTCAGCAGTTGATCTAAATGCCGAGCTAAAAAGGTTGTCAATTTGCGTAAAATTATCAGAAGATTCATCATGGGTGCGGAATCCGTCCCAGAGACCATTTTAAGTCCTTAGGGAGTTCCGCGAATTCATAGGTCAGGATTTCTTTTCGGGCAATAAAAAGGTACAAATACCCTTGTTTTCCAAAGGCCGGCAAATGCGTTCGGATAATCTCTCGCAAGCGGCGTTTTGCTTTATTACGGCAAACGGCATTACCCACCTTCTTAGAGGCAACGATACCAAAACCGATCCGCTCATTATTGTCTTTCAGAATCTCAATTTCAGACAAAGGACAAACAATAAGAACAAAAGATTTTGTGACCCATTTTTGCCCTTTATTCATGGCAATTTTAAAATGAGAATTCTTTTTTAAACTAAAAAGTTGAATCACGGGAGTTACCTAAAGCTAAAAGCCTTAGGCTGATAGACGCGCACGACCTTTTGCACGACGACGATTAATCACAGCACGACCGGAAGCCGTTTCCATGCGTGAGCGAAAACCGTGACGACGTTTGCGAACAAGAACACTGGGTTGAAAAGTTCTTTTCATAACAGAAAGACTCCAATAACATTAAACAATACACCCCTTATAAGAGAAATTCCGCCCTGTGTCAACAAAATGTTCGCCCGAAACAAGACTCTTTTCTATAAAATAAAAACCGTTAAAAAAAGCTTAACGATTTTTCACTTACGTCTAGCCCCCTTCAAGTAAGACTCCTTATATGATAGACTGAAATAGATTCTCCTTATTAACAGACAAAATGACAGGCAATTTTTATGGATAAAAACCTCTACGACAGCGCCCTTGATTACCACCGTTCTCCAAAACCCGGGAAGCTAACCATCCAACCCACAAAACCCATGGCAAACCAACGGGACTTAGCCCTTGCTTATTCCCCCGGTGTGGCGGCCCCTTGTGAAGAAATTGCTAAAAACCCTCTCAAAGCCGCGGAATATACGGGCAGAGCCAATATGGTTGCGGTCATTTCCAACGGAACGGCAGTGCTTGGTCTTGGGAATATCGGCCCGCTTGCGTCAAAACCTGTGATGGAAGGAAAAGCAGTCCTCTTTAAGAAGTTCTCGGGCATTGATGTTTTTGATATTGAAATTGGTGAAAATGATCCCGATAAACTGGTTGATATTATTGCCAGCCTTGAGCCGACTTTTGGCGCCATTAACCTCGAAGATATTAAAGCACCCGAATGTTTTGAAGTGGAGCGTCAACTCAAAGAACGCATGAATATTCCCGTCTTTCATGACGATCAACACGGCACGGCTATTATCGTTGCAGCCGCCGTTACAAACGGCCTTAAAGTTGTAAATAAGAAAATTGAAGACATTAAAGTTGTGGCTTCCGGGGGCGGGGCTGCCTCCCTCGCCTGTCTTGACTTGCTCATTACCATGGGCTTAAAGCGTGAGAATGTAACGGTTTGCGACGGTAAGGGCGTGATTTATAAAGGCCGCGATAACGTTGATAAATACAAAGCCCGTTACGCTCGGGAAACCTCTGCTCGCAAACTGGGGGATGTTGTTGAAGGCGTTGACTTCTTTTTGGGACTCTCCGCCGGCAATGTATTGAGCGAAGAAATGATTATGAAGTTTGCAAAAAATCCTTTGATCTTTGCCTTGGCGAATCCTTACCCTGAAATTAATCCCCTCGTCGCAAAAAAAGCACGCCCTGATGCGATTGTTGCAACAGGACGTTCGGATTTTCCCAATCAAGTGAATAATGTTTTGTGCTTTCCCTTTATCTTCCGCGGGGCTTTGGACTGTGGAGCCACCTGCATTAATGATGAAATGAAGGTTGCCTGCGTTAAAGCCATTGCGGACTTAGCAGAGGCAGAAGCAACAGATATTGTGGCCAATGCCTACGAATCGGAAGACCTTAAGTTTGGCCCCAATTATTTAATTCCCAAACCCCTTGACCCTCGTTTGATGATTCATATTGCCCCTGCCGTTGTCAAAGCCGCACAAGACTCCGGCGTAGCAACCCGCCCCGTTGGGGACATCGAAGCCTATAAACAACATCTTAGCCAATATATTTATCGCTCCAGCATGGCCATGCAGCCTGTTTTTACCGCGGCAAAAGCCCACCAAAAACGTATAGCCTATGCGGACGGCGAAGATAAACGCGTCTTAAGGGCTGCACAAATTGTCCTTGACGAACGCCTTGGCATGCCTATTTTAATCGGCCGTCGCCGTGTGGTTGAATCTCGTATCGAACAACTTGGCCTTCGTATGCGCCTTGGTAAAGAGGTGGAACTTGTCGATCCCGAGGATGACCCGCGCTTTGCAACCTATTGGCAAACCTACCACAATAAAATGGCACGACACGGTGTTTCTCCCGATTTTGCAAAAACTATTGTCAGAACAAATACATCTGTTATTGCCGCTTTGATGGTCACCTTGGGTGATGCGGATTGTATGCTTTGCGGTGCCGTCGGCCGCTACCGCCATCATTTGGAAATTATTCGCGATATGATCGGCTTAAAACACGGCATTACCTCCCCTGCTTCGGTCAGCATTATGTCTATGAACAAAGGCATCTTTTTCTTTGCTGACGGTTATGTTAATAAAGATCCGAACGCCATGGAGCTTGCCGAGATCACCCTTCTCGCCGCAGAGCAAATGCGTCAATTTGCCTTGGAGCCCAAAATCGCTTTGTTATCTCACTCAAATTTTGGCACAAGCGATACCCCCGCAACTTGTAAAATGCGCGAAGCTGTTGAAATCATCCATAAATGTGCTCCCGACCTTGAAGTTGACGGCGAAATGCACGGAGATGCTGCTTTAATTGAAGCCATCCGCAAGGATAACTTTCCGAATTCACGCCTCCAAGGGCAAGCAAACATGCTTATAATGCCTAATATTGATGCCGCGAACATTGCCATTAACTTGGTAAAAACTTTGGCGGATGCTCAGCCCATCGGCCCTATATTACTGGGACTTGATGCCTCGGCTCATATTTTAACAACAGCTGCAACCGTGCGCGCTATTGTAAATATGACTGCCGTTGCTTCTGTAGATGCACAGCGCCATGAAGACTACAAAGGCGGAAGCATGCTTCCTTTTACCACAAAGGTTTGCGGATAGCGTTCTTAAAAAAAGGCCGATAAATGAATACTGAAACAGGAAATGACCCGAAGCAACCGCACACCGACCGAGATCCTTCCGACTCGGGAGAACACGAAGGGATTAACACCCTCCATGAATCTGCCGACGGGGTGCGTTTTGGTATTTCTGCTCAGCTTAGAGATACAGTCGAAGAGGCTTTAGACCGCCACGAAGCAAGACTTGTCTTAGAATACCTTGCGCCGTTGCACGCAGCAGATATTGCCGACCTTATTAACCACCTGAAGGCTCGTTATCGCGAGCCTTTTTTTCAACTCATTAAAGATGATTTGGATCCGGAAACCCTTGTTGATGTTGATCCGGCTCTCCAACTTGAACTCATAAAGCTTCTCAGCATTAAGCAAATTGCTCAAGCTGTTTTACACTTGGACAGCGACGACGCCATAAGCCTTCTTGAAATGCTGGATGAAGAACTGATTCATGCGATTCTCCAGAAAATTCCGGCAGGAGAGCGCTCCACCCTCGAGCGTGTTTTGCGCTATCCCGAGAAAAGCGCAGGGCGCTTAATGCAACGGGAAATCGTTTGCGTTCCCGCCCATTGGAGCCTTAAAGAAGTCAGTGACTATATCAAAGGAAATCAAGAAGAGTTACCCTCTTTCTTTTATGATATTTTCGTGGTTGATCCCCGTTATCACCTTCTTGGAAAAATCCCGCTAAATCAACTCTTGCGCCATGAAACTTCGACCCTTGTATCCGATATTATGCTAACGGACACCCACGCTTTTCCGGACACGTCGGATCAAGAAGAAGTCGCTCAAGCCTTTAAACACTATGCCCTCGTTTCGGCGCCTATTATCAGTAGCAGCGGTCGCGTTATCGGTATGGTCACCGTCGATGACGTGGTGGATGTTGTCGAAGAAGAAGCCGAAGAAGACATGCTTCACATGCATAAAGTGCGCGGTGAATCGGATTTTTATGCTCCTGCCTCCACCACGGCTTATTGGCGCACAAGGTGGTTGCTGATTACCCTGGTAAATACCCTTATCGCCTCGTACGTGATTTCCAAATTCGAAGCCTCTATCCAACAAATAACAGCCCTTTCGTTTTTGATGACCATCAATGCGGCCATGGGCGGTAACTCGGGCATGCAAGTCGTGACCGTCGTTGTACGCGCCCTTGCCACTCGCAGTCTTTTAGAAGAAGACACTTGGAGAGCCGTTCGAAAAGAATTAGGCGTGAGCCTCATGACCGGTGGTTTTTGTGCTCTGATTTTGGGAGGAATTGCAGGGCTTTGGATTGACAACATGGGTCTTGGCATCATTTTAACGGTCTCCTTAATGTGTAATATGTTATGGGCTTCTTTTGCCGGAACACTTTTTCCTATTATTATCAGTCGCTTTGGCCTCGATCCCGCCATTAGTGCCGGCCCTATTCTCACCACCACAACCGACGTGCTCGGTTATGCCCTCTTTTTAGGACTGGCCACCTTGTTTCTTATTTAAATAAAACTGTAAGTTCTTTTTGTTGACAAAACAGCGCTACACTCTATATCTTTTGCTTTCGCACTAATTCCACTATAAGGAAAATAAGAATTATGTTATTTAAAACCTTTGCTATTTTTACAGCCCTCACCTTTTCAGCACAGGCTAGTACCGGATCAAGTTTAAGCAGACACCAAGAAGACGTAACCCCCTTTGAAGAATTAAATAGTGCCATACACAGCTATCAAGAAGCCGTGGACGATAAAGGCAGCCCCCTTCATAAAGATCCGGCAAGCATTACCTTTCGATGGCCTTGTTACTCTTCTTTAAGCCCTTTCGTTCTAAACTCTCTATCCCATGTTATAAGATTAAATTTAGGAAATTATCTAACGAAAATTCCTGAAACTATTTCATGTTTGAAACAGCTAAAAACCTTACGGCTTTCCATTGCAACATGGGATGTCTTGCCCGACTCCTTAGGAACCATGGATCACTTGAGAGACCTCACTATTGTCCATGCGACAATAGGACGCGTTCCCGCCTTTTTGAAAAAGTTAACGGGCTTAGAACGCCTGTCATTTAACTGTTCTCTTATGAACTTTTCAAGTCTCCAAGAAGCCCATGACTTCTTCACAGTCTTTCAAGGGTTAACCTCCTTACATCTTGGAAAGCGTGGTGAAAACTGTGCCGTGATTCCACGGAGCATTGCCGACCTTGAAAGCCTTGAACGCTTTTCTGTTTCATCCGAATTAACGACGTTTGAGTTGGTCTTCAACGACAGCTTTCACGTTAAAAACTTTAAAGCCCTTCAAGATTTCCTTAAAACCCAAGGGGATGATTATGGCAGGAGAGAATGGGCAGACTTTAAGGAACAGTGGCAAGAGGAGGATGCTAGTGAAAAAAGAGACTATGGCAAAAGGCAGGAATCTCTCCTCTCGGGTGATGCCACGACGCCCCTTACAACGGTCGATTTAGACATGCACAACGGCGTCCTTCCAAAAGCCCTATACCGCTTTCCAAGCTTAACAGACCTAACAGTCGGCTCCTTTTTAACGGAAATTCCGGAGGGCATTTCTGCCTTAAAACAGCTTAAGACGTTAACACTCTCCTTAGGTAACGGAGAACTTCTCCCCTCTGACTTAGGAGACTTACCGTCCCTGAAAGTCCTTACCCTTACCCATATGCGCAAAGGGGATTACGTCCGTCACACAGGTTTGAATCGCTTGACACAGCTTGAGGAGTTAAATCTCCATTGCTCCCACACAAAACTTGATTTAACGTCTCTTTTTGCAGATCTCACGCAGTTAAAAGTTCTGCATCTTGGAGATCATGCTCCCAAAGCCCTTGGACGCCTTACCTCCCTCCAACGACTTGATCTTAACAGTGCAAAGATTCCCGGCTTTGAGATGCCGCATCTGCACACAAGTCTTACCGGTGATGACCTTGAACGTGCCTTAGCTTATATCAGAAGCGATGCCTATAACCCGGATGCCCTTACCGTTGCGGTAATCGACGACGCCCCTTATAAAGGAAAGGGAAAGGGTGAACGAAAAAGCAAAAAAGAAGATTCGCACTCCCCTGCCGCCTCTTCTTCAACAAGGAGCATTGCCTCCTCTTCAACACAGAGTGCTTTTTTAAAAGAGGACCCTCAAAAAATATCCCCCTCTTTATCCATGCCCCCGGAGGAAAAAGCAACCACACTTGAGGCTGTCCGCTATGCCTTGGCTGCTCTCAACGGGATCACCTTTAATCACCAACAAACCGTCGGTATTGACTTGGCGCATCACCTAAAAATGTGCGAGACTCTTGTTAATCTTACCCGACATTTAAAAGAGAATGCTTAAGTTCAATCTTAGAAAATAGAGAGCTCCTTAGGGAGCCTTTTTTTATACGCCCCCTATACGAGAGCTCTTTTCCTTTGTATTATAAATAAAACACTCTTTGAAATAGGTATACCCATGAAACCCACCATCCAAGCCGCCACTTCCCTTGAACTGAAAAAATGGCTTGAGGCGGGAGAAGTTGTTCTGGTAGACGTTCGCGAAGTCATTGAATACAAGCAACACCATATTAAAGGGGCTATTAATTTACCGCTGTCCGAAGTGTCCTTATCACACCCCTCTATGCCCGCTCACGAAGGCAAGCGCCTTGTTCTCCAATGCAAATCCGGTCGAAGGTCTTTGATGGCTTGTGAAAAATTAAACGCAGAAGGTAAAGAAGATAACCTTTATAATTTAACAGGCGGTATTGACGGCTGGATGCAAAATAATTTCCCCGTTGAAAGCAATGAGAAAAAGAGCATCCCCCTAGAGCGCCAAGTCCTTCTTGCCGCCGGAATTATTGTCCTCGTTGGTGTTATCCTTGGATTTGTTGTTTCTTCAAGTTGGTTTTTACTAAGCGGATTTGCCGGACTCGGTATGGCCTTTGCCGGTTTTACAGGCTGGTGCGGTATGGCAAAACTCTTAGCTCTGATGCCATGGAATAAATAGAAAAAAGTATTCCTCTTAAGCTCCGTTTTCCGATGCCATAAGTTTAATATCGCCGGACAAAAGAAGCTTAAAGTGCGCAAAGAGTTGCGTTATATTTTTCCAAACCACACTAAAGGAAGACTTTCCCAAGAGCGCTTGTTGCAAGTTCTCCAAAACCGTTTTAGGTCGTGGATAAACCACAATTTCATAAGGGTTTTTGGCCGCAATACCGCCAAGTTCTTTTGCCGCTGCAAAGGCTTCCCTCAAACCTCCGATCTCATCAACGAGCCCAAAGGTTTTGGCTTCTTCGCCCGTCCACACGCGTCCTTTTGCAATTTCACCGACATGATCTAAAGACAGGCCGCGCCCTTGGGCAACAATCTCTATAAAACGCGCATATAACAGATCCATGGTTCGATCAATATGGCGCTGTTGATCGTCCGTATAAGCGGTTAAAGGAGACCACAAAGATCCGTTTTCGCCAACAGCCATGGTGCTGATGTTAACGTCAAAATTTTCAAGAAGCTCCCGAAAAACAACTTTTCCCCCGATCGTACCGATAGAGCCCGTAATCGTCATATTTTTCGCCAAAATTTTCTTGCACGGTGCTGCAAACCAATACCCTCCGGAGGCCGCAACATTCCCTAAAGAAGCCACAACAGGCACGCCTTGATCTTGGGCAATATGAATTAATCGACGAACGGTTTCCGAAGCCACCGCAGAACCTCCGGGGGAATCAATACGAAAAACGACGGCTTTAATTTGAGGATTTTTTAAAGCCTCTTCAAAACTACGACGCGTTTCATCGGCCCCCATAATGTAAGACTGCCCCATCAAACCGCCGCCTTCTTTATCATCTTGCAAGACGGCTCCCACCCCGTAAATAAGCGCGATTTTCTCTTCTTGCGGCGCAAGGGCTTCATTAACAAGAGCGCTATAATAGTGTATGGAAACAAAAGCAGGAGCCTTTTTTAGATCCTTTTTGTCAGCATTTGATTGCGCCGTTCCCTCGGCGGATGCTTTATCAAGAGCCGCTTGTTTAAACTCGTCAATATACCCGAGTCGATCAATAAAGTGATTGGTTTTAGCCTCCTGATCACTCATCATAGGATTGTCACGAGTCACCTCTTGCAAGGCCGTTGCAGATAATTCTCGACCCTCTGTGATATCCGCCATTAACTTATCATGTAACCGTTGGAGAAGGTTGGTGGTTGCTTCTTTATTAGCATCGGAGGCTTTTGAATCGGTCAAAGAAGCATAGGCGTTTTTATACTCTTTACGGGTTGAAATTTGAGGCAAAACACCAAGTTTTTTCAATACACTTCCAAAGAAGGGCTGATCCACTTGAGTACCCGTTAAATTAAGAGATGAAAAAGGTTGCATCCAAATCTGATCCGCACAAGAAGCCAAATAATATTTCTTTGTGCCCGGAGATAAATCGCCAAAAGTATCTGCGTAAACCATGACAAATTTACCGTTCTTTCTGAAAGTCATAAGGGCCTCGCGCAGTTCCTCTAGCTGGGCAAGTCCAAGGGCAGGGTCATTCAAACGCAGCACAATACCTTTTACCTTTGGGTCAAGCTCTGCCGCACTTAAAGCCCGCAAGAGCTCAAAGAAGGTGGTTGTCGGCCCTGTTAAAATTTGTTGCAAGCCTTTCAGAGCAGGAGATTCGGGAAAATTCTCCCCAAGGTCAAGGGTTAGAACAGTTTGTGTCGGCAAGTCCGGCATTGTTTTAGCCTGAAACAGCTTCATCCCTAATAAAATAATAAGGGGTAAAAGGGTGATAAAACCGACGGTTGCTAAAAAACGCATAAGAAACTTCTTCATTATTCCCAAAAAACCTTTATAAAAAATCTATATTTTTCATTCTGACCGAAAGAAAGATAAAATGCAAAGGATTACAACATTTTTTCCGTGCATCACGGGCAAAAAGCCCTTAGACTGATTTTTACTATTTTATAGAAACTTGGAGCTTGCATGAACCTCTTACAATTCCTTGGCGCTGTTGAACTGGGGACAATTTTTGCCCTTGTTGCCATCGGTGTATACTTGTCTTTTCGGGTCTTAGACTTCCCCGATCTAACGGCCGACGGAAGCTTCCCCTTGGGAGCAGCCATCGCTGCTACCATGATTGTTGCGGGTATGAATCCTTGGCTTGCCACCCTCATTGCTTTCTTTGGCGGAACCCTTGCGGGCATTGTTACAGCTTATTTAAACGTGCGCTTCGGGATCTTATCCCTCCTTGCCTCCATTTTAACTATGACGGCTCTTTACTCTATTAACTTACGCATTATGGATCGACCGAACATTGCCATGCTTTATGAGGAAACGGTTTTCACGTCATTTGAATCCTTTTTCGGAGACCATAATGTTGCGGTCTTAGTCTTTGGCTTTGCGGCTGTTTTTATTATTGGTTTTGTTGTCTATTGGCTTTTGCAATCTCAAATCGGTCTTGCGATCCGAGCCACGGGAGCCAACCCCGTTATGGCTCAAGCCCAAGGCGTGAAAACCAAATCTATGATTCTTTTAGGCATTGCCCTTAGCAACGGAATTATTGCTTTTGCAGGCGCTCTTTTCGCCCAATCCCAAGGATTCGCCGATGTCAATATGGGTGTCGGAACCATTATTATCGGCCTTGCTTCGGTGATCATTGGTGAAGTTATTCTCCCGCCTCGTCTTGTCATTTTCAGCATCATCGGCTGTATCATCGGGTCGATCTTGTATCGATTGGCCATTGCCTTTGCTCTGAATGCCGACTTTATGAAGCCCTCCGATCTTAATCTCATGACAGCTCTTATTGTTGTGCTTGCAATGATTTTGCCAAAGCTCAAAAAAGAAGCCGCCTCAAAAATACGAAGGTCCTAACCCATGATTCGCCTAGATGATCTCAATGTTGTATTTAATGCCGGAACAAATCTTGAAAAAAAAGTGTTACGCGGCCTGTCTTTGACCATGGATGAGAATGAATTTGTTACGGTAATCGGCGGTAACGGAGCAGGAAAATCTACTCTTTTAGGTGCTCTCACCGGAGATGTCTCTTTAACTAAGGGTCGGATTTTATTTGACGGAGAAGATGTGACAAACTACTCTCCCACAAAACGCTCTCATCTCATAGCCCGTGTGTTTCAAGACCCGTTAAAGGGGACTTGCGGCGAACTCACAGTGGAAGAAAACCTGGCACTTGCTCTCAAAAGAGGGCAAAGTCGCAATTTTTCTCGAGCTATTAATAAGGAGATCAGAGAAAATCTCTGCCATAACCTTAAGCGCCTCCACCTTGGTGTTGAAAAGCGCTTGCGTGATCCCATCGGCTCTTTATCCGGCGGTCAGCGTCAAGCCATATCTTTGATTATGGCCGTGCTATCTCCCAGCAAAATCCTTCTCCTCGATGAGCATACCGCCGCTCTCGACCCTCGGACGGCAGCCTTTATTATTAATCTGACAAAAGATATTGTGGGTACTAAGAAATTGACAACCCTCATGGTTACGCACAGTATGGCTCAGGCTCTTGAGGTTGGAAACCGAACCATTATGTTGGCGGACGGCAAGGTTGTTTTTGATGCCAAAGAAGCCGAGCGGAAAAAACTCACTCCCCATGACCTGCTGGGCGAGTTTGAAAAACGCGCAATGGTTTAAAACTTAATATGCAAAAAGGGTAATTAACCCTGTTTTACTGCATGTTGCCCTGAAGGAGCTGCCCCCTTAGAAAGATTAGCTAATAAGTTTCAAAAGGGTTCGGTGCATTTTTTCACTGCCGGCAAGAATATGAGCTGTTTCCATAAAATTCTCTGTGCCTTTAAGGTCGGTGACCACACCACCCGCTTCTTGGACAATCAAAGAGCCTGCTGCCATATCCCAGGGACTAAGGGCTTGCGCCCAATAACACTCATAACGCCCTGCAGCCACATAACATAAATCCAGAACGGAAGACCCCATACGGCGCACCGCCGCCGTATTGGCTTCAACAGCTTGTAATGTCTTATAAAAATCAAACTCGCCTTTATCGTTTTGCCGAGGGAAAGTGACGCCGATTACCGCATCGTCAAAGTTATCTTTTGCAGAAATCCGAAGCCTTTTTTCATTCAAAAACGCCCCTCGGCCTTTTTCTGCATAAAACATTTCATCTTTTACCGGGTCATAAACCATCCCCGCAATGATCTCACCTTTATGCTCAAGTCCGATGGAGATCGCAAAGTGAGGAATCGCATTAATAAAATTCGTCGTACCGTCCAAAGGATCCACGATCCAACGATACTCCGGCTCACGCCCCACAAAGGAACCTGCTTCCTCTACAAGCAAGGAATAGGTCGGCGTGGCTTTTTGAAGAACGTCAATAATAATTTGCTCGGATTTCAAATCGGCTTTTGAGACGAAATCTCCGGGACCTTTTCGGGAGACTTGCAAATGCTCAACCTCCCCAAAATCACGCACAAGCCCTCGAGCCGCACGGGTACACGCCGTGTATAGGGTATTAAGAGTTGGTGTTGAAAGAGCTAGTTTTGAGTCAAACATTGTTTTATTCCGTACAAAATTAAAAAGAGAGCCGTAAAAAAGGCCGCAAAAACGATAGGCGTTTTTAAAAAGCACCACACCCCTTCACTATAGCATTTTTAATCCCCCCTGACGAGAGAGTTTGGCGATCATCACAACGCTTATAATCGCCTGACCGCCCTATTTGAGTCATTCTATTTTCAGCCTTTGCGTTTAAAGGCCGTCTTTCCTAGTCCTTTGCGCGCTCTACATACGTTCCGTCTTCCGTATTTACAACAATGCGTGTTCCCGTTGTAATATGAGGCGGAATCATAACACGTTCCCCGTTTTCCAGAATCCCCGGTTTATAAGACGAAGACGCCGTTTGCCCTTTTACAACGGCATCGGCTTCAACCACCTCCATGATAACCGTATCAGGCGCCTTAAGAGAGATTACATCCTCTTCATAAAAACTGATCGTTACAATCATACCGTCTTTCAGGTAAACGGCAACATGCTCACCGATCTTATCTTTATGGAGGGTGATTTGCTCAAAAGTCTCTTGGTGCATAAACGTATACTCATCCCCTTCGGCAAAGAGAAATTGATACGTCACCTCGTCCAAACGCACACGCTCTACGGATTCACAGGAGCGAAAACGCTCGTTAAGCTTCGTGCCTGTCCGAATGTCTTTAAGCTCGACCTGTGCATAAGCCCCGCCTTTTCCGGGTTGAGTGTGTTGAATTTTTGTGGCAATCCACAACCGGCCGTTATGCTCGATAAGATTCCCGGGGCGAATATGATTTCCGTTGATTTTCATAGAAGATCCTTTGAGAGGTATTTTTACTATCCTCTTATACCGCCTTTCAGAGGAATAGGTCAATTTGTTTATCTGCCCCAAGAAAGACTTAAAAAAATTTTATGAAGTCGCCTCAATTTGTTGAAGGGCTTGATGGATGCGGCTCAATAGGCGAGGCTGCGTTGCGGATCCCATATTTTCTTGATCACAGACCTGCAAGAGAGTAACGTCCAACTCCCATGCTTTTAAAATTTTCTTTTTCTCTACGGTATCAAAACCGGGGTAACTTAAAACATCACCGGGGCTTTCAAAAAAGTGTTCCGGATCTAAAATAACTTCTTCAAAATTAAGAGCAATCATCAAAAATCTCCTTTTATCCAACGACTTATTCTCATAATAACATTACACCCTTTTTATTTCGTTAATCACAAGTAAATAATTAGTATAAAGATAAAAATAATAACTAAAAAAATATTTTTTACTAAACAAAGACTGTTTATTAACCTTTTAATGATAAATTAAACATAGAAACAAGTGAGTAAAGAGCATGAAAATGAAAAACATATTAAAAAGTAGCTTAAGCGCCCTGATAATGACAGGCTTTATAGCAACATCGAGCCTTGCAGAATTTCAATCCCCCCTCGAAACTACGGACATTCTAAAACCTAGCGCAGGTCAAATGACACCGGCTCCCATCCCTCTTGAAGAGATGACCCCAAAAAACCTCTCTACCTTGCAAGAAGATCAAACAGAGGACGGACAAAAAGGCGCAAAACCTCTAAAAGCCGAGATTATCGGTCTTGTTGGCGACGGCGCTAAATTAGTCGGTTCAAAAATCCTTGATCTTGTCACCATTGATAATGTCTTAACCGGTGTCGGTGTTATTGGCTCTGCCGTTGTCGGGCCCGAATTCCTTGCTATAACGGAAAGCCTTAAAGGTTTGAATAAAACGTTAAGCAAGATTGAGTTTGTCAAAGATACTAAAGAAAAAGTTGGAAAATTTATCCGCACAACCGTTGAAGAAGGTGTCACCAAAGCCGTTAAAAAAACTTACGGCTTTATTTCCTCAAAAATTTCAGGCTGGTTTAATAAGAAAAAATAAAACTTTTTAGGTTTCGCTCTTTTAAAATTCTCCCGACGTGCTAGCGTTAAAAAACGATCAAACAGGGAGAATTTTCAATGAAACAGAAACTCACGCGCTTAGCCGTCCTTACGACCTTAATTTTAGCCCCCCTTTCTTCTAAAGCCAGCTTACAGATGCTCATGGGCGGTGAGGCCGAACCCGATCCTAATGCCATGCACTTTCCAACCTTCTTTAACAAGGCTCCAAGTGGAAAAAAGATGACGGATTCCGCGTCTTTTCTCTCGCAAAACGGGAAACGTACTTTAAAGCTCACAGCTGAAATTGTAACCGCCGACTCAAAAAAATCACGTAAAGAAGAAAGTACTCTTTGGAAAACAAAAGAAGAAGAAGAAATGATACGCTCTCACCTTCCTTCCCTTGATGAAACACCGGGGGCAGATACTGTTTTTGAGGGCTTCACTTCAAAGCTCATTGAAAAAATTTTAGGTTATAATTCACTCCCCAAACCCCAAGAACGTGTCAATGCAAGTTTCGTTTCAGATTTTCTAAACCATCCGCGCCCCTCAGAATTTTTTGAATCACAAGAAGACCGGGACACAACACTCGGAACGGAAGTCGTAGCAGAATCCTCATCTGAACACCCCTCTTCAGCTAGGCCTTTTAAGCGCCCGCGGCTTACAAAAAGCTTCCTATTAGATACAACATATGCTTCAAAAGAACGCACAACCCGTGCTCAGACAACCCTAGCCGATCATCTGTCCCGTGAAAATCTTGAATTTACTCAAATATACCTGGCAGAATTCGGCTTTCTTCAACTTACCTTTGAGTCTTTTCCGACCCCTGAAATGATTTTATCCAATGAAATGTTGATGGCCAATGCAAGGCGTATCTCGATCATTGAAGGAGCCGTTATTAGTGATCTCCAAGAGTGGTTGGAAAAGCATTGTAATGCTCTTTACAAAAAACATGTCCTCGATAAAGGCGGTGAGAGTTTATATCATTAAATTTTATCTTTTGAAGACCCTTGAGAATGCGCCGGAACTATGGTAGAAATTAAGGAAAAGTTTCAAGGGTTTATTCAGGGATGAAGAAAGTAGCCGCACGCTATGCCGCCGCCCTTTTTCAACTAGCCGAGACAGCAGAAGAAAAAGAACGGTATTATAAGGACTTAGGTAAGTTAAAGTCTTGGATGTTAGGTTCAAGCAACTTTAGTATGCTTATCACAAACCCTCTTTTGCCTCAAAAGCTTGTTAAAAAAATTATGTCCGAAATTTGCACTCAAGGCAAAGCCTCCGTAAACTTAACAAACTTCTTCCTGCACATTATAGATCAGAGGCGCATAAAAATCCTGCCCGAGATTATCGAGGCTTACAGAGACCTTTTTCATCAAGAAAACCACATTGAAAATGCAAGTATTGAAACAGCTCACTCTTTAACAAAAGAACTTGAAGAAACCTTCAAAAGCGTTCTTGAAACACGTTTTAAAACAAAACTCATTTTTAATTTTAAGGTGAATACGGAGCTTTTAGGCGGATTTCGCGCCCAAGTCGGCTCTCACCAAATTGACTCATCACTCATGACACAATTGGCAAATTTAAGCCGAACATTGAAAGGGGCTTCCTAATATGGAATTACGTGCGGCCGAAATCTCCGGTATTATTAAAGAACAAATTGCCAATTACAATACGGAGGCTGAATTTGCCGAAGTTGGTCAAATCCTTGAAGTCGGTGACGGTATTGCCCGCGCTTACGGCCTTGAAAATGTTCAAGCTTCCGAACTCTTAGAGTTTGCCAACGGGACGAAGGGCATGGCTTTAAACCTCGAAGACGATAACGTCGGTATTGTTATTTTCGGAGACGACACCCAAATCAAAGAAGGGGATACGGTTCGTCGCACGGGAACCATCGTTGATGTACCCGTAGGCAAAGAATTGTGCGGTCGTGTATTAGATGCCCTCGGAAACCCCATCGACGGCAAGGGCAAATTAAAAACAACAAAGCGTTCTTTGGTAGAAACAAAAGCGCCCGGAATCATTGCTCGTAAATCCGTTGACGAACCTATGGCAACGGGCATTAAAGCGATTGATGCTCTTGTGCCCATTGGACGCGGGCAACGAGAACTTATTATCGGCGACCGCCAAACGGGTAAAACAACCATCGCCATTGATGCCATCATTAACCAGAAACGCCTTAATGATGTCGCTAAAACCGATGCTGAAAAGCTCTTTTGTGTTTATGTTGCCATCGGTCAAAAACGCTCTACGGTTGCTCAGATTGTGAAAACTCTCGAAGATGCGGGTGCGATGGAATATACGACCGTTGTCGCCGCCACCGCATCCGATTCTGCGCCTCTCCAATTCCTAGCCCCCTATTCCGGCTGTGCCATCGGTGAGTTTTATCGTGATAACGGTATGCATGCTTTGATTATTTATGACGACTTATCGAAACAAGCCGTTGCCTATCGTCAAATGTCACTCCTTTTACGTCGCCCTCCGGGTCGCGAAGCGTATCCGGGAGACGTATTTTATCTGCACTCTCGCCTCTTGGAACGGGCGGCTAAAATGAGTGATGCTGAAGGCGGCGGCTCTTTGACGGCTCTCCCCATTATTGAAACCCAAGCGGGAGACGTTTCGGCTTATATTCCGACAAACGTGATCTCCATTACCGACGGGCAAATTTTCTTAGAAAGCGAACTCTTTTATAAAGGTGTTCGCCCTGCCATTAACGTTGGTCTTTCTGTGAGCCGTGTCGGATCGGCTGCTCAACTTAAATCCATGAAACAAGTGGCCGGTAGCATTAAACTCGAATTGGCTCAGTATCGTGAAATGGCATCCTTTTCTCAGTTTGCCTCAGACCTTGATACTGCTTCTCAAAAATTACTCTCTCGAGGAGAACGCCTAACGGAACTTCTCAAGCAAAATCAGTTTTCTCCCCTTGTGAATTCCGAACAAGTTGTGAGTCTTTTTGCAGGAACCCGCGGGCATTTGGACGGAATAGAGATAAAGCAAATTCAACGTTTTGAAAAAGAGCTCTTGGCAAACCTAAAATCCAAAAAACCCGAACTCCTTGAAACCATCCAAACCGAAGGGAAACTTACCGATAAAACAGAGCAAGAGCTTGAGACTTTTTGCACAAAATTTGCGCGTGTCTTTGCGTAAAATACAAAAAAGGTCAAAACCATGGCAAATTTAAAAGATTTACGCAACCGCATTAAAAGCGTGCAATCAACAAAAAAAATCACCTCGGCCATGAAAATGATTGCAGCTGCCAAACTGAAAAAGGCGCAAAATGCGGCAGAAGCTTCTCGGCCTTACGCCGCGGAAATGGGGCGTATTATGTCAGACTTAGTTAGCAAGCAGACCGCTAGCGATACAACGCCAAAGCTTCTCTCCGGCACCGGATACGAGCAAAAACACCTTGTTGTTGTACTCACTTCTAATCGCGGCCTTTGTGGCGGCTTCAATACATCGGTAACTCGGGAAGTAAAGAAATTTATTGCCACCCAAGAGGCACAGCAAAAAAATGTCACCATTCTCATGGTAGGGAAAAAAGGTATTGATCTCTTTAAGCAAGACCACGGACATCGCCTTGTTGGAAAGCATATCTCCATCACAACACCGCGTTTTTTCAATGCCGAGGCTATTGCAAACGATATTATTGAACGTTTTGAAAAGGGAGAATTTGACGTCTGCACCATTGCGTATAACAAATTTATTTCAACCCTTTCCCAAGAGCCTACCTTAAAACAAATCATCCCTTTTAAAGGAACGGTTTCAGATACAGGTAAAAAGAAGCAAGAAAAAAAAACTTCCTTAGAGTCTATTTATGAATACGAGCCTTCTCAGGAAGCCGTCTTAGCTCGTTTATTACCCCGCAATCTTAAAGTGCAGATTTTCAGCGCTCTTTTAGAAAGTGCCGCCAGTGAACACGGATCACGTATGGCTGCTATGGACGGGGCGACACGAAATGCAGAGGATTTAATCGGCAATTTGAACTTGACTTATAACAGAACGCGTCAAGCTTATATTACAAGCGAATTAATAGAAATTATATCAGGAGCCGAAGCGCTTTAACATACACACGTAACGCCTCTTTTGGCCGCACTCAAAATCGCCGTGCTTAGCTATTATGACTCAGCCAAAAGAAGGTCTTTTAAAAAGTTAAAGAAAAGATGATTTTATTTTTCATTAGGAGAAAAAAATGACACAAAGAAAACTGGGTAAAGTGAGTCAAATCATTGGCGCCGTTGTTGACGTTACTTTTGAGGAAGGGCATGTGCCCGCCATTTACACGGCATTAAAACTAAAAAATGGCGATAAGGAATTGGTTCTTGAGGTCAGCAAACACCTTGGGGAAAACACCATCCGTGCCATTGCCCTTGATTCCACCGACGGCTTAAAACGCGGTCTGCCCGTTGAAAATACAGGGGGACCTATTTCTGTGCCTGTGGGTCCGGAAACACTAGGACGTATTATGGACGTCCTGGGCAATCCCATTGATGAACGAGGCCCTATCACAACTAAGAAAAAATATTCCATTCACCGCCCGGCACCGTCGTTTGCAGACCAAGCAACAGAAACAGAAGTTCTTGTCACAGGTATTAAAGTTGTTGATCTTTTGGCTCCTTATTCAAAGGGTGGTAAAATTGGCCTTTTCGGGGGTGCCGGCGTCGGTAAAACCGTTTTGATTATGGAGCTTATTAACAACATTGCAAAAGGACACGGCGGTTATTCTGTGTTTGCCGGTGTTGGAGAGCGAACCCGTGAAGGAAACGATCTTTACCATGAAATGATTGAATCCGGCGTTATTGACCTTGAGGGCGACCAATCAAAAGTGGCTCTTGTTTACGGTCAAATGAACGAGCCCCCCGGAGCCCGTGCTCGTGTTGCGCTTACAGGCTTATCACAGGCAGAATATTTCCGTGATGAAGAAGGGCAAGACGTGCTCTTCTTTATTGATAATATTTTCCGTTTCACACAGGCAGGTGCCGAAGTTTCTGCCCTATTGGGTCGTATTCCTTCTGCTGTGGGCTATCAACCCACTTTGGCAACGGAAATGGGGGCGTTACAAGAGCGCATTACCTCGACCAACAAAGGTTCTATTACTTCCGTTCAAGCCGTTTATGTCCCGGCGGACGACTTGACTGACCCGGCGCCTGCAACTTCCTTTAGCCACTTGGATGCCACAACGGTTTTGAGCCGTCAAATTGCTGAACTGGGTATTTATCCGGCGGTAGATCCTTTGGATTCGACCTCTCGCATTTTGACACCCGATGTGATCGGAGCCGAACACTATGACGTTGCGCGACGTGTCCAAGAAGTTTTACAAACCTATAAAAATCTTCAAGACATTATTGCGATTCTCGGCATGGATGAATTATCCGAAGAAGATAAACTCACCGTTTCACGGGCCCGTAAGATTCAACGTTTTCTCTCACAACCCTTCCATGTAGCCGAGATTTTCACCGGTACACCCGGCGTTTTCGTTGAGCTTTCTGAAACCGTCAAAGGCTTTAAAGGGTTAATTGAAGGTGACTATGACCATATTCCTGAAATGGCCTTTTATATGGTCGGCACCATTGAAGAAGCCTTGGAAAAAGCACAACGCATGGCAACAGAAGCCGCTTAATTCTCTCTTCACGATAAAAGAGAGCAAAAACGAGAGAGAAAAAAGCATCTGTTTTCAACGCCCCTCAAACTGATTATAAAAGGGGGGCATGCACTTGAGGCCTGTTAACTGCACGCCTTTCCGTATGCTCCCTTTATTTTTATCTCACCGCAGATAAAGCATAACAAAAACTGACTAAACTTAGATTTTTAAAGGCTCTCCTAAAAACTTCAAGAAAAACCATAAATAATCGTAAAAAAGTCCGAATAACGAAATTAGATATAGAGAAAAATAAGAAAAAAATGGAGCGGGCGAAGGGACTTGAACCCTCGACCCCAACCTTGGCAAGGTTGTGCTCTACCACTGAGCTACGCCCGCTAAGCGATCGGAACGATTAAATCGCTCTCAATACTGGGACTATAGCGGAAGATTCTTATTTTTCAAGGGAAAAAATATCGAATTTTTATAATAAAGTGTTTATGCTCTCTCTATCCGACGCAAAGGAAGGAAATAATGTCACAACTCTTTCAAAATCCGCTTCTGTCCCCAACCCAAATTCCCTTAGCAGAAGCGATGCGTCCCCAATATCTTGAGGATATCATCGGCCAAGATCACCTTTTAAAAAAAGGCGCTCCCTTAGAGGTTATTCTCTCCTCTGCTCACTCTTCCGGTTCTCTACCCTCTCTCATTTTATGGGGGCCGCCCGGGTGCGGTAAAACAACCCTCGCCGGATTAATTGCTAAAACCCTTAATAAAGGCGGCAAAACACTTTTTGATTTTGTGGCTCTTTCTGCTGTTCTCTCGGGCGTGGTCGAACTTAGAAAAGTTTTTGAACGGGCTCAAAACGCCGCGCAATGCGGTCGACGAACCCTTTTATTTGTGGATGAAATTCACCGTTTTAATCGTGCCCAACAAGATAGCTTTCTGGCACACCTTGAAGACGGCCGTATTACCCTCATTGGCGCCACAACAGAAAACCCTTCTTTTGAATTGAACGGTGCACTCTTATCAAGAACTCAAGTGTTCACCTTAGCTCCCCTCAAAGAAGACAGCCTTAAAGCCCTATTGGAAAAAGCCGAAATGCATCTTCAGAAGACCTTGCCGCTTACTCAAGAAGCACGTGATTTTCTTCTTACTTTGGCCGATGGGGACGGACGATATTTTTTGAATTTGATTGAGACCATTGCCCGACATAAAACGCAAAAAGATCTCTCATCGGAAGACCTCACCAAACTTTTGCAAAAACGCCGCCCCCTTTATGACAAATCTCAAGACGGGCATTATAATCTTATCAGTGCTCTTCATAAATCCTTGCGCGGTTCGGATCCCGATGCCGGTTTATATTGGTTTAACCGCATGCTCCAAGGCGGGGAGGACCCCAAATATATTTTGCGACGCCTTATTCGCTTTGCCGTGGAAGACGTTTCTTTGGCAGATCCCAATGCTTTGTTACAAGCCACTGCAACACAAAGTGCCTACACCACACTAGGATCACCCGAAGGAGATTTAGCCATTGCTCAATTGGTGGTTTATTTAGCAACAGCGCCTAAATCCAATGCCGTCTATAAAGCCCAAAAAGAAGCTTCAAAATTGGCGGGAAATTCCGGTTCCCTCATGCCGCCCAAGACCATTCTAAATGCGCCGACAAAACTTATGGACAAGGAAGGGTATGGCAAAGGCTATATCTACGACCACGATACGCCTTTGGGGTTTTCAGGGCAAAATTATTTTCCGGCAGAAATGACAACGCGCCCCCTTTTTTACGAACCCGTCGAACGAGGGTTCGAGCGTGACCTAAAAAAACGTTTGGCATACTGGAATAAAATACGTAAAGAAAATCCGGAGTAACATCCTGAAAAGATTTTTATAAATCTACCGTCTCTCTCTTGCTCACCTTTATTAGCGCACATATCCTCGGTAGACAACCAAAAATAACTACGCTATACATAATAAGAGGTTCCCTCTAATTAATAGATTCAATAAATTACGCGTCAAATTCATACACTTTTACTTTAAACATTAAAAAATAAACGGTTTCAGAGATTACTTAAGCATTATTTGGGTTAAAAGCATGAAAAAATATATTTTGAATCACATAAAAATAGCCCTCATCGGCCTTTTTATTTTTTATCCACAAGGAGCTTTTTCCAGCGCAACGACAAGCGAAGCAGAAGACGACTACCTTTGCGTCGGCACACAAAGAGTCCGAATAGAACGCTTTGTGCAGACCATTTTTAGTCAGGCTTTTGATGATGAGAAACGGGCACGGATTTTAGTTCAATTGAGTCGACAGGCAGAAACAAACACTTTGTATAAAAACCCCCATTTTCAAGCAGCATTAAAGAGCATGGAAGAAAAAGACAGGAATACTTTTATTTCAAGCCTCCCTTTTGATGAACAAAAAGTGCTCAAACCTCACCTGCATTGGTCTCTCCTGGCGTCACTCGGTCAATCAGAACTAAGCAAAGCAGGAAAAAGTATCGTTGCGCCTCAAGAAGAAAATTTAGAAAACGTTGAAGACCTACTCTCTTCCTTAGATAATCCGTCTCTACGCGCCTTTTTTGACACACTTTTTTCTCCGGATATTCTCCCTCCTCCGTCACACGACGCCTCGTTTTTGGAGCATTTTTTTTATCAGCAACGGGGAAAGGGAAAAATTCTATCGGATCAGCTGGCTATACTGTCTGCCTCTTTAGAAAAAGCAGAACCGTTCTCTACGAATTTCTATGACCTTACCGGCGCAGTCAATTTTCTGGGCAAAAGTCTTTATGCCGCTAACAATCAAAAAGACCACCTCCTTGAGGAATTTCCGGACGATCTCTTGTTTTGCTTTAGTCATGACCTTGCACACCTTGAGCTTACCTACTATTTCTTACGGAATGTTGCGGAACGCGAAAATCGAAAAGTAGACGCGCTAACCGACGAACTTGAAAGAGAAACCGACGATTCCACCCGCCAAAAACACCTTAAAGCTCTCCTTAATACGACAATGCTCAAAAGAGAAATTGTGGCCGCATCGGCTTTTGTTTTAGGCGACTTTCTATCCCTTGATGACAAAGAAGAAACATTTCTCTTAAATTACTACATCTTATTGGGGAATTTCTTCCAAGAGTATAATGAGTCAACAATAAATCCCCAAACTTCTTGGAAGCTCTTACCGACGTTTCATACAAAACTGTGCACACTCACATCCGGTCTTGGAATTATATCTCCCGACCTTTTAGATATGGGATTCCCCCTTAGTGACATTGAGAGCGACGGCTCTACTATTGGGGGACGGGACATATAATCTTTAAAACTATTACGACCCGAGAAAAAGCAACCGACGCCGTCCCTCTCTTGCTCACCTTTATTAGCGCACATATCCCGTAGAATCATTCCCCAAGAAATCCATTTTTAAACAGAACCTCCAATGACAGGCTCCTATTATTTAGGCACCCATAGGGGCGTGCAGTTTTTGCAAGGGGCAGGTGCGGTTTTTGCATTTGCATTTTTGCCAAACAGTCCCTATATATAAAACAATCATCAACAATAAAATGCCTTTTTGGCATATTTTGCATCTTTAGATGCCTCATTTATTAAAGGACAACACTTATGAAGAGAACCCGTTTAATTGCTTTTTTGTTTGGTTCAACAGCCCTTGCAACCTCTATGAGTTTTTTACCTTTGGCTGATGCTCATGCACTTACAACCCTCCAAACCGAGTCCCTAGAGATTACTCAAGGGTATACTTCGCTAAAAAGTTCCGTCTATTCTGTTGATTCTATTTATGATTCTCAAACCCTAAAGGTTAACCCTATTGCGGTTGCTAAAATTCCCGAGGTAAACCCCGATCTGCTTGTTAGTAGAGTCGCCGGTGGTTTTGAACCTTTTGTCGATTACTCTTCAGATGAAGAAACAACCGATATAGAGGGCGAGGAATACCAAGTTGTGAATAAAGGTGCTTACCTACCGCGTTCCGATTCCGATCTGGATCTTAGAAAGAATCCTGATGCAAAGGTAGGTGTTTTCACAACCAAAGACCTTCGTAATGCCGCTCGTCACGTCCAAGCCGTTTATGATTATGTAAATCCTGATGAAAATGAAGACATTAAAAAGTTTAAAGCCGAGGGATCAACAGTAAGTTTTGTCAAAAAACTTAAAAAGGAAGTCACTTGGACGGAAACCGCTTTTGAAAATCAAGACACAGCGCTTTTTGTAACGCAAGAAGACGGAACAGCCGTTTTATCTTTCAAGGGAAGCGATCGCTTACATACATGGGTTTCAGATTTTGATTCTTTGATGACAAATCATAAAGATGGCGGACGCTATCACAATGGTTTCCTTAAAATGTACCAAGAGATGGAAACTTCTCTTTGGAATCACATTATGAACTTTGCAGAAAAAAACTCTTACTCCATCGAAGAAGCCCTCAACAACTTAACCGTCGCAGGACATAGCCGAGGCTCCGGTGCGGCTCAAGTTTTTGCAGACATCGCCCGTCGTAAATTCGGCGTTGCCGTAAAAACAATTCTTTTTGCAGCGCCCCGTGCCCTTCATAAGCACACGGCAGCAGAATACAATGACAAAGCGAAAGATAAGACGTTGAATTTTGCCCAAGCAAAAGATCCCGTCTATTACGCAGCTCTTTCAGCTTTTAACGGCGGAGCTCATGTCGGCAATAAAGTCTTCACAGCCCTTGATAAAAATATATGGGCACACGCGATGGACGGTTATCGGAATATGGGCAACATGATGCATATTTTTGAAGAGGTTGTTGAAAACCCGGGCAAAGAAAATCAAACAAAATATGGCTTTAAAGCGCATGAAGAAGCACCTCGTGATCTTGCATCGGAAAAAGATCATTCAATTCAAGCTTATGCCGAATCTGCTATTTCCGGTGTAAAAAGTATTGCAAATACAATCGCCTCTCCTTTCAAAAAAACTTGGGGTTGGTTGACAGGTAAGTAAACAAAACTTTTTTATCACAAGAAAATAATAAAAGAGGTACCTTTTCTTAAGGTGCCTCTTTTTTGCGTTTGATCATTCTGTAAAGATCTCTGATCTTGTAAAAGGTGTTTATACCCTTTATCCTTTTCTTAAAAGAACTTTCATAAGGTATTTATCCGACCATGAATTTTGCCCAACAAGCCTACCTTGGATTCTGCCAAGTTTTTGATCTTACCCTCAATAAAATGTTAATCATTTCACTCATTTTGGCCGTTGGCTTTTTCGCACGCAACCTTTTTTCAAAGGGCGTGATGATCGTTATTAAGAAATTCACCGAACATAATCAAAGCGCCATAAGAGAAGACTACCTCATCAATTTGATGAAACCCATTAGCCTTACTTTTGTCATTGGCGCTTTTCACCTGGCCGGACTTGTGGCAGAGTTCCCTATGATGGTGGCTCTCTTCTATCAGAGTCTCCTCAAAACGGCGATCACTTTTGCGTTTTTCTGGGGTGTTTTCTCCCTTATTAAACCTCTGTCTCTCCTGACCGGAAAAACACAAAAAGGGAATCTTAGCGAAGAAATTCGAGAGCTTATATCTAACCTGCTTGAAATTATCGTGGTCATTTTAGGTATTCTCTCCGTCATGCAAATCTGGGGCGTTGATGTTGCTGCCTTTCTGGCCGGCCTCGGTATCTTAGGGATGGCCATTGGTTTTGCAGCCCAAGATACCATTAAAAACTTTTTTGGCTGCATTGCCCTTTTGATGGATCAAACCTTCCAAAAAGGTCACTGGATTAAAACAGATAGCGTTGAAGGAACGGTCGAGCATATCGGTTTTAGAACAACGGCCATTCGTCAATTTGACAAAGCCCTTGTGCATATTCCCAATGCTCAATTAGCAGATGCTGCCGTGATCAACTTTGCCAAGATGACAAACCGGCGGGTTCGATGGACCCTTGGTGTAACTTATGATACGCCCTCAGCGACCCTAGAGAAAATTGTTGTACGCATCCGCGAGTTTCTCGAGGCCCATCCAAAAATTGAAACCGATCCCAAAAAAGTAACAACTCTTATCAATCTTGAAAAGTTTAATGATTCTTCCATTGATATTTTTTGTTATTTCTTTACGAAAACCATTAAGTGGAAAGAATATATGGACGTTAAAGAAGAATGCGTTCTTGCGTTTAAACGCATTGTTGAAGAAGAAGGAAGTAGCTTTGCTTTCCCAAGCCAAAGCGTCTATATTGAATCTATCAAAGGATTGCCGGAAAACAGCGACACACCTTTACTCAAAAAAAGCAAAGCCTAAAGGCTTTTTAAAGCGACTTAAACGGGAGTAAACAAAACATGTCTGGCATTGCCGGTGTTTTAACAGTTGACGGCTCTGAGCCCCCTGAAGACCTCTTACACGCTCTAAGCGCAATGCTCTTGGTGCGAGGTAGAGACGATCAAGGCATCACAATTCAAAACGGATTAGGGCTTGTGCATCGACGCCTTTCCCTTGCGCCCCTTGATGCAGGCCATCAACCGTTGTGTAATGAATCAAAACTAACGCTTGTTACAGACTGCCGCCTCTTAAATACTCAAGCTATACGAGAGCGCTTTGCAGCTTCTTATAGATTTTCAACAACTCTTGAGAGTGAAACTATTTTCCCCCTCTATGAGAAATACGGAGCCGAATTCACCCATCACCTTTTGGGTATGTATGCCATTGCCCTCTACGACGGCCACGCCGACGAACTCATTTTGACAAGGGATCCTACAGGCATAAAACCCCTCTACTATTTTTCAGACGATACCTATTTCATTTTTGCCTCTGAAATTAAAGTCCTCTTAAACCTAGAGCGAATTCGCCCTGACATTGATCGCCAAGCTCGCAAAGAATCCCTTCAATATGGAACGGCTGTCGGGGAAAAGACGATTATCCATGGCATAAAAACAATTTTGCCGGGACAAACTCTTATCATTCAAAGGGGAAAGATTTTAAAAACCTTCCAAGATCGCCCCTTCGACAACTTAAGGCCCAACAAGCTTTCTTTAAAAAATGCCTTCGAAGAAATTCCTGCAGCCCTTTGCGAAGCCCTAGCTGAACTTGACGAGCCGAAACAAAAGACCGCCTGCTCCCTTGAACGCCCCGGGGATTATCTTTTAGCCGATACATTAGATAAATGTTACGGCAAACGAACTCATTGTTTTAGCCTTCTTTTAGACGGAGAAAGTGAGGACGGAGAACACCGCTTTAAAACAGAGAGTTTAAGGGAGATCGCTTTTAATGAACATGATTTTTGGCGCACCCTGCCCTTTGTTGCTGCAACCCTTGATTCTCCTTGCAATATTCCGGAGCACGCGTTGACCTATTTTTTAGCAAAACAACTTAAAACCGACTACACTCTCCTTTTCTCAGCCCTTGGAACCAAAGTCTTAAATGCAGACATTCCGTTTTTTAAAAAGGCAAAACAATTCAAACTTCTGGGCGGAAGAGCTCTTCCAAGGCGGGGTATCTTTCAACACATCCGTGATTCCCCTCTCTTTTTAAATGACTGGAACGCAGACATTAACAAGGCGCTGCTAGACTTAGAAAAGCATACCGAATTCTCGCGCCTCCAAAAAAGCCAAGTCCTTGAATACGAAAATCGCTTTGTCACGCAAAACTTAGCCGGCTTTGAAAGAGTAACAACCTGCCACGGCCTCGAAGCAAGGTTTCCTTTCTTAGATCCCAAGGTACGTTATGCTCTCATGGGGCTTAGTGACTCTTTAAAAATTCACCACGGCCAAACCGGATTTGCCTTTTATGAACTTCTGCGCCATAAATTTCCAACGCTTAATTTATCCGGCCTTTGTCATTTCAAACGTGCAAAACTCAATCAATGGCTTCGCAATAAAGCCTCAAGATTATCTGCCCTTGTAGCCCATCAAGAAGAGATTGAAGCCATTTTCTCACGGGACTTTGTAAGGGATGCCTTTTCCTGTAAAGATCATAATTACACACAAGCCGCTTGGACGCTTTTGATGTACGCTCTATGGCACCAAGCCCATATCAAAAACATTAAACCCATCCCCGACACCCTCAGCTTTCTATCGGCAAAAAATTAGGAAACAATTATTTTTTGCGCTTATTTTCTACACAGACCGGTTATTATTATCCCTCTCTCCCTTGAAAAGATTGGCTCATTTTGATATTTTTAATCCCTGTTACCAAAATTTAATACCGCCGCCCCTATAAAAATAGGACGGTTATTTGATTGTTAACCTTTTGGGTGTATACTGTAATTAGGATACAAAATTGTGTCCAAGCCTTTCAAAACACATAAAAAAAGGAGTCCCATATGACAATTCAAATTACAGGTCGTCATATTGATATTAGCGATTCATTTCGCCAATCCGTTGAGTCCGGGTTAGAAGAACTCACCTCAAAGCATAATATAAGCCCCCTTGAAACTTCTATTACATTAACGAAGCAAGGGCCGTCATTTGCTGCAGATATCAATGCTCATCTTGCTCGAGGATTAAACTTGCGCTCCCGCGGAGAGGGAGGCGATGCTTATTCTTGTTTCCAAAACGCTCTTGATAAACTACGTACCCGTGTACGCCGTCATAAAAACTGGGTTGACGATCACCATAAACATCATGACATCCACTTTGAAGAAGTATCCTCTTATGTCATGAATGCCGACGCCCCGACAAACGGTTATGTTGCTGAAAAAGAACTTTCACCTGCGATCATTGCAGAAACAAAAACGGACGTGCCGACGTTAAGCGTTGGAGAAGCAGTAACACGCTTTGACCTCAGCGAGGAAGGCGCCTATGTTTTTCGCAATATAAAAAATAACGCCATTAACGTGGTTTACCGCAGAAGCGACGGAAATATTGGCTGGATTGACTTACACTGCAAAAATTAAGACCTCTTGTGACCGGTTGGATTTTGTTTACACAAGACTCTGCCGGCTATAGGTCAGAAACACAAAAAAGAATGTAAATTCAGAGTAGTCATTAAAAAATAAACGGACCTTTAAAAGGTCCGTTTTCGTATTTATTAAATAAGTCTATTTCAAAAACTTCGGGCGTTATTTCTACGCCCCTAGGAAAGGGATTTGAGACTATTCGGGTGAGACTTCTTCTGCAACATCACCTTCTTTTTGAGCGCTGTTACTTTCTTTTTTATCAGCCTTTAATTGAAGCTTTGCTTCTTCAGAAGTCATGGCAACGTTCACAACGACGGAGGCGGAAAGCTCAGGGTGCAGTTGAATAGAAACGGTATGAATACCAATGTGTTTAACAGGCTCGGCAATTTGCACTTGACTTTTAGAAATTGAAAAACCTGCTTCGCTTACAGCTTGTGCAATATCTTTGCGACGAATAGACCCGTAAAGATTCCCCGTGTCACCGGCAGGACGGATAAATTCAACAACAAGGCCTTCCATTTTCTTAGCAATACTTTGAGCTTCATCAAGCTTCTTGATGTTATCAGCTTCAAATTGCTTTTTCATTGCTTCAAAATGAGCAATACGATCTTTTGTTGCCCGATCTGCAAATCCCTTAGGGATCAGATGATTGCGAGCATAGCCCGGTTTTACAGTGACAATTTCACCCATATGACCAAGTTTCTCAACCCGTTGTAATAAAATAACTTCCATGAGTTACTCCTTTTCGTTTCTCTGTGTCAAACGTGTCCGAAGATCCAACCAAGGCTCTAGCAAACCCGCTAAAATTAAAATAAGTAAAGTCCATCCAAAAACTAGCACGAAACCGTAGAAAATAACAAGAAGCATCTGTGTATTTTTTTGTTTTTTTGCAAAGGTCGTCACAACGGAAAGGCCCTGAAGGGTAAAAAGCGCGACAAGGGGGGCTAGTAAATTGCCAAAAACAGGTTGAAACACAGACGTTTCCAATTGCAAGACAAGAGCCCATGCCAGACCAACCCCCGCAAAAGCCTTCCAACACCACCACGGCAGGTAAAGTTCCGAGAGGAGCAAAAGCGGTCGAGGAAAAGCAACTTTGTGAGCCTTAAACCATTTGGGGGTTAAAGAAGTCGCAACGGCAACCATAAAGACAAACACAGCCATGCTAATCCCCGGAATATAGGGCCATAATAACTTCAAATAGGTTGTCAAAAAAATAACCTGATCCTGTGCTTCAAGAGGGGCTTGTTTTAAACCGCTGCTTAATGTCTCGAAGTTTTTTTCACCAATGCCGAAAAAATGCCACACAAGCATTAGGACAACGGTCGAGGCTAAGGCATAAATACCAAGAATTCCTACAAGTCGCTCTAGGGGATACCAAATTTTTTTGCCTTTTTCACTATAATGTTGTCGAGCAAAATAAGGCAACACAAGCCCCGGCACTCCAACATAAAGGGCATAGTTCAAGGCATTCTCAATGCTTAGAAAAAGAGCAACCGTCAGCAAGGCAATACCAAAAGCCGTCGCAAGATGTTTGGGTGCCGAGGTCATCAACCCAAGGGTAAACAAAGGAATAATAGAGAAAACGGTCGCAAGGTCACCCATAAGGCGCCATAGAAAAGAAAAAAGGAGGGCACTAAAGAGCCCTCCGAGAAGCGGATGAGAAAAGCGCTGATTTTTTGTGAACTTAAACACTTTTTGCAGCACCTTCCCTCTTATCTTTTTATTTAACGGTATAAGGTAGCAAAGCTAAAAAGCGTGCCCGCTTAATGGCCGTTGCAAGAGCCCGTTGATGTTTTGCAGAAACAGCTGTGATACGGCGTGGAATAATACGCCCTCGTTCAGAAATATATTTTTGCAACAATTTGATATCTTTGTAATCAATTTCTTGTGCGCCTTCCCCACTAAAAGGGCAGGTTTTTTTACGCTTAAAAAAGTGACGACGTTCTCCGGAAGCATCTCCGGAACGTTCAGAGCGATCGTGACGTTCAGACATTTTAAATTCCTTTCTTATTCAGATTCAACAGATGTGTCGTCGTTAGATGAATCATCGGCAGATCCATAGGGCTTGTTATGATGAGCGGAATCTCTTCCTGAAACAGTCATAGAAATATCACGAATATTGCTATTTCTTGACGATTTCAAAAGAGCAGAAGGCCCGTCTTTATGAGCATCGACACAAACGGACATATAACGAATAACATCGTCGCTCAAATACATTTGCCGCTCGACTTCTTTAAGAGCCTCGGAATTTGATGCAATGTTCATCAGGACATAATGCCCTTTGTTATTCTTTTTAATAGGATAAGCAAGAGTACGCAAACCACAGTATTCTGTTTTTTTAACAGAACCACCGCCATCGCGAATCAGGCCGGAATACTTCTCAGATAAAGCGTCAACTTGGCTTGGCGCCATATCTTGACGTACAATAAAAATCGTTTCATATAAAGTCATAACGATCTCCTTTCGGTTAGGTTGATAAAACTCAACAAAGCCGGCCTTACTAGGAAAACCGGCAAGGAGTTGGTTTACTTTTAACCGGTTTTATACAAAATAGCAAGATCTTTCACACCCTGATAAACATCTTGAACCGTCAGATTTTGCATTAAGAGATTTTCATTCCCCGCATCAGCTTGATCAATGAGGTCTTGCGGTAACTCCGGGGTGCGCAAAAAATGTGCTTTTTTGCCCCAAGGGCGGTAAAACAGGTCATAGCTGGGGCCAAACAATCCAAGGGTAGGCAGGCCGAGGGCTGCCGCCATATGCATCAAACCGGAATCATTTCCAATAAAAAAATTGCACTGCTTCATCAAAACAGCCACATCCAAAAGGTGAGAATAGTCTCCAACCTCAACAAGATCTTTTTTTTCGAATCGACTTTTAAATTCCGACAATCGAGCCTGTTCGTTAGGCGCTGCAAAAAAAGCAAACTTTGCTCCCTGAAAAGGCCCCCCTTGGGAGTAAACGCGTTTGAGAAGCTCAACCATTTGAAGATGCGGCCACTCCTTCCCCGGCCAATTGGCAAGGGGAGCGACTGCAATCAGGGGCGTATTTTGAGACGAAAGAACAGGGAGGCCTTTTTTTAAACGCTTGTCGGAAAGCCATAAATGCGGTTGCGGGTTTGGCATTTCATAGCCCCCCTGCTTTAAAAGATCACAAAGTTGTTCAACGCGATGTTTTTCAACTTTTTTCGACCGCCACACAAGACGCTTTGTAGCTAAGACTAAAAAGGCAAGCGCCGACCCCCGAAGGTCAATCACAAGATCCCATTTTGTCCCGATGCTCTTTGTCCAAACCTCGACCCAATGCTTGCCGTATTTTTTTGATGTTAGGGAAATCAGTTGATCCGCTTTCTCAAAATCCTCAAAAAGAGGAGCTGATAAAGCGCCGCAAGCAATGGTAAAACGGGCGTCGGGATGTACTGTTTCCAAATGCCGTAAAAGACACGTAGATAAAATCGCATCGCCGATCCGAGTCGAGGTAATAAAAAGAATTTTCATAGGAGAAGCTCTTTTTTGTTTTTAGGAGTCTAATGCCCGAAAAATGTTTGGACTAAAAGTCTGTTTATTCATAATGTACACTGTGGAAATATAATCCGCAACCGGGCGCCGTAGGCCCCCCTTGGCGACGGTCTCGTTTTTCAAGCGCCGTCTTCACGTCAAGCGGTTGCCATTTCCCCTCACCCACTAACTTAAGTGTCCCCACAAAATTTCTCACTTGGTGATGCAAGAAAGAAGGGGCTTCAATATCAAAGGTAAAAACGTCTCCCTTTTGTAGAATATCGAGTTTATCAAGGGTTTTTAAAGGAGAGCTCGATTGGCACGCAGCGGCTCTAAAAGTCGTAAAATCATGACGTCCGATAAGATATTGCGCCCCTTCCCTCATCGCTCTTAGATCCAGAGGGCGATGCACATACCAAGCCAAATGACGACGAAGAGCCAAGGGCCCCGAGCGGGAAACTAATTTATAAATATATCGGCGTTTTTTCGCTGAAAAACGCGCATGAAAATCCTGTGAAACTTCTTCAACAGCCAGCACAACAACAGTCTCTTGAGCCAGATAATGATTTAAAGCCCGTTGAATCTTAAAGGGCTCTTGAGGTTTTTCAAGATCCATATGAGCCACCTGACCCAATGCATGAACGCCCGCATCCGTTCGACCGGAGCCGTACACCTCCGTACGTTCCTGACAAAATTTAAAAACAGCTTCCTCAAGGGTTCGTTGAATCGAGCGGAGAGCCGGTTGATGTTGCCACCCCACATAGCCCGTTCCGTCATATTCTAAGGTGAGTTTATAACGAGGCATCTTAAACTTTTACCTTGATAACATCACCGTCTTGAGGGGCATACCCGTTCAAAAAAGCAGTTATCTCCATAGGCTTCTTCCCTTGGAGTTGCACACAATCCAAGACAAGAGTCCCGTCTTTGCATGCAATAGAAAAGTCACTTTTGGTCACGTGTAAAGTCCCTGCTTTGATCCCCGCCCCCCCCTCAATAACATGAGCTTTTAGAACCTTAACCACCTTATTTTGCCACTTGAAAAAAGATCCCGGCCAAGGTGTAAAAGCACGCACTTGTCGCTCAAGAACTTGGGCTGATTTGTTAAAATCCAGCTCGGCTTCTGCTTTTGTTAGCTTAACAGCGTAAGTTGCTTCTGTCTCATTTTGAGTTTCAGGGGACACATGATCAACGGACTCTAAAAGAGGTAAAAGCATTTTAGCGCCAAGAAGAGAAAGGGCATCATGCAAACTTTCTCCCGTTGTTTGATCCGTAATCGCCACACTTTCTTTTGCGAGCATATCCCCCGTATCAAGACCGATACCCATCTGCATCAAGGTAATGCCTGTCCGAGAATCTCCTGCTAGAATCGCCCGTTGGATGGGCGCAGCGCCCCGCCATCTGGGCAACAATGAAGCATGAATATTGAAACAACCGTAACGAGGCGCCTCAAGGATTTCCTTGGGCAACATCAAACCGTAAGCCGCCACAACAGCCAGATCAAGTTTAAGACTCGAAAAGTGTTGTTGCTCTTCGGCTAAACGCAGGGATTTAGGTGTAAAAACGGGAATATCATTTGCTTCCGCTAAAAGCTGAACGGGAGACTTGGTCACCTTATGACCTCGACCGCTAGGGCGGGGCGGTTGAGAATAAACAGCGACCACTTCATGGGGAGATTCTATCAAGGCCTGCAGAATAGGCACGGAAAAATCAGGCGTCCCCATAAAGGCAATGCGCAAAGGCTTTTTCAACATAAGGAGCTCTCCATAAACGTCTCTGCAAAAAAGCTTAGGCGTTGCGTTGTTCTTTCTCGTACCGAGCAATAACCTTCATAGCTCTTTGAATAATGAGTTTACGCCTTACGGCCGATAAATGATCCGTAAAAAGAATACCGTTTAAATGATCGATTTCATGTTGAATGCAAAAGGCAAGCAAACCGTCTGCCTCAAGGGTTTGAGAGTCATTATTTTCATCAAGATAAAGTATTTTGACAGAGTGTGCACGGGAGACTTCTGCATATTGATCAGGCACGGACAGACAACCGTCCGTGAGGGTTTGCATCTCGGAGGATTTTTCGATGATCTCAGGATTAGCCAGACGGTAAACGGTACCGTGATGATGACCGCAACACCCTCCGTCATGGTCATGATTATGATTATCATCTTCTATATTCATCACAATGAGGCGTTTATCAATACCGACTTGGGTCGCCGCAAGGCCGACACCGTCCTCAACGTTCATGGTCACAATCATACGTTCAAAAATTGTGCGAATCTCGTCGTTAACCTCTGCAATAGGAGCAGCTTTCTGACGCAATTTAGGGTTCGGAACAGTTAAAACAGTATAAGGTTTCATATTAATATCTTTACTCACATTAAACAATCAAAGGACTTTAGCACAAACAAAACTATTTTTCCAGTTTTCGGGCGTCATCTACTAACATAATAGGAATACCGTTTTGAATAGGAAAAGCAAGATGAGCCGCTTTACTAATAAGCTCTCCCCTCTCACGATCATATGATAAGGTGGTCTTTGTCACGGGACATACAATAAATTCAAGCAATTTTTCATCAATCTCAAGAGGTTTCCGGGCCATGGTTCTTCTTTGTCCTAATGGGGCATCCAATCAAGGGGAGACTTTTTTATAGTGCTCATTTCAATAAAAGCCGTGATCATCTCGATGCGTTCGTTAATGGTGCTGCTTTCCAGTATAGCCTGTTTTTCATTAGCATCAAAGGGGCACATCATCGCAAGGGAGGTTGCAAGAGATTCATCACTGGCCGCCGTAATATCGTTCCAATTAATTTCCATGTTAACGCTATTGAGGTAGCCCTTTAGAAGTTCCATCAAACGGCCTCTCTCGCTCGGCTTATCTCCGTCAAAAGCAACGCGATCATCATCATAAGGACTGTAATCCACATGAAGCAACCCGTCTTTTGAAGACTTGGCCAAAAAACGACGAATCCCCTTCAAAATCAAATAAAGACTTCCGTCCTCATTTTCTGAAAAAGTTGTAATACGCCCGACACACCCGACTTGATACAGGCATTTTTTATCTTTAAATTCTTTTAGCGGCTGAATAATACCAAGGTAACGCCCTTGCATCAGTGCTTTTTCTACCGCCTTAATATCCTTAGGTGCTTTCACCAAAATCGGCAGTAATCCCTTTGGCAGTAGAAGCTGCCCGCTCTTTGAAAGATAAGGAATAACTGCGGGAATAATCACTTTCTCCGCGTCTATTTTTGTAACTTTTCCAAGGATTGGAAAATTGAGTTTAGGGGAGAGTTTTTTTTGCAATGTCATACGCTTTTCCTCGCTTCTCTTTGTATATAAGAACGAGATCACAAAAGTGCAAGGGGATAATTTTCTTTTTCTCGGAAAGCCTCTCTATCAAGATAAGGAGGGGTGAGAGGCATCAAAAAGCTCGGAACTCGGATTTCTTTTGACATCGGTATGACTTTAAAGAGTTTTAAACGGCTGCACTTCTTGAACAATGCGCCACGTATGGGGAGGATTTTTGCAACTTTCCCCATGAGCCTTATAAGAACGGTCGCCATACCCCTTCGTCTTAAGCGTCATTTCTTGGATGAATTTTCGACAAATTAACGTTCCTTTTTGTGTCGGTGGAAACACTTCAAAATAACCGGAATATTCTTTATTATCCCCCACAATCCATGTAGAGGCATCACTTCTATTACCATGCTCCAAAAGCGCATAAAGGGCTTGTGCCGGTGTTAACTTCACATTGGAGGGCAAGAGAGCGCCAAGAGCACTGCCTTCATAGGAACGCAGGAGGATTTTCGTTGGAAAGGCATCATCTTCCGGTTCTCGACAAGGATTCGGTTGATCTTTTGTGCAAGGACAAATAGGATCAAAGGCGCAGCCTGTTAAGACGCTAAGCAAACTTAAGCTCAATATAAAACGTGCCTTGAAAAAACGTGCCATGTGGTAATCCCTGTTCAATGTGGTATGGTACCCTAATGCTTACTTTAAAAAATAAGCTTATAGAAGCCCCGTATAAAAGCTTCTATATTAAGTTTGCCTGATAATAAGAGATTTTCCTAGACCCATGGTAACAAAAACCGACCCCCAATCCGTAAAGCTTTTAAAAGCCGTAACCTATGCCTCCGTTGGTGTTGCCATTTTCTTGCTGGTCATTAAATGTGTTGCATGGATTATGACGGACTCTGTTAGTATTCAAGCCTCGCTTGTAGACTCTTTGGTGGATACGCTCGCCTCTCTTGTAAACTTCTTTGCCATTCGCCATGCCCTCGTTCCCGCCGATAAGGAACATCGTTTCGGCCATGGAAAAATCGAAGCCATTGCAGCCCAAGCACAATCTCTTTTCATTGCGGGGACGGCTCTTTGGCTGGGCTTTGAAGCCCTTCACCGTTTTGCACACCCCGAACCCGTCCAAGAAACCCCTCTCGGTCTTTCCATTATTACCGTGACAATTGTCATCACCTTGGCCCTGGTTGCCTTTCAGAAATATGTCATTGCTCGAACCAACTCAACAGTCATTAAAGCCGATCACCTGCATTTTAAAGGTGACCTCTTTTTAAACCTCTCTGTTATTGCCTCTTTGCTCCTTTCCTCACAAGTAGGCTGGCTTTTCATAGATCCTTTGTGCGGTCTTTTAATCGGAGGCTATATCATGTACACCTCTTGGAAAATTGCAAAAGAAGCTTTTCACATCCTGATCGATCGCGAACTTCCTGACGAAGAGCGTAAAAAAATCCAAGACATTGTTATGGCTCATACAAATGTTCTTGGATTTCATGGCCTTAAAACACGCACCTCGGGTCCCAGTCGTTTTATACAGCTGCACCTCGAAATGGACGGCAACATGTCTCTTTTAAAAGCCCATACCATAGCCCATGAGGTAAGTCACAGTCTTGAAACAGCCTTTCCCCAAACAGAAGTTATCATCCACCAAGACCCGTGGGATGACAGTTATGAAGACGGCCTCCTAAAACAATAGGCTAAAAACTGTTTTCGTCAAAAAAAGATCTCACAGGCTCCATACTTTTTAAACACCACCGCCATTTCCTGTCCTAAACTTCCATGAAGCGTACTTTTTGCAATACCATATTGCAAGAGTACCACTTCTAAATTTGACAAATTGTCATTATATATTGCATAACAAGCAACATAAAAAGGCAATTACCATGAAATATTTACTAACAACTATTCTATGCTTTTCTTACTCTCTTTCCCATGGATCAGAGATAAAATTTGAAGGGCATCTCGAAGACTCATTTGAAATGATAGAAAGCTCTTCTCTTGATCAGCTCTTTCCTACAAAATTTACGGAAAAACAAATTTCAAGCTTTAAGCTCAACGGTTATATAATAGAAAATACAGAGAGATTCTCTGTTGATGATAAATTTACAGAAACTTTGCCCTATAATTTTCAGTTCCTAACAGGAACAAACAACAAATTTGCAAGCAATGTTTCCTTTACACATGACTATACTGTTAGGGAAAATAAAATCTATGGCCTCTATCAATTTAATAGCCCTTATTCCGTAAGCTATAATATGACATTTAGCGTTCAATTAGAGAGCGACAGGGTTCATAATCTTTTGGATTCTGTTCTTAGAGAGGATGATTTCATTGACGGGGAAGGCTCAAAACTTTTTAAAGATACCTCCTTTATCATGATAAAAAATATGGATCGTGAGTTTGTTCAAGAAACAGGCATGCCTGTACGTTTAAACGGTAATATGCAAACGTGGCTTCTTATAATGGCGCAACTTAACGGCGAAGATATTAAATCTTTAAACGAAGAAAAACGTCGAAGCCGTGGTGAAGTCCTCTTTTTCAGCTACTTGGAAAAACATAACCTAAAGCTTTCCAAAGACGGTATTTTAACCACAAAAGAATATGTGGAAATGAACGATACACTACGGTCTCATATTATGGCTCATTTTAATCTTACTTTGAACGATATCCCTGATTTCAGAAAGACAGATGTTATGGCTCTTAGAGATGGAAAATATTTTATTATAAACGGTGCTGAAGAAGCGACTCTTTTGAAACTCTAGTTATCTTCAAACAGCCTTTCAACTTAATAAAAATCCCCAAAACCTAAAATATTGGGGATTTATCAAGAAAAGTCTACTTTGCAATGCTGCTTAAGAAGGCTTTTAGCTTTTCTAAAAAAATGAGCCTTAAAAACGATAGCCGTACCGAAGGCCTAAATCCGTAAAACCGGGATTCGGTTTAGCAAAGCCGCCGTTAGAGATATGATTCAGCAAAACGGAAATTGTATGCCTTTCAAAGACGATATAACCAAGAGAAAGACCCGTGTGAAAAAGCGCCCGCGCACCATAATCTTTTTTCTTTTTTGTTTCTTTTCCAACGTTTCCGTTATGGATTGCTCCCCCTAATCTTAGCTCTGCAAACCAAACCTCTTGAAAAGGCAGAACCCATGTCAAACCGGCATAAGCCATACTTGTGCCCGAACCGCTGTTTAAAGAAAGGCCCACATGGGGATGAGGGGCAAAAATGAATTGAAAAAAATCGTTTTTTGGGGAGGCAAAAATATATTCCCCGTTAAGGGTCATGCCGTTCTCATGACTTTTTGTGCCGTTACCGTTTAAATCATGAGCTTGAACCCCAAAGCGTATTTCTCCGAAATGATCGCCGGCTTGCAAAAAGCTTGTCGCAAAAAAAGAGCTTAGTATAACCGAGAAAAGGAAAAAGGCTTTTATTTTTTGAGGCATTATCCTATGAATCTATCTTATAATTAATAGCCGTAGGATAGCGACCTTAAGAGGTTTTGCCAAGGTCTTAAGACTTTTTATCTCCTAACAAATATAAAATTGTTCCCGTTAGAAAAAGAGCCGCAAAAGTATCGGTTTCCTTTCTATGTGCCTGTAAAGCCGACAGGACAATTGAGCGAAGATAAGAATCCTGCAAAAGATCCGCCTCATACATTTCACCGGAAAGTAACCTATTAAGCTTTAATTCATGGAAATAAAATGAATTATAACAAGCAATATAACGAAGAGCATAACTTTCTTTTAATTTCTCTTTTAAAATAAATCCTCTTTGAGATTGGGTTTTAGGAATAAAAAATTGACAATCCAAAACCATCATCAGTGAGTTCCTCCTAGAACCGTCATCGGTTCTACATTTCTCTTGAACAGAAATATAACATTTTTTATTAAGAAAAAAGGCTCCTGACAACTTCCAAGATTCTTCGTCTATGTCGGATGCTTTCAAAGTAAAAAAGAAAAAAGAACATAAAAAAAATAAAGATATTTTAATAAACAGCATACTCTTATATTTACTACATTTTCAAAGACGGGTAAACTTTCTCAAGAACAGAAAAAATAAACCTTTAAAAAAGTTTCATAAAAAACAGGTTCCGTCATGTGCTTTTACCCCAAAATCAATGATTACAAAAAAACAACACCTCTTTTAAATCTTAAGGAGTTTTATTCCGGCTCTCTCAAAGCTCATGGCGTTGCCCGAAATTGGCGTGGAAAAGTTGTGAGAAAATTTCAAGCAGAGGTATCGGGACTCTCAACGGGTGACGATTTAACCTTGCATGAATTTTTCACCTACGATGATGGCAGAACATTCAAACGCAAATGGGATATAAAAGAAGAAAAAACAGCCCGACCCGACGAGTATAATTTTACAGGCACAGGAGCCGATATTTTTGGCCAAATCGTCGGACAAAGCCGAGGGTGCGCAGCACACCTTTTCTACACCCTCAAAATTCCCTCTAAGAAATCGAAAAAAGGATTTTCAACTTTAACCGTTGATCACCGGCAATACAAAATTGACGAAACCCATACCCTGCATTTCTTAAAACTGAAGAAATTTGGGTTCACTCTTATCAACAGCACTGTGATGTTTACAAAAGTGTAGATGTGTCTTTCACTGCTCTGCTAGAAATATTTCGGCTTTTTCTTGCATCCATCTATAGACGGTCGGTGTAATAGCAGCAGCCGTTTGAAAAAGGTTAACCGTGCTGTCCGGAATATCATAATAGCTCTTAGCAAAACGCCTTAACATTTTCCGGCCGAAAGATCCTTCTGAAAGGCCGTTATCCCATCCGATCCATTTCTCTCGAGCGTTTTTTGGAATAAACTGATAAAATCGCTTTGCAGGCTGCTTTATAAGGGGAAGTTCTGCAGTTGAAACCACCCCGATAATACGCCCTTCATGAATAATAGGGCCGCCGCTATCGCCGTGAGAAAATGCCCCTATAACTTTTATATTGTCCGGAAATACTTTAGGGTTATTTAATTTTTCAACACGATCCCAAAAAAAGTGCGTTTGAGATTTTCTTTTGATCTCATCGGGTGAGATATCCAGGGTCAAATCATAGCCGCATCCATGTTCATACAGGATATTCTTTTTGGGCGTTAGCATCATATAAGATGCCATTTTTTGAGTCTTGTCCTTTTCATAGAACACATGCCCCTTATCATTAAATGTCCCGGGCGCTCCATAGCCGACAAAGCTTGCAAGACATGTCTCGGCTCTTTCATAGTCTAAGGGTGACACCGTCATAAAATCAACACAAACGGGATCTTGAAACAATCTGTGAATCTTGAGCTCATTATGGCTAAACGTGTAGCTCCCCTCCTCTAAAAAAATAATACCCACATCAAAACACTTATCTTTTAGTTGCGTATATAGGGGGTAAATATGTTTGTTGTTATGGCTTAAAGGGAGGTTTACTTTTCCTGTCGGCGTGTCAAGTGCCATGGCAACACGTGCTTTTCCTTCAATCACATGAGCCGCCGTCAAAACGGCCGGACGACCGTCTAAAACAATAAGAGTTCCCGTTCCTGCGCTATTTTTGGAAGGAGATATGACTTTCACCTGCCCTGTGGCAGAGAAGGTTTTCCCAAAATCAACAGCGTTCTTACGGCTATGCTTATCGTATAGAATAGCCCCCCAAGATGCCGAGGGCAAAAAAGAAAAACAGAACAATAAAACGTGAAGGTATTTAATTATTTTGTTCAATTTTATATATACCGAAAAATATCATACGTTTTATATATAAAAGAAACGTCGAATTTTGTCAAAAAAATAAGAAAATTAAAAAGATAGAGTAAAAAAATGACGAACCAAGCCCTGAAATTCCCACGAAAATTTGGTCCTATTCTGCCTATCTGCCATAAAGTCGTTAATCAAGGCCTACGCCGCTTTCAGCGATAATAAGTTTTTCTTGTAAGGCTTCAATTTCGTTTTCAAGGCTTTCATTGACCTTATTTTTAGCCAAATCAAAAGCAACGGAAATAGCGCAAGAAAAACCGAATGCATCGGTTCCGCCATGACTCTTGACAGAAATCCCCCGAAGCCCCAAAAACTGAGCCCCGTTATAGCGACGCGGGTCAAGGCGTTTTTTGAAAGCCCTAAACCCCGGAAGGGATATAAAAGCACCAAGCCTTGTAATCCACGTCCGTTTGAGTTCTTCACGCATCACTTCGGCAACAAATCTAACACTACCTTCAATGGTTTTCAACGCAACATTACCTGTAAAACCGTCGGTTACAATAACATCGACTTTACCGTTAAAGACCTCATCGCCTTCAATAAAACCTACGTAATTCTCAACAGCTCCCGCCTTTTGAATCATGCTTTGTGCTTCTTTGAGAACCGTAGTGCCCTTAAGTTCTTCAGATCCGATATTTAAAAGAGCAACAGAAGGATTCGTCACGCCTTGCACACACTTTGCAAAAGCTTGACCCATAATGCAAAATTGCACAAGGACATCCGCCGGCACATGGACATTGGCCCCAAGATCAAGCATCACGATCCCCTTACCGTCCTTTGTCGGAAGAAGAGTTGTAATCGCAGGGCGTTGAAGGCCGGGAATTGTCTTTAAAAGTAGTTTTGAAAGAACCATATAAGCGCCGGTATTGCCGGCGGATACAACGGCATCAGCCTCACCGTCTGCAACGACTTGAATGGCTCGTCTCATGCTTGAGTCTTTGAATTGACGAATAGCTAAGCGAGGTTCGGTTGCACCGGAAATCACCTCACTACACGCAATAAATTGAATTTTCTCGTTGCCCCAAAGCCCCTGTTTTTTGAGCTCCGGAACAACAGAGGACTCTAAACCGAAAACCTTAAAACAGACACCGGGGTGTTTTTTATGGGCAAGCGCAACACCCTCAACTGTCGTAACGGGGGCGTTATCCCCCCCCATCGCATCTATCGCCAGTGTCGTAAATTCTTTTTTAGACGGGTTTAGGACCGTTTGCTGCATAGCCAAAATAGTATCCTGCTAGATTTCTAAAGACCGATCTTACAGGTCACAAGCGCTACGCTTGTACAACGACAACGTCAACAACTTGACGGCCTTTATATTCGCCACACCCTTCACAAACGTGGTGGGCCAGCTTACGTGTACCGCAATTTCCACACTCAGTACTTTTTACAACTGAAAGAGCGTGATGTGAACGGCGCATATTGCGCTTGGATTTGGATGTTTTTTTCTTTGGAACAGCCATGACTCAAAATCCTTTTATAAAATTAGAAAAACAAACCCTACCCTCTTTCAAAGCGAATAGGCCTATGTCTTAAGATTGTTTAACCGAGTTTCACACAAACAGCAAGAAAAAACAATCAAAATTCTCCTCAAGTTTATTTTCCGAGAGGACTCTACAGATAATAAGCCCAATAAAGCAGAAAACCACCAAGGCCTAAACGATAGACAACAAAGGGAGTAAGATCACGTTGACGGAGCCAGCGAAGCATAAAATTAATGGCAATAATGCCGGCCAAAAAAGCCACAAGAGCGGCAATAGAGGCATCTTTATAGACGGAAGAAAAAGCACCCGCCTTAATCGCATCATAAGCCGTGAGACTTGCCGCAGCCGTAATAGCAGGAATCGCCAGCAAAAAACTAAAGCGGGCAGCTTCGGCCCTCTCGAATCCCAAAAAGCGCATCATCGTGATACAGGCGCCGGAACGGCTGGTTCCGGGAATCAAGGCCAACGCCTGTGCAACACCAACCCAAAAGGCTTTCGGACCCGTTATATCTCCGCTCTTTTTTGTATCGGGAGAAAAGCGGTCGGCAATATACATGACAACGGCATACCCCGTCATCGTCCATCCGATCAACGCAACGGAACGCAAATGGTTCACCCCATAGCGCTTAAGGAAAAGTCCGAAAATCACAGCAGGCACGGTCCCGATGCATAAAAGAATAAAGAGCTTTCCTCCTTTGGTAACCTTTCCTTTCAGCAATTGAAAAAAACCGGCAATCATAGACAAAACATCTTTCCAGAAATAAATGAGCACGGAACCCAAAGTGCCCACATGCACAGCGACATCCATTAAATGCCCCTGATCTTTCCAAGCCAGAAAATAAGGCATTAAAATCAAATGTCCCGACGAACTGATAGGCAAAAACTCTGTTAAACCCTGAATGACGGACAGAATAATAATTTGGTATAAAAACACGCGTACGATACTCTTCTTTCGTTAAAGTTTGTTTGATGATACAGTAAAAAATAAGAACGACAACCACCTTGATGTCCCCAAGGCATTTGAAAGAGAAAAGTTGATGAGAACTTTATTTCACTATCCCCTTTGCCCTTTTTCAAGAAAAGTACGCCTTGTTCTTGGCGAAAAAAGAATCGAGTTCACCCTTCAAAATGAACCTGTTTGGAAAAAACAGGAAGAATTTTTAGAACTGAATCCGGCGGGTCAAGTCCCCGTATTCATTGATAGTATCAATGATCAGACCCTTTGCTTATCGGAAAGCCAAGCTATATTGGAATACCTTGAAGAGGCTTACCCCGAAATTCCCCTCAGGCCGGAATCTATCCGAAACCGCGCCGAAATGCGTCGTCTTTGCCATTACATTGACGGAAAATTTTACACCGACGTGATCCGCAAAGTTGTTTATGAAAAAACCCTCAAACGCCTTATGGGAGAAGGCGGGCCTGATTCTCGACATCTGAGAGAGGGCACACAAGCCCTTCCCCCCTATCTCGACTATTTTTCATGGCTTCTTGAAAAAAGGCACTGGCTTGCCGGCGACACTCTTACCTTTGCAGATTTCACGCTGGCAGCCCACCTCTCTTGCCTTGATTATATGGGGAACGTCCCTTGGGAAAAATACCCGGAAGTTAAAGAATGGTATGTACGCCTTAAGTCACGCCCCTCTTTCAAACCTCTTTTAGCAGATACCGTTGCCGGCATAATCCTGTCCTCAACTTATCGCGACCTTGATTTCTAAAAAACTCTCATCCCCGTTTTTTCCACATCACCTCGGCTCAATGAGTAACCTGCTTAAAAATTTATTTTTCCTTTACCGATTTTTTACGCTTTGCCCTCCATAATTTCTTAAGGTCGGGAAAGATATCTCTTCTTACTTTTTGTAAAAAAGGAGACAAAGGCTTTTTCCTTCCTTTCTTTCCATGATTTAGCTTTGAAAAAAAAATGGATATGATAGGATTTTGATATAAAAAAAACGCTCTTATTCACAGCTTGTTACCCTTTAAAACGGCAATTTGAAAAAAGAGATGCCTTACAAATAAAAATAAAGAAAAGACGTTCATGGAAAACTCTGTACAAAAAATTGTTGACGACCTTTCACTTCTTCTAAAAAAAGCTGTTCCCGAAGACCAAGCTGACTTGGCTTATGATTTTGTCCGGCATTTTTATACCAATCCCGCAAAAGAAACTTTGACGCGCATGAATCAAAGCGACATTGTTGACGGTTTGGAACATTTATGGACTTTCTTTTATGAACGCAAAGCAGGCGAACCCAAAACCCGCGTTTACCATTGGAAGCCTAAGGTTAACAATGCATTAGCAGAGCGCATTATCATTGATATTGTTAACGACAACATGTCTTTTTCCCTTGATTCCCTTTACGGACTGTTGCAACGCTTAGGGACAAAAGCAAGGCTTACCTTCCACCCTATCCTGGCCGTAGAACGTAATGAAAAAGGTGAAGTTCAAAGTATCTCGGGACCAACGGAAATTGGGAAAAAACAATCCCTTGAATATATTATCCACTGTGAAATTGTTGACCTCGTTTCCCCGGAGCTGATTGCCGAACTTAAGGCCTCCATTCCTAATATGTTAAGAGATGTAAGGTGGGCTAATGAAGACTGGAAAGACATGCGAGCAAAAGCCCTTGAAACCATTGAGGAGCTTAAAACGTACGAAGAAAAAGGCGTCTTGCACAGCTCTATTGAAGAAGCCATCAAATTTGTTGAATGGATTGAAAACGAGCATTATACCTTTTTGGGCTATTGCAACTATGACCTCGTTGATGATGAGCCGGAAAACATTGCCCATCGTGTTAAATCGGAATCTGCTTTAGGCGTTTTAAGGGACCGAGAAATTTCAAAGCTTCAAACTCTTTTCAGCGGTATTGCGCTCAGTAGCGATACAAAGAAATACATCTTTGATTCTTTTCCTATTATCATCAATAAAACAAGTTGTCTCTCGCATGTTCACCGTAATGTCCGCATGGATTGCGTCGGAATACGACGCTATAACGACCAAGGGAAGGTCATCGGCATTCGCTTGTTTGTCGGGCTTTTCACCTCCGTCGCCTATGACAGCAGTGCCCGTGATATTCCTTTACTGCGAACAAAAATCTCAAAAATCATTAAACGCGCCGGATTTACCTATGATTGGCATGACGGCAAGGCCTTAATTCATATTCTCGATTCTCTCCCGCGGGACGAGCTTTTTCAAGCGTCCATCAAAGAATTAACCGACATCGGACTTGAAATTCTTCGTCTCCAAGAGCGCCGACGCCTTGCATTCTTTGTCCGTCGAGACCAATTTAACCGATTTTTGTCCTGTCTTGTCTATATTCCGCGTGATCGTTTTGATTCGGATCTATGCGATCGTATTGCAGAGATTTTAAGCGTAGAATTTGAAGGCACTATTGGGACTTACAAAGCACAATATGGCGAGCTTGCTTTTGCGCGTGTCCATTACACTGTCCATTCTACAACAGGCCTAAAAGATCATTACGATATAGAGCGTATTGAAGCTCTCTTGATAGAAGAGTCCCGAACATGGACAGATGACTTAAAACTTACCTTAATGGAGCACTATCATGAAGTCCAAAGCGCCTATCTCTACCGCCGTTATCGCAAGGCCTTTGATAGAGGTTATCAGGATCGCCAAAAAGGGGCTGCCGTTCTCGAAGACCTTATAGAAATTGAAAAGGTTTACGAGAACGATCCGTTCCGTGTGCGTATTTATAGGACTTCCAGTGAGGCTTCCACTGCCTTAAAACTCAAATTTTATAATCGCTCGGTTCCCCTACCCCTCTCAGATATCCTGCCCATTTTAGAAAACTTGGATCTAAAAGTTGTGAGCGAAGTGCCTTATTCTGTTTTGCCCCTTGGTGAAGAAGAAAGTGTTTGGATCCACGATTTCATCTTGGAATCTCGGGGCTCTTGTCTCATTGATATTGAAAAAGCCTGCAGAAAATTTGAAGAGACTCTTATAAAGGTTTACAATCGCGCCATTGAAAACGATGCCTTTAACCGTCTGGTCTTGCGAGCAAATCTGGATTGGTGGCAATGTATTTTATTTAGAGCCTATGCCAAATACCTACGTCTTATCGGCACTCCTTTTTCAAAGGCTTATATCTCAAATACCCTTATAAAAAACCCAACGGTTGTTTCCTTATTAGCAGAACTCTTTGAAGAACGTTTTCATCCGTCAAAGGCTCACAATTGTGAAGAGCTCATTGAAAAAATAAAAACTCATCTTGATGCTATTTCCAATGCAGACGAAGATCGTATTCTAAGACTTTATCTAACGGTTATCACCTCAACCATTCGAACAAACGCTTACCAACATGATCATAACGGAAATTCAAAGAGCTATATTTCTTTCAAAATTTCCTCCCGCGATATTGAGGAACTGCCGAAACCACGCCCCTTATATGAAGTCTTTGTTTATTCTTCTTACATGGAAGGTATTCACTTGCGCGGTGGCAAAGTTGCCCGCGGGGGGATTCGTTGGTCTGACCGACAAGAGGATTTCAGAACAGAAGTTTTAAGTCTTGTAAAAGCCCAAATGGTTAAAAATACAGTCATTGTGCCTGTGGGATCAAAAGGCGGCTTTATTGTTAAGACGCCGCTTGAAGGCAAAAGTCGTGAAGATTTTTTTCAAGAAGGCATCCGTTGTTATCGCACCCTCATTCGAGGTTTATTGGACATCACGGATAATCTGGTGGGCGAAGAAGTTGTCCCCCCTCGAGATGTTAAACGGTGGGACGGTGACGATACATACCTTGTTGTAGCTGCCGATAAAGGCACGGCAACCTTCTCTGATTTTGCCAATGAAATTTCCAAGGAATATAATTTCTGGCTGGGAGATGCTTTTGCCTCCGGCGGATCCGTCGGATACGATCACAAAAAAATGGGTATCACCGCACGAGGTGCTTGGAAAGCCGTACAACGCCATTTCCGAGAACTCGGCAAAGATATTCAAAAAGAACCCTTCACCGTCGTCGGTATCGGCGATATGTCGGGAGATGTTTTTGGCAACGGCATGCTCCTTTCTAAAACAATAGAACTTGTAGCGGCCTTTAATCATCTTCATATTTTCATTGATCCGACGCCAAATGCAGAAGAAAGCTTTAAAGAAAGGGAACGTCTCTTTAATTTACCTCGCTCCACATGGGATGATTATGATCGAAAAGTCCTCTCAAACGGGGGTGAGATTTATTCACGGAGTGCCAAAACCCTTATTCTCAACCCTATCATTCAAAAAATGTTCGGTCTGGAATCCGCAGAAATTCGCCCCGACGACCTCATTAAAACCATTTTAAAATATCAAGCCGATTTATTATGGTTCGGGGGCATTGGAACCTATATTAAATCCGCCGCTGAAAGCCATGGAGATGTAGGAGATCGTGCCAATGATAATGTCAGAGTTAATGCCAAAGACCTCCGTGCTCAAGTCATCGCCGAGGGGGCGAACCTAGGTTGCACACAGTTAGCACGCGTTGAATTCGCACGTATTGCTCACGGCCGTATTAATACGGATGCCATTGATAACTCAGCAGGGGTTTCCTGCTCCGACCGCGAAGTTAATATCAAAATTTTGTTCAACGCCATTATGCAAGCAAAGAAAATTACTTTGCCGGAACGCAATAAACTTCTGGAAAAGATGACATCTGATGTCTCTCGTCTTGTACTGCGAGACAACTATTTGCAACCTCAGACCATTACAGACATTAATGTTTTAGGTAGTCGCAACTTTGACCAACAAATCCATCTCATTCGTCAGCTCGAGCAAGAAGGCGTTTTAGACCGACAAGTTGAGCACTTGCCGGATGATACGACCCTTGAAGAATATCAAGCGACACAAACATGCTTGACGCGCCCGGAAGTTTCCGTGCTTATGGGATATTCCAAGATTAATGTCTATGATAAAATTCTTGGGACAAAATTACCCGATGATCCTTTTTTCATAAAATATCTGCGCCTGTATTTCCCGCCTCTTCTCCAAGAGAAATATGATGAGGAAATTTTGCATCATCCCTTGCGTCGTGAAATTATTGCGACTTATGCTGTTAACCAGCTTATTAACCGGATGGGGGCAAGCTATATTAACGAAGCTATGAATGCGACGGGCGCCTTTATCGAAGACATCTTCAAGGCCTTTTTCACTGTAACGGAAGTCTTTGACATGCAGCATGTTTGGGATGAAATTGAAAAACTGGATAACAAAATTTCAAGTACGATCCAAACCAACGCCCGCCTTGATGTTTATAAAATTGTGCGCCGTATCACACTTTGGTTGCTACGCTATTATCCCATGGCCGATACCATTGAAGAAACAGCAAGCATTTTAAAAATCGGCATAGACTCTTTCCTATCTAACATTACAGACTGCTTACAAGGGGATCTCAAAGATAAATTGGAAGCCAGAATTAAAGCTTACGAACAGTTAAAACTGCCCAAAAATCTTGCAAAACGTCTGGCTCTTCTTCAAGCCGCCTCAACATCACCCGACATCATTTTGGTTGCAACAGAAACAAATAGCACGGTTCCTGAAGTCGCTAAACTCTACTTTAAAGTGGGACAGGCGTTCTTCTTTTCTCCTCTACGAGAGACCATTGAAACCGTCGCCATGGCGACAACGCTATGGGGTCGACGCCTTGTTATAAGTTTAATCGAGGATCTTTATAATTACCAAAGCGATCTCACCATTAACATGCTGCTTTATGCGGCGGAACAGCGCATTCAAACGGATGACCACTTTGAAGCGCTGCTCGAAAATTGGATGCAAGCTCACCAAAATCAAATCATAAATATTGAACATGCCATCAAGGAAAGCAAAATTGAAACGGCGCTTGACTTAACGGCTGCTACGGTCATTGTAAGAGAATTAAGGCATTTGAGTGGCAATTAATAATCTTAAAACAAAGCAAAAATATGAACAAAAGGGGCGGCTTGCCGAAAGGTGGGCCGCTCTTTTTTTGCAATTCAAAGGATACAAAATCCTAAAACGTCGCTATCAAAACCCCTTGGGAGAAATTGACCTTATTCTTCAAAAAGGACATTCTATTATTTTTTGTGAAGTTAAAGCGCGTTCCTCCCTCAATGCAGGTCTTGAAGCCCTTTCCCCTAATCAACAACGACGTATTACTAACGGGGCTCGTTATTTTCAAACAAAACACCCCGCTTTCCAATCCTACGATTACCGTTTTGATTATCTTATTGTCCACGGATGGCGCTGTCATCATCTCAAAAATGCTTGGTAAGCAAAGCTCAACCCCTCTGTGAGAGGCCGATCTAAAAAGTTTCTTTCCAATGTAATTTTTATACATTTTAAAAAAACATTTATATTATAGAAACTTATCAACCACATCTTAACTATTTATTAATATTAATAAATAAAAATTAATTATAAATATGTATTGAGAACGAAATATATTATATCTTGTAAATATATACCGTTACCGGTGTTTATATTTCCCAGTATTCTATATTAATGTTTTTTTGAAAGAACACTGCATTAAACAGCGTAAGGAGTACAAACATGATTTCAGAAAAAACAAATGTTCTTTTCATCGAAAATAATGATATGGATTTCGAACTTGCCAAACGTGCCTTTCGGCTTGCAAAACTTAACAATAGAATTTTACGTCATGCAACAAGTGAGGCTGTTCTCGACATGCTAAAAAAAAATACTGCAGGCACTTTAAAATCTAAAGAACGGCCCAATCTCATTTTTCTTGACCTTAATATGCCCGATTTAAACGGGCAAGAAGTCCTCCGCATCGTACGGGCTGATAAAACAATGCAAAATATCCCCGTTATTATCCTTTCGGGGCAAGGAGATCAAAATACCATAGACGCACTCTATAAAACAGGTGCCAATAGTTTTATGGTAAAGCCCGGAAATCTTGATGAACTTATTGCCTTTTTCAGGCTTATACGGGAGTATTGGTTTAAGGTTATGAAACTTCCTACTGCGTCCTGATGACTATAATAATGTAGTGAAACTCTATTCCAAACCAAACTCTTGAAGAATCTCACTCGTATTCAAATTATTATGGATTGCTAAATAACGATATTGCTCTTCTTGGCCTCCAAGATAATGCATAATATGGGAATGTTTTGTCAAATCAGAAACCTCGCGCCCTTGTTCTTTAATATAAAGGGGGGATTTTTCACCTTGATAGGTCGCTACACTCCCTTTAAGGACAATGAGCTGCCAATTGGAAAGGCCATATTTTTTCATAACTTTCCGAGCCGTTTTATCATCTACATCCTGATGCCGTTGATTTAAACGCACAATCTTATACATTTTCCGGCGTGTATATAAAAGCAAAGCAATATCGATAAGATCACGCGGCCATTTTCCGGTAGCATCGGAGGCTATTTCTCGAATAAGAGACCACACATCATAATCCGCAAGCTTTCTATAATTAGGATAGGCTCGATAGATAAAATCATTCTTGGAAAGAATATTTTTTCGGAATCCATGACAATCTCCCAAGAAATCTTTCAGTATGCTTTGGGGAAGTTTTTCAATAATTTCCAAATGATCTACAATTTTTTCCAAGAAAATAATAACCAATGTCTCATACAAAAGCACAAGAGAATGGTTATAAACACCACGGGTCATAAGGCGCCTTGCTAACAAATAATGTTCGACAGAATTCACGCCTTTAAACTCAATACCAAGACGCGGAGAATTCTCTACCCCCTCAATGCGCACAAGCTTTTTTAAAATCCAGTGGGCATCGATTTCTCCAAAAGAAACACCGCAAAAATGGGAGTCTCGCAATAAATAATCCAAACGATCCGCATCCAACTGGGAAGAGACAATATCGGCAACTAAGTTAGCATCACTGCCTTTAGAATAACTATACTCACCCTTAATAAACTTTTTTACCGTTTCTTGATGCATCTTCAAAGGGTGTGTGTCCGGCAAATCAAAGTCTGCTAAAAACTCATAACTCCAATCTTCATGGCGAACTTGTTCATTTCGGTTACACAGCAAACGCTCAAACGCGTGAGAAAAAGGGCCGTGGCCGATATCATGGATCAGCGCAGAAATTACGGCCAAATGTTGCGTTTCTTTTTTAAGATCAAGGGCTTTTGCAAATCTTGACGCAAGATAAGCACATCCCAAACTATGGTTAAAACGCGTGTGGGTTGCGCTTGGAAAAACAAGATCCACAAGCCCCACTTGCTTAATATGACGTAGGCGTTGAAAAATTGGTTGGTCGATGATAGGCCTAAGGTGTGCCATCAGGCCGTCATCAAATGTCATCACACCATGGATTGCATCGTTTATCAGCATAATCAAAAATACTTCCCTAAATTAGGTTTAGTATACCCCGGATAATCATTCTTTAACCTTTTTTTGATATAATAACGACATTAGAAAGAATAATTAACAACGATAGGAGGAAAAAATGAAATTTTTTAATTGGCTAGATAGAAAGGTAAAAAAGCTCAGTTGGTATGATATTTCCCTGATTAAGTTTTCAGCTATTGCTCTCGTGCTTTTACTCGCAAAATATTGGCCTGTTCTCATAAGCTTTGAATGGTATTGGTACGCCTTAATCGGCATTGCAGCCTCTATTCCGCCCCTACTTAAGCTATACGGTAAGGATAACTAAACCTATCCCAAATTTAAAAATTTAATGAGCGTAGCATTCACTTTGTGAACATCAAATTTATCTTCTGCCAGTTTACGGCTGGCATCGGCCATAGGTCGGAGCTTCTCGGAATGCTCAATAAAAAACTTCATCGCTTCTGCAATAGCCCATGGATCTGCCACATGAACCAATACACCGTTCTCCTCTTCACTAACCGTCTCACAACACCCGGGAGCATTAGTCGTGATCAACGGGCGCCCGACAGAAAGCGCCTCCAAGAGAGCTTTCGGTGTGCCTTCGCGATAAGAAGGCAAGACAATTACATGAGCTTTTTGCAAAAAAGGCAAAACATCATCTACTTCTCCAAGGTACTCGACAAAAGAGTCTTTCATGATCTTTAAGGCTTCTTTTTTACCCAGCTGTGCCGGGTTCGGATGATGCCCCCCTAAAAGTTGATAGCGCATTCCGGGGTATTTCTTATGAACCATCTTAACTGCTTCACAATATTCATAAAAGCCTTTGGATTTTAAAAGGCGTCCCACAAAAAGAAACGTCAGGGGTGTTTGTTCGGGAAGCGGCGTTTTGGGAAATTCCTTGAGATTCACACCCGACCCGTTTATCAATACAACTTTTTCTTGGGGCACTAAGTTAGCATCCAGCAACACCTGTGCATCATCTTTATTTTGGAAAAAGACCGTTGTATTAACCTTAAATGCTATTTTTAACAAACGATCAGACACCAAACGCAACAGTTTTGTCCGCCAATCATGGAAAGTATAAAGATGCCCGAGGCCCGTCATCATAGACGTAATCGTTTTAACACCGGCAGCTTTTGCTGCAAGAGAGCCGTAGATCACAGGCTTTAGGGTATAAGAAAAGACAGAGGTTATTTTTTGTTTTTTAAAAAGGTGCTTAAGAACCTTATAAGTTGCGCAATCTTGAAAAGGATTTAACTTTGTATTGGCAATGGGAATAACGAAAAAAGGAACATCAATATCCTTTAACTTTCTAACAGCAGCCGTTTTACACACGTCATTAGGACCAAAAACCACAACTTCTGCCCCTGTTGCCTTAAGAGCTTTTAAAAAATCGTACCGAAAGGTTAGTAAGGTTTTTGTATTGCTTGTAACGACGGCAACCTTACGGCTCTCCTGAATTTGCTCCTTGAGAGGGGTTTTGGGAGATATTGTAGCGTTCATTCGTTTTACCGACTTTTTTTTCTGTGCCATAGGCCGTGCTGTTTTTTTCTTTCACCCTTCCATTCTATAATGTATTCTAAAGGCAATCAAATTTAAACTGATCACAGGTCAATAGGGTTGTGCATTTATTTTTGTATGAAACAGCCGTGTTGCTGCAAATTTCCTATATATAAGAACGATTCACCAACGTGCGGATATAGAGAAAAAACACAATAGTTTAAAGAATATCAGGCGAGGCGTATTATATCATGGGCGAAACAGCAGCGTATTTGTATGGTTTTTTAGGGAATCCCCTTGCCAACCTTATCATATTAAGCATAACTTTTGCCTTTGCAGGGCGTTGTTTTTATACCCGCTATCACCACAAAAAACTTTTACGAACCTTAAAACGCAGTAATGTTTTCATTATCTTTTATAACCAACAAAGCAATACATTTTCCTATCTTACAAAGCGCAAAATCACATTGGTTTTTCGCGAATTAAGATTCAAAACTTTTGATGATTTTTTAGAACAATTTGAAGAAAACGAACAAGAAGGCATCCGCTTTGCCTTTGCCTCATTAAAAAAAGAGTCACGCCCCATTAGCTTGACGCTAACAGCAAAGCGGGGACAACGTACTTATCGCCTTAGCGGGCATTGTTTTAGGGGCAACACAAAGTGGGCCGTGATTACCCTGCACGATGTAACCTTATTTTAAGGAGAAAAAAGTGCCTTGCGCCTTGAATGCAAGATGCTGACAAAATCCCTTGATTTCTACAAACGAGCCTTTGACCATTTGCCTTGGCCTGTCTGGATCCGACGCGATCATGAACTTTTATATTGCAACCCCGTTTGTGCCAACTTATTGGATTTTGAAAAATTTGAGGGCGCTCCCCTGACAGCCTCTATGCTTAGTCAAGAATTTTTAGCTTCAACACAACCGAAAGCTATCATCTTAAACGGAGAACGACGCCTTTATCACTTCCAAGAAAAAGAGTTTACGGCAGAAATAAAAATGGGTTTTGGAGAAGACCTGACAAAAGTCTATGCCCAAGAGAAAAAGCTTCAAAACCACTTAGCCTCTTATCGTGAAGTGCTCAATTCCCTTTCGGCAGGCGTCACTATTTATGATGGCGAGCAGAACATGCGCTATTTTAATCAGGCTTATATGAAGATGTTTGATTTTGATGAAAATTGGCTCAACAAAGATCCTTACATCGGAGAAGTTCTTGATGATTTACGCGCAAGACGTCTTCTAACGGAATATGCCGATTATAATGCGTATAAACAAGAACAAATCAAAGCCCTGAAAAGTTTAATTGATCCTATTGAAACGCTCAATCACTTACCGGACGGTCGTATCATTCGTATTATTTCATCTCCTCATCCTATGGGTGGTAGTTTTTATATCTTTGAAGACCTCACAGATCGTTTAAATCTTGAAGCAAAATACAACACCCAGCTTGCCGTGTATAACGCAACTCTTGACAATCTTTTTGAAGGTGTCGCAGTATTCGGCATTGATAACCGACTCCAATTTTCGAACAAGGCTTTTGCAAAACTTTGGAATATTGACCCTTTAATGATGCGAAAAGGAGAACGTCTTTCCCTTTTGGCAGACCAAGCAAAGCACCTTCTTGATCCTAAAAAAGATTGGGAACAGTATAAAAATCGTGTCATGGAAATTGTAACGGATCGCCGACCCAAAAAACGTAAAATTCATCGTCAAGACGGTAGCACCATTGAATTTTCCTATGTTCCTCTTCCCGACGGCTCTAATTTGATGAGTTACTATGACGTCACCGATCATACAAAACTGGAAACAGCTCTTGAAGAGCGAAAAATCGCCCAGAAAAATGCCGATCGGCTAAAATCTGATTTCATTTCAAAAATGTCCTATGAAATGCGAACGCCTTTAAATGCAATTATCGGCTACTCGGAACTTTTGTCAAAGGAATATGCAGGCAAATTAAATCACCAACAAAAAGTCTATTGCTCGGATATTTTAACATCTTCAACACGCCTCTTAAGCCTTGTAAATAACATCCTGGATCTTGCGATGATTGAATCCGGACATATTCAACTTAAAAGAGAAAGTTGTGATTTTTGGGCGTTATTTGATGAAACCCTTCAAAACTATAATCGTCAATGCGACCCTCTTTCAGGTACTTTAAAAACAACGATCCCCCTTGAAAAAGCCATTATACAAGGGGATAAAAAACATCTAAAACAGGCTCTTGAGACCCTGTTTATGCAGGTAACCTCGGATATTGAGTGTAATAACGACGTCACCTTCACAATGCAGCAAGATGAAAAATCTGTGATCGTTGAGATGACTCTTCCCGTCTATAGCAAAAAGAATCCAAAAAAGGCACAAGATGACCCTAATACGATTTTGATGCGTCACCTTGCACCCGGAAAAACCTTGGGGATATCCCTTGCCCGTCATATTATCGAAGCTCACGGGGCAAGCCTGGAGCATATCACGAGTAACCCGGAAGAGACACAAATCAAACTGAGTTTCCCCCTAAGTCAGGTCGGCAAAATTCCTCTACGGGCTATTGGGAATGCTTAAGGATAGTGACTTGGAAAGATGCTCAATAAAGACCGAGGGCAACAAAGATCCGGTAAACCTTAGATAATATTGATTATTTTTAGCGCTTTATCGTCTTTCCTACTCTCTACTTTGAAAAGTATCACCCAAATAAACGCGTCTAACATCCTCGTCTGCAATAATTTGATCCGGTGTGCCTTCCATCAAAACACGACCTTCGGTTATGATATAAGCACGATCAACAATGCCTAAGGTCTCGCGCACATTATGATCTGTGATCAGGACACCGATATCGCGTTCCTTCAAATGAGAAATAAGCTCTCGTATATCTTGAACAGCAATAGGGTCAATACCGGCCAGAGGCTCATCCAATAAAATAAAATGAGGTTGACCGGCAAGGGCTCGGGCGATTTCAACGCGGCGACGCTCGCCGCCTGAAAGAGTCAAGGCCTGTGATTTTCTCAAATGAGAAATCATAAATTCACCTAACAAATTGTCCAGACGATCTTCACGGGCAACAGGATCACTTTCATAGATTTCTAAAACAGAGCGGATATTATCTTCAACATTCATCCCTCGAAAAATAGAAGCTTCTTGAGGAAGATAACCGATGCCGAGGCGGGCCCTGCGATACATCGGCAAATGGGTAATATCCGTATTATCAAGATAGACCTTGCCGTGTGTTGGAGAAACAAGACCGGCAATCAGGGAAAAAGTCGTGGTTTTCCCGGCTCCGTTAGGTCCCAAAAGCCCAACGGCTTCACCCCTTTGAATGTGTAAATTTACATTTTGAACCACGGGGCGTTTACCGTAGGTTTTGGCGGCGCCAATGACCGTCAAACCAACGGTTGTGTCAAATTTTACTTGATCCATATTAAGTCGTCTTTTTCTTTACTTTTGTGCGTTTTAAAATTTTAGGGCTTAAAATCGCTTGAACTTGTTTTCCGGGCTCGCGGGTATCTTGATCCTGAAAGAGCTGACTTTGTCCCGATGCCATATCGTAGCGTCCGTAATTTCCACGCAATTGCCCCTCAACCCGTGTAATCACGACATCATCAAAGAGTTCTGCCACTTGAGTGGTGTTAGCATACACCCCTCTCTTTGCTTTTGCAATTTCCGTTGGCGTTGAAATGAGCACATTTCCGTGGGCTTCTACCCGATCAAAAGAAAACTTTCCCGTAGCATCCTTTGTGAAATAAACATTAAATACATCGGCTTGCATCAATTTATCCTCCCGCTTAACCGTAGAACGACCAACGGTTTTTGCCATCTGAGCTTTTTCATAAAAAATCACTTGAGCCCCCCCTGAAATCAGAGTTTGTGCGTCCCTTAGGATAGGATTCCCTTCTAAAATCAGCTTGCCTTTTTCTTCTTGATAAAGAGCATAATCGCCTTTGGCTTCAACGCCGCCTTGCTTAGTTCCTCCGGTATCAAAAAAATGAACGTTACCGATAGCTTCAATTCTTTCAACATCTTGCCGTGGATTTTCATCGGATTTTTCCACCTTGGAAGACGATTCGTTTTTAAAGTAAACAACAAGCTTTTCAGATTTTAAAACGCTATTTCCCTTAGTTGAGACCACTGGGCCCAAGGCCGTGCAACGCTTTTTATCTTGAGAACAAATCATGCCGTTTTGAGCAGTAATTTCAAGGGGAGCCTTACCCTGAGACTCGAAAGAAAACGCTTTAAGAGAGCTCGTCAACGCACAACAGCACAAAAAGAAAAAGGTCAAAATTTTCATCAGTTAATCTCTTTTTTCTCTGTCGGTTTAGAATGAATAGTCAGGCGAGTCGGGCCTTTGAAATGGAGTTCTTGAGATTTTTTATCCAGATAAAATCCGTCTTTTGCCGCAATTTTTCCTGCAGGACCGGTGCCTTGAATCGGGTCTTTCCCCGTCACACTTTGTGTTTTCAAATCAACTTTGGCTTTTTCCGTCTCAAAGACATATCCGTCATTGGTTTCAAGCTGAACATTCCCTTCATAGGCAAAGGTTTGTTTTTCTTGATTTAAAAGCCCTGTATCGGATTTCAACTTAATTTGCTGCCCCTTTGATCCCACAATTTCGCAACACGGTTTTTCAAGAAGGGCTTTAGAGTTTTCTATTTGAGTTGCATTCTGAGCTTCTATTTTATAAGGATTTCCCTTGGAATCCGTCGAGTTCATACGCGGATTCAACACTTTGTTACGGGTCACGAGATTACGTGCTTTATCGGGAATGCCTTCAATTTTCTTTTCAAAAAAAGTTTCAAAAGACGACCATAATAAGACGGCTAAGACGGCCAAGAGGGCTGCAACAGGTAAAAAGCGCCTTAAAATTCTCACACGCCCCGTATGTTTTTTGCTCCGCTTTAAAAGAGAAGCCGTTGTTCTTTTTTCTCTTTTCTCAACTACCATAGGCTATTGAATCCCCGCACGTAAACAATCATGAATATGAAGAATACCAATGGGTCGCCGATCGGTTTCTTGGTCGCTTTTCACAACAAAAAAGCTTGTAATACCCGCTTGATTCATACGAGCCAACGCTTCTTCGGCAAGGATATTTTCGTGAATAACACGAGGGTTTTTCGTCATGATATCAACAACTTTAGAGGCCATCAAGTCGCGACCCATGTGACGACGCAAATCACCGTCGGTTACCATACCCGATAAAGCTCCGGCTTCACTTAAAACACCGACACAACCAAATCCTTGAGAAGTCATTTGCAACAATGCCTCTTCCATGGGGGCATCTTGTCGAATTAAAGGCATTTTTGGAGCCCTGTGCATTAACTTTTCAACACGCATTAAGCGTTGCCCGAGCTTGCCTCCGGGATGCAAAGAACTAAAATCGGTAGCCGAAAAACCTCGACGTTTTAAGGCAGCGGTTGCAAGGGCGTCCCCTAAGGCAATCATCATCGTCGTAGAAGTTGTCGGTGCTAAACCAAGGGGACAAGCCTCTTCTCGTTTCGGCAAAACCAAAGAGACATCTGCCGTTTGATCCAGCGTTGATCCTCTATTTGACGTGATACCGATAAGCCTGATACCGTGACGTTTGGCGTAAGCTAAAATATCGGAAAGTTCAGAAGTTTCCCCGGAATTTGAAAGAGCCATAATCGTATCATTTGCCGTGATCATACCGAGATCACCATGACTTGCCTCTGCGGGATGAACAAAAGTGCTGGGTGTACCCGTCGAAGCCAACGTAGAAGCAATTTTATTTCCTACATGGCCGCTTTTTCCCATCCCCGTAATAATAACCCGATCTTTTGTTTTAAAAATAAGATCAACGGCTGCGGTGAATTCCGCCCCTAAAGATTTTGATAAAGCCTCAAGAGCCTGAGATTCAAGGGAAAGAACACGGCGGGCTTCCTCAATGTCGGTTAAGTGCACACTGAGGTTTTCATTTGTTTTCGGGAGGGAGCGAGGCATAAAATTCACAACTATAGTTATTAAAAAAGAAAGGCTCTTACTTTAATAGCATGTATGCCTGCTAAAAATCAACTATGACTAAAGACTTGAAGGTCTTCATATCCCAACAAATCAAGCCGAGCAACGGTTGGAAGAAAATCAAAGCATTTTTGAGCCATCTCAAGACGTCCTTCCCGTTTAAGGATGGAATCTAATTTTTCCTTCAAAGCATGCAAATGCAACACATCGCTTGCGGCATAGGCAAGTTGCTCTTTTGTGAGATTGGGATCTCCCCAATCGGACGATTGAGATTGTTTTGAGAGCTCGATCCCTAAAAGATCGCTGCACAAAGATTTAAGCCCTTGGCGAGGCGTGAAATTACGTACCAGCTTTGAAGCGATTTTCGTACAATAAACAGGTTGAGTTAGAACCCCCAAATAGTGATACAAAATAGCGATATCAAAGCGCCCGTAATGATAAATCTTTGTGATGGAATTATCTGCTAAAAGAGCTTTCAAATTGGGGCAGTCGTAAGAAAAATTCTCATTCAATTGAACCACATGAGCCGTACCGTCTCCGGCGGATAACTGCACCACACACAAGCGGTCTCGATGGGGATTCAACCCCATTGCTTCCGAATCAATAGCAACGCTCCCCGTAAATTTTACAGTGTCGGGCAAATCACCTTTGTGGTGATGAATTTCAAGACGTGCCATATCTTAAGAGATCTCCATAATGTCAATTAATCCAGTATACCGGAAAAACCTACAGGTTTTAAGCCACCTTTGCAATTTCTGCCAGCGCCTTTTTTGCATCGGAATCACTGATATGTTTTTGAGACTGAAGCTTTAGGCGCAAACTATGCCGAATGTTCTCTTTTTGCTCCGGCGTCGCCTCCAAGCGATGGATCATATTTTTAATATGCAACCCCATATGTCCTTGGATAATACCTTCGGATACAAGGGCTCTGAGAGCCCCTAAGTTTTGCAGCAAACCGACACCGGCAATCAAACAAGACAACTCGTTAGAACTTGGATTTCCCAGACATTTCAAGACCAACTGCGCCGTCGGATGGCGGCGTGTGACGCCTCCTACCGTCCCGACGGCAATGGGGCCTTTAAAGGTTCCAACCAAATCAGCACCTTGCATCTGCCATGTTGCCAGCGGTGCGTAAGAGGACGTTGCATCCTTCGTTGCTCCATAACTGTGCAACCCCGCTTCAACGGCTCGCCAGTCATTTCCCGTGGCAATCACAACAGCATCAATGCCGTTCATAATCCCTTTATTGTGGGTTGCCGCTCGATAAGGATCACATATCGCGAAATGAGACGCTTCTTCAATTTTATGTCCCAGTTCGGGATCAATATTTTCAAGAACAAGGTTAGCCGTTATAAGTTTTTGATCGGTTAGGTTAGAGAGAATGCAAAGGGTCACCTTTTCATCGGTTTTTGCTTCAATATAGGGTTTTAAAAACTCACAAACTTGGGTGACTTGATTGGCTCCCATAGCCTCACAAGGATTAAGGCGGACGTGCAAAACGCCCATAACGCCCGAATCCTTTTGACGAGACAAGAGACGGAGATTAATGTCCGTCACCCCTCCTCCTCTTTGAAAAAGAGTAGCCGCAGGCCCCTTATTTGCAAGGTCAATCCATTCTCGAGTGGCGTCCCGAACGTGCCGTTGAAACCTTTCAGGATCCTTTAAGCTTGCAATTTGGATTTGCCCGATAACGGTTTGATCTTTTTGATCGCCGTTTATATGAGCTGTCAGCCGGCCGGAGCGCTCAACCCACGAGGCCGTTTTATTGAGCGCCGCCACAACGGATGTTTCTTCTATTGCCAAAGGCACACAATAGGTTTCGCCGTTCATTGTAAGAGATTTTACAAGCCCTAGGGGAAGAGCAAAATAACCGAAGGGAGCTTCAATAAAGGCTTCGGCAAGCTCTAGATTTTGAGCCGGTGTTTCCAAAGCTTCTTTAATTTCCAAAAGGGATAAACCTGTTTTTTCAACAAGGTAGTGCAAACGGTCTTCCAGGGTATAGCACGAGAATGCCTTAGGAGGCATGGCGGAACCCTCGCTTATTTTGCAACAATTCAGCAGCCGGAAATCCGCTTTTCACGGCCTGATTGCGCGTCCTGAAAGAGTCATAATCTTGAGCGCTTAACCGAGTCCTTTGAGAAAAATCCTCCTGAAGATCCTGAGCCCACGCCGCCGCCTGTGCCTCGGGTCCTGCGGTTAAGAGTTGTAATTCCGCACCACAGCCGGAACCGTAGGAAAAGGCACTAATTTGCTCGCCGATTCGTCGACCGCAAAGGTTTTGGGCAACAGAAAACCAAAGACTTGCCGTCATAGAGTTGCCGATTTTTTGATTCCAAGTCAGATGGGGTGCAACCTTTTCAAGGAAAAGCTCTTTTGCCTTGTTCGGATTTCCTGCGGTAATTTCAGCTTTCTCACAAAGAACACCCAAGGCTTTTTGTACCATTTTAGGAAAAGGCGTATGAAAACTCATCCCCTTAATATTTTCAAGGAAATTCCCAAGGGTTTGGTTTGTGTCCTCACAATAGGCTTGAAAGCAAGCCAAAGCACCTTGGTTATAACATTCAAGACTTAAGGGGCCGTCCACATGGGGGTAAGGCTCTCCGACAGGGCGCCAAAAATCATCGGCAGGACGACTCCAAGAATGGGAACAAGGATCCATTTCAGCGATTAAAGGCTCATCCACAATCATGGCAACGGCTCCGGCACCTTGGGTCGGCTCTCCGGGGCTTCTCGCCTCGTAAAGGGTATCATCCACAGCAATCACAAGGGCTGCTTTTCCTTTTGAGGCCGGCGAACAGCGCCACTCATAGGCCTGACGTAAAGCAAGGGTTCCGCCAAGGCACGCATGCTTTACTTCATAGGAACGCAGCGCGCCTGACAATCGCAACTCTCGAGCCACCCATTTGGTCAAAGGAGCACTCATATCTAATCCGGATTCGGTTCCGATAGCCAAAAAACCAATTTGATCGAGCCCCCCCTTTCGGCGCATAAGTGCGCGCCGCGCAGCCCCAAGGGCAAGGTCAACAACCGTGTGTTGGTCAAGGCATAAAGCCATTTCACGGCAACCCAGACCGATTTCGTACTTATTCGGATCTGTATTTCGTAAGTGTGCAAAATCCTTTAAATCTAAAAAGAACGATGGAATTTTCAAGCCAAGAGAGGCAATACCGACGGGTTCGGATAGGCGCATGAACGGTCTCGTTAGATTTAATGGGTTTGCATTTTAGAACCCTCTACCTATTGACCTTTAAAATGTGTTACAAAACCGACGACCTATTTTTAAGGAGATAACTTAAAAAATAAGGAGATGGCACACTTATAAAGAGAATCGGCAAGTTCTACAAATCATAGGTTGGCGGAAAAGTATCTGCTTTGCACGTCGCATTGGGAGATGCTTTTTTACCACAGCTGCTTAAGGTACCGCAAAGCGCGCAAAGAGCCACACTTAAAACAGCCCTAAAAAAATAGGGTTTCATTAACTTCATTTCTTGCCTCTTGTTCATTAGTTCTCTATTATTTTTACCATGATCACGACAAAAATAAAATCCCTCCTCTGTTTGTTTTTACCGAAACGTCTTCTTTGCGGAAAGATATACCTCCTTCTCTGCACGGTATTTTGCACCCTGCCTTTTTCAGCACAAGCCCTGCCCGAACGCTATACTGTAATCTCTCGGGAGACTCTGCCTAATTTCTATTTTTTCGAGGATCAGCCTTGGGTCACTCCTCCCAAAAAACTTTATTTCAATGACTTTCTGGAGGAAAAAAAAGTTGTTATTCTGCATCTTTGGGCAACGTCATGTCCCTCATGTGTTTCCGAATTAAAACAGCTGGAAAAGGCAGCAACAGACTATATGAATCAACCTGTTACTTTTATCGCTCTGTCTTTGAATGATCCGCGATCAGGGGTTTTGCGAAACTATTTTAACCGTATCCCCTATACCCGTCTAAAACCCTATCACAATGCAAGCAGTACACGTCCGGCTATTAAAGGCCTACCGACAACCCTTTTCTTTAACAAAAACGGTCAGCTCATCGGTCGCATTGAAGGGGCTGCAAAATGGCAAGATGAAGAAATGAAACGATTACTCCAACGCCTTATGAACGAAGAACTCCCCAAAGCCACCCCCCTTAACCTCAAAGGATTTTTTGACCCATGGATCGACTCCCTCAAAAATCTTTTTTCTTAAGAAAGCTCTGCAGACTTGCGTTTTGCCTTTTTTTCTTTAAAATTGTCGATATCGCACATTCAGGAGCTTCCCCCATGACTACAATCTCCCACTTTAAAGTCGCTATTATCGGTTCCGGCCCCGCCGGCTATACGGCTGCTATTTACACAGCCCGCGCCAACCTTAAGCCGATTATGTTTACAGGCCTTCAACCGGGCGGACAATTGACAATTACAACGGATGTGGAGAATTATCCCGGATTTGCAGACGCCGTTCAGGGGCCTTGGTTAATGGAGCAGTTTAAGGCTCAAGCCGAAAATGTCGGTGCGACGTTGCTGCCGGAACATGTCGAAAACGTAGACTTCTCAAAACGCCCTTTTACCCTCACAACAGATACCGATAAAACTTACACCGCTGATAGCGTCATTATCAGCACCGGTGCTCAAGCTCGCTGGCTTGGCCTTGAAAGCGAAACCAAATTTCAAGGCTACGGTGTATCGGGCTGCGCAACCTGCGACGGCTTCTTTTACAAGAATCAAGAAATTGCCGTAATCGGCGGAGGCAATACGGCTGTTGAAGAAGCTCTTTTTCTTACAAATTTTGCCTCAAAAGTAACCCTTATCCACCGACGAGACGAACTCCGAGCTGAAAAAGTTATGCAAGACCGCCTCCTTAACCACCCCAAAATCCAAGTGCTTTGGGATCATACCTTAGAAGAAGTCATAGGCAATGACAATCCTAAGTCTGTCACCGGTCTTAAAGCAAAACATGTGAAAACAGGCGCTGTCACGGAACTAAAAGTTTCCGGTATTTTCATTGCCATTGGCCACGATCCGGCGACGAAACTCTTTAAAGGACAAATTAACCTTGATGCCGAAGGCTACATCATTTGCCCTCCCGGAACAACAAACACGAATATTGACGGGGTTTTTGCTGCCGGAGACGTTCAGGACAAACTTTATCGTCAAGCTGTTACAGCTGCCGGGCAAGGGTGTATGGCAGCTCTTGATGCCGAACGCTACTTAGCAGCACTTGAAACACCTTCAGAACTTAAAACAGCTTCAAAATAAAATTTCCGTCTTTAAAAGAAACGTCCTCCTATCAAAGGGGGGCATTTCATCAACAGGATTTCTTTCCTTTCAAAAATACTCTCTTTGTGCTGTAAAAATAAATTCCCTTTCTTTTTCATAAAAATTTTTTTTTGCATATTTTTTTTCCGATTTATTAGAATCCTTTAAAAACTTAAGGATTTTTGAAGCAATTTTAGGTCTTCCTACAAAGGCTAACTCTTTGACATCCCTTGCGAAAAGGAAATTCGAGACTATTTTTCAGTCTCTTTTCTATTAGAAATAATTGTTTCTAAAATTAACCTTCTGTTAACATCTTTTTTTGCTTTTTAATTAAAAAAATCCATAATATTTACTTCTTTTTAATAAAGTTGCTGTTTAATGAAACTATGCAATAAGGCAAAACCCAGAAAAAAATAGGGGGAAAACATGACAACTATACAACAGAAACTGGAAGTAGTACGTCCGCCACGGGTGAAAATCAGGTATGATGTTCACACAGCAGGGGCTATCGTCGTTAAAGAACTACCGTATGTTCTTGGCATCATGAGCGACCTGTCTTGCCAATCAGAAGTGCCAAAAGCACCATTCCGTGATCGCAAGTTCGTTGATGTTAGACCGGATACCTTAACAGATATCATGGAATCTATTCGTCCGAAGGCAATTTTCAATGTTCCGAATCGTTTTACAGAAAAGGGAAAAATTTCCATTGATCTTCTTTTCTTAACCATTGATGATTTCGAGCCCATTTCCATCATCAATCAAGTTCCCGAGATGAAAGTAAAGTTTGAATCACGTGTTAAACTGAACGATCTTCTTGCGAAACTTGACGGTAACGCCGATTTGAACGTCGTTATGGATGCGGTTCTTGCCGGTGAATCCAAAACAGCGGATCAAATTGTTGAAGAAGGAAAAATGATTCGTGAAGACGCTCAGAAAGCTTATGCTCTTGAACTTGTCGAAGAATTCTTGACTAAAATTGCGAAAGCCGGCGAACATAGCAGTGCTATCACAGCCGTTAGTGCGGAAGTTGGCCAAATTGACCTAGACCTCTCAGAGCAACTGGACGAAATTCTTCATGCTCCGGAGTTCCAAAAAGTCGAAGGCACATGGCGCGGCTTGTTCTATCTGGTAACAGGAACGGACATCGGCGCACGTGTTAATGTTCGTTTGTTCAATACCACAAAACAAGAATTGGCTTACGACCTTGAAAAAGCTGTTGGTTTTGACCAAAGCCAGCTCTTTAAAAAAGTCTATGAAGAAGAATACGGTACCTTTGGCGGTAATCCTTATTCCTTCTTGATGAGTGACTTTGAATTTAGCCGTACGCAATTCGATATCGAACTTCTTGGTAAAATTTCAGAAGTGTCAGCCGCTGCCCTTGCTCCTTTCATTGCAGGCGCAAACCCCGGTTTGATTGATCTTGATACCTTTACGAACCTCGGAAACATTCGCGACGTTGCGACAGTCTTCCAAAGCACAGAACTCGGTAAATGGATGAGCTTCCGTGAGACAGACGAATCTCGCTATGTAGCCCTTACTCTTCCTCACGTTTTGTCCCGTGCCCCTTATGGCAAGGACACAAATCCTGTGGACGGTATGAACTACGAAGAGGGCGTTGACGGAACAGACAACAGTAAATTCTCTTGGATGAGCTCTGCTTGGGCCATGGCCTTGAGAATTCTTGAAGCCTGTAACATGCACGGCTGGCCTGTGGCAACACGGGGTGTTGAAAACGGCGGTCTCGTTCGAGGTCTTCCTTACTACACCTTTAAAACAACAGACGGTGATGTTGCTTTGAAATGCCCGACTGAAGTTGCAATTACGGATCGTCGTGAAAAAGAATTGTCAGACCAAGGTTTGATCGCTCTTGTTCACTGTAAGAACCGTGACTATGCGGCCTTCTTCGGATCACAAACCACTCATAAGCCTCTGTTGTATAATACGGACGAAGCCAACTCTAACTCACAGTTATCTGCTCGTTTGTCTTACATCATGGCTGCCAGCCGCTTTGGTCACTATATCAAAGTGATGATGAGAGATCGCATCGGTAGCTTTATGGAACGTGAAGATGTTGAAAGATATCTTAACGGTTGGCTTGCCCAATACATCTTGCTTAATGCCCGCCCAACGGAAGGTATGAAAGCCAAGTATCCTTTGAAAGCAGGTCGTGTAGATGTGGTTAATGTGCCCGGAGATCCCGGAAACTATAAAGCGGTCGTGTTCTTACGTCCACACTTCCAACTTGAAGAATTAACAGCATCCCTTCGCTTGGTTGCAGATTTGCCCAAACCTTACCACGAGCAAATCTTGTCCGATCTGGCTTAAGGCTCATGCAATAAAAAAATAAAGGAGAAAAATAATGGCACAAGTACTAACAGAACAAGCCGTAGGTCTACCGCTAGAAAGGATTTCCGGCACAGCACACGGCTCTGAAGCCTGGGCTAGCAACCGTGTCGGCGAGCAATATGCCGGCGCAACGAAATCCGGTAATGTCTTTTGTAAGATTGAAATCGCCGGAAACGTTGTGACTAAGTCTGAAACGGAAGGATTTGAAGAGTGGACGACCCTTGCCTCTATGAATATCTTGGATATCGTGCGGCAAACCAATCCTAATCCGACCAACGATAAAATCGAATCAGGTCGTGTGATTGTTCAAAACACACCTCTTTTGATTCCACACGAAGGAAACTCCATTGACCTTGCAAAGGCTCTCATTGACGGATCACAAGTTAATGTCTATGTCACACGTATCGGTCACTTCAAAGGAGAGCAAAGATTGCCTATTGAAGAGTACACTTTTACAAACTGTGCAATTCAAAGGCTTCAGGATAAAGGAGATATGCTCTCTGTTACTTTCCGAGCAACAATCATCAAGAAAATTATCAACTCTTATGATAAAGAAGGAACAAAGCTAGGTACTGCCGAGTTCACTTATGATCTTGCTCTAAACAAAGTTGAGTAATAAACTATCCGTATCCGCTTATCATTATGTGGGCTTGAAAATCTTAAAAAGGGTTTTCAAGCCCCTTTCATGAAAAGCTTTTTAGAGAGGTAAAGTCTATGAATATCCGACAGAAAAAAAAGAGATTTGAAAAAGGAGCCCCGATGCCCCTTTTTGATCGTTTAATTGACGAAGAACCTCACATTCGCAATGAACTTATTACAAAGAATTTCCTGCATGATGAAGAACTTCAACTTTCCATCGGTCAAGAACTCTCTAATATTTTAGACACCAGAATTGGTTCGGATGTAGATTGGCCGGAAGACTCGGATCATGACGCTGTGTTCTTGCCCGAGCAGTTTGGCTTACGAGACTATGCGGGACTTTTTGCTCAATCGGACAGCGGCAAGCGAGAAATTGCCTCTCACGTTCGAGCAGCGATCTTACGCTTTGAACCTCGTTTACAAAACCCGCGGGTTCAAATTACCGAAGCTCATGCAGAAAGGTTTGATGTGACCGTTGCGATTACCGGAGATGTTGTCATTGATGACATCCGCAAAAAAGTTCAGTTTCCCATGATCTTGCACAACATTATGACACGCGTCTAATATGCCCGCCCCCTCATCATGCTCTTTTGGCGACATATAGTCATTCCAAACGCTTCCCGGACGTCCTCGTCGGCGTCTGCCTTTTTAAAAAGACTACAAATCGTGCGAAATCTTTTGAGCCCTCTTTAGAACGACGGCCATTAATACACCGGCAGCTCCCAACCAGGTCATCCACCACTTATGCCAAATACTGTGAGAAAGACTTAAAATAACAAAGGACATAACAGAAAATAGCATCGCCCAAGCTGTCGCCTGACGACTTTCTAATTTCGCGATAGAGCGAAAAAGCATAAAATGTAACACAGCCAAAATAAGAGCGCCCACACCGCCAAGCTCAAGCCAAAGTTGCATAATATGGTTATGGGGATGGGACGGTAGGATATCGCTTCCCTCAAAGGTTGTAAGCCCGTCTGTCGGAAACCCCCGTGAAGTCGAGGCTCCCCACCCTAAAAATGCCTTTTCCCAAATCTGTTTTGTGATGAAATCCCAAATGTAAAGGCGATGGGCAAAGGAGGATAGGCCGGAAGTAAACCACAAGGCTTTTAGATCCAGCGCAGGAACCAAAAAATGAAAAATAAAAGGCAGGCTTAAACATAAAAAGGCTGATAAATAAGCACTAAACATGGGAATAAAATAGGAAAATCGATACCCTAATCCGGCAGCAATTCCCGCAATAATAAGACCGAATACCCCCGCTTGGTAATCGACTTGATAAGCGAGCAGAATAGAAAAGAGCACCAATAATAAAGCTATACCTTTTTGCCTAAGGTGCAAATGCCTATAGGCCGCAAGAGGAATAGCAACAACTAACAAAAGAGCACTATTTGGCTTTAAAGTAGACCAGCCGTATCCCAGAAGAACCTTAAAGGTCTTAAAAAAGAGCGGTATTTGCAAAAACAACAAGAAAATACTCAGAAAAACAAGACCTGTTAGCACTTGCATCGCCCAAGAAAATGATCGTCGGCTCAAAGAATGTAAATGTGTAAAAAGAACGGCAATTAAAAAAAGAGTTGCCGTTTGGGACAGGCTTGCTTTAAAGCTTTGCAAAGGTTTTATCGACCACGCAGACGAGAAAAAAGACCATAACACTAAAACCGTGAAAACAAAAAAAACAGGATGTTTTAAGACACGGTACAGATCCTTTGCAAACGCTCTTTTATTTTGGCAAAAAAGGGTTAAAACAACCCCGGCACTCCACAAAAGGGCAACGGTGAAATGGCGCAAAGAAACGACAGTAACCGGCATCCCGAGGGAAAAGAGCATAATAAAGAATTGCTGAAGCGGACTAAAGGTTTTAAAGTGATTTATCATACTTAGGTTAAAAAATTTCCAACAAGGTTAAAGACATAATGCGCACGCTTCATCATAAAAATCGAGCTGTTTTCAAACTGCAAGGGCCTGATACACTCTCCTTTTTGCAAGGTATTATAACCAACGACAGTGAAACCTTACCGGAAAAAAATATTTTGTACACCGTTATGCTGACACCGACAGGACGTTTCCACTTTGAATTTTTTCTCTATCAGGGCAATGAAAACGGCAATAGCTGTGTTTACCTTGATACCCCCGCCCCCTTTGCAAGCGATCTTTTTAAACGGATGCGCCTTTTTAAATTAAGGGCTAATGTGAGCGTAGAGGATATCTCTGATAAAGCGCACGTGGCCACCTACCATGACGCCCCTCCTCCGGAAAAGAGCTTTGCTTTTCAAGATCCTCGCCACCCGAACTTAGGGTATCGCGGCCTTGTCTTTAAGAATATCACAGAAGAAAATCAGGAAGATGACGCCTTTTACACACGCCTTTGCCTAAAAGAATGTATCCCCCGCGCCGGAGTCGAGCTCATTCCTGAAAAAACCATTCCTCTCGAAGCTAATCTGGAGGAACTCAACGCGCTGTGCTTCACAAAAGGTTGCTATTTAGGCCAAGAACTCACTGCGCGCACAAAGCACCAAGGCATGGTTCGCAAAAAGCTCTACTCTGTTTTAATTGACGGGCAGATAAACGATGAAATGCTTGAAAAAGGTATAACAATTTATGACGGCGACCGTAAAGTCGGAGTCCTTTTATCCTATGGTAATGACCTTGGCATTGCAAAGCTTCGCATTGAGGATGTTAAAGAAGGCCAAGGAAAGCCTAAGGTTTGGCAGGGTATTTCAACAGAAACCAAAACAGAGTGCTGTAAAATAACGCACATCCCAGATAAAGCATCCCCAAAGTAAAAGGATCCCTCATATTAAAAATAAACGCGGTAAATCCTTGAAGCACAAGGAGTCCTGCATAAAGACTTGTTACTTTTAAATGAGGCCACCCTTTAAGGTTTAATTGGTGAAAGAAAAATCCTTTATGGGGGGTTGTTACAGATTTACGCTGCAGTAAGCGCAAAGCAACGGTGGCGCTAATGTCAAAAAGGACGGGGAAAAATAAGTATCCCATGACCAAAACAGACTCTGAAATATCTTGAAATTCCAACAACAAAAAGCTTGGCAAACAAAACCCTGTAAAAAAAGTCCCGACATCCCCTTGGATAATTTTCCCCTTATAATTCCAATATAAAAAGCCTAAAAGACCCGGCACAAGTGCCAGGTACAAAACCGATGTCGTAGAGAAAAAGAGGAATGCAAAAAGAGACACGATTAAAGCAGCTGTTCCGGCAAGTCCGTTAAGCCCGTCAAAAAAATTATAAGCGTTCACAAACCCCCCCAGTAAAATGAGCAGAACTATAAATTTTAGACTCAAGAGGTCAACGTATGGAAAAACATTTATTATCACAAGGGCACTGACGGTTAATTGGACAGCCAAGCGCTTTAAGAAAGAAATTTCAACAACTTCATCCACAAAGCCCATAAGACCTAAAAACATTCCCCCTCCGAGAATCCACAAAACGGGGGGTGTAATCAAAGGCGCCACATAAAAATGGTATGCCGTAATGAATGTTAAAAACCCACAGATAATCGCGACACCTCCTGATGTCGGGATAGGTTGTACGTGGGAAGATCTCTCTTTGGGATGATCCAAGATATTTAACATCATCATGCCGTGGGTTACGACAAAAGAGACAAATCCTGCACCCAATAAGGAAAAAAGAACTTCTAATTCGCTTTCAAAACCTGTGGAAGTTACTAAAAACACGTTACTTACCTCTTATTAAATTGCTGCACTTGATGGCGCGTTGCATTGGGCAACCCAAGAATCGCCGGAATATTAGGATCCTTGGAATCAAAAAATGTATAAGACAGGGTAATGGTCTCAACATCCTTACAATTCGGATCATTCATAATAGCAGGATCAATAAAAAATTGAACCGGCATACTGGCTGTTTCATGGGCATTGATTATCTGCTCTTCAAAACAAAAACAATGGATTTTATTAAAATACTGAGCCGCCTTGTCAGGGGTCACGTTATAGGTTGCAATACCTGTAAAATCTTTGGACGTTCTATTAGTAACTTCATAAAACCCGAGACCTGTTTCTCCGACATAAACTGTTGTTGCAACCCGAAGGGGCTTAAAGTCCCAAGGCAAGTCTCGATGGACGTCCGCGTTAAAGCGAACGATTATAACGCGATCAACCGAATACCCCGCCCCTTGAAGAGCAATTTTAACGGTGCCGCCGTAACCGGTTCGTTGACAAAAAATACGATAAAGGGGAACGGATGCAAAAGACAACGCCAACATAGCAAAAACAAGAGAAAATAAAATAATCGCCCCATGGCGATTGCTTTGTTTTAGAGGGGGAGTCGTTTTCTTTTTTACCACCTACAAGCCTTTGATTCGAACCATAGCCAGACCATAAAAAACCAGCACAAGAACAAACAAAAAAACCATGAAAGCAAAGTTTCTGGATTTTAAGTTTTTATTTTGAGGATCCTTAGTTTGAGACCTTTTATTATGAGACATAATCGGATTTTCCTTATTGATTATACAAATAAGACATCAAGGATCAAAAAAGTAAAGAGGGCAAAAAGATAAAAGATCGAATAGCCGAATAACTTCATGCTATGGGAAGGTTTATCGGACATAAAAAGTCTCACGGTCAAATAAAGATAGACGGCTCCTAAAATTGAAGCAGTACTTAAATAAAAGAAACTGAGGTTTTTCACCAATAACAGACTAAAACTAGATAAAACCAATAATACCGCATAAACCAGAATCCGGTATTTCGTATGTTTTATACCTGCCGTAACGGGAAGCATAGGCACCTTAGCCAATTTATAATCTTTGGAACGGTAAAGAGCCAACGCCCAGAAATGAGACGGCGTCCATAAAAAGATAATAGAAAATAACAGCCAAGGCTCAAAAGCATTCATATCCCCTGTTGCAGCAACCCACCCTATAACGGGGGGAAAAGCACCTGCAGCGCCCCCTATTACAATATTTTGAGAGGTATACCGCTTTAATAAAACCGTATAAATAAAGGCATAAAAGAAAATGGAAAACGCCAAAAGAGCCGCAGCCAAAGCATTTGTGGCCATAAAAAGAACCAAAACAGCTGTCGCAGACAATAAAATAGCAAACGAAAGAGCGTCATTGGGTGAAATCAACCCCTTTGGGATAGGGCGATTTTTTGTGCGTAACATCACGCTATCAATATCTCGATCATACCACATATTAAACGCTGCAGCACCGCCGGAGCCCATGGCAATCGCAAAGATCACAATGCAATTAAGAAACGGATGTAAACTGCCGGGTGATAAAAAAAGGCCGATCGCTGCAGTATAAACCACAAGTAAAAGAACCCCCGGTTTTAAGAGAGTAATAAAATCCCTTGCCGTGGCTTCACGGGAGTCAAGCGCGAAAAGCTCTCCTTCTTTCCCCTGAGCATCTCCCTTATTTTCCCCTTTATCTTTAAGCGCAGTCACAGAAGAAGCAACAAGAGAAGATGCCTTTTGAAAGGTAGCTGTTTTTGTCATGATTTAATTAACGTCTTTCACTTTTAATCGTTCTCCCATCATAAGCAAAAGAGGATTTTTTTAGAACCCTCTCTTTTTTACCCTCCTAAAAAAAAGAGGCCTTGTTAGAAAGAAGAAAAATCCTAGTTAATTTTGGGCAATGTTTCAAAGGTATGAAATGGTGCCGGTGAGGCTACAGTCCATTCAAGGGTTGTAGCACCTTCTCCCCACGGGTTGGCTCCAATTTTTTTACCCCGCGTGACGGTATGGATCGCCACAAAAATAAAGAATAAGGAAGCAATACCGCTTAAAAAACCACCAAGGCTTGAAATATAGTTCCAACCGGCAAATGCGTCAGGATAATCGGGAATACGACGCGGCATACCGGCCAGACCAAGAAAATGCATGGGGAAAAAGAGCATATTGACGCCGATAAAGGTTAAAACGAAATGAATACGTCCAAAAGTTTCGTTATACTGGCGACCTGACATTTTACCAATCCAATAATAAAATCCTGCAAACATTGCAAAGAGTGCTCCCATGGACAATACATAGTGAAAATGCCCCACCACATAGTAGGTATCATGGAGAGTAATATTCACCCCTCCGTTAGCCAATACAATGCCTGTCAACCCCCCCAAAGTGAAAAGGAAAATAAAACCGATAGCAAAAAGCATAGGCGTTTTAAAACGAATAGAACCTCCCCACATCGTTGCAATCCAACTGAAAACCTTAATACCTGTGGGCACACCGATAATAAGGGTAGCTGCTGTAAAATAAGAATTGGTATCGGCACTCATCCCGACGGTGAACATATGGTGAGCCCACACAATAAAACCAAGAAATCCTATACCGACCATGGCATAGGCCATACCGAGATATCCGAAAATCGGTTTTTTAGAAAACGTTGAGATCACATGGCTGATAATACCAAAACCGGGTAAAATCATAATGTAAACTTCAGGATGGCCAAAAAACCAAAATAAGTGCTGAAACAAAACAGGGTCTCCCCCGCCGGCAGGATCAAAAAAAGTTGTGGCAAAATTACGATCCGTAATCAACATAGTAATACCGCCGGCCAACACAGGAACCGACAGCAAAAGCAAAAAGGCGGTGACAAGAAGAGCCCAAGCAAACAAAGGCATTTTATGCATTGTCATACCGGGGGCTCGCATATTAAAAATGGTCACAATAAAGTTAATGGCTCCTAAAATCGAGGATAAACCCGCAATATGTAAACCGAACAAGGCAAAGTCCACTGCCATATCTCCGTGCCCTAAAAGACCGCTAAGGGGCGGGTAGGCCGTCCATCCGACACCGGCGCCGGCTCCAATAGCCGTGGAAAGACTTAGCATAATCAAAGACGGAATAAGCAACCAAAAACTAATATTATTCATACGCGGGAAAGCCATATCCGGCGCCCCAATCATCAGCGGAACCATCCAATTCCCAAATCCCCCGATAATCCCGGGCATGACTACAAAAAAGACCATGATTAAGCCATGGGCTGTAATCACAACGTTGTAAAATTGTTTTAAATCATCGGTTCCCGCAAGAAGGGCTGTACCCGGCTCCATTAATTGTGCCCGAATCAGCATAGAAAAACCACCGCCCACAATGGCGGCAACAATGGAAAAAATGATATACATTGTTCCGATATCTTTATGGTTCGTCGATAAAACCCAGCGCCTCCACCCTGTCGGGGTATGATGATCATCATGGCCTTTGGCACTCTTAGCTGTTGCCGTATGAAGGTTTGACATTATTATTCCTTTTTAAACAATATAATATATTTCTACGCTGCTCTCCGGGGAAGGCAATCTGCTTCTTTCATAGAAAGCTTTATAGGGTTGAGGTCATAGCGGGCTCTTTGTCCGCTTTACCCACACTTTTTTTCGCTTCAATCGGAGCAACAAGGGCGGGCGTCACAACACCTGCAGGCTCAACCGCGGTCTCGCTCCCCGGCAAAGAACCGCCCTCACCCTTTACCCAAGCTTCAAACTCTTCTTTAGGAACAGCCCGCACAGCAATGGACATATAACCGTGATCCTTACCGCAAAGCTCCGAACACTGCCCGTAATAAATACCGGGCTTCGTAATGCGAACCCATGTTTCTCGCAAACGCCCCGGGATTGTATCTTGCTTAATACCAAAAGAAGGCACGGCCCAACTGTGAAGCACATCAACGGATGTTCCAAGGATACGCACGTTTGTATCAACTGGTAAAACCACTTGCTTATCAACATCAAGATTTCTTATTTGTCCCTCTTTAAGTTGATCTTTGTTAAGCATAAAAGAATCAAATGAAATATTATGATCGGGGTATTCGTATTCCCAATACCACTGGTGTCCGATAACCTTAAGGGTCATATCTGCTTTTTCTGCCTTATCCATAAAGTAGATCAATTTAACGGACGGAAAAGCGATACTTGCGACAATGACAACTGGGACAAGGGTCCACAAAATTTCAAGAGGCACATTATGAGTTCGCGTTGAAGGTGTCGGATTTTTCTTTTCCCGGAAGCGAAAAAGGGTAATAGCCAACATTACCGTTACAAAGATCAAGATCGGTGTGATGATCCACATCAACATAATGTGCATTTCATTAACACGTTCCATCACAGGGCTCGCGGCTTCTTGATACCACATCTGCCAGTCCTTCGGGATACCGTCCGCATAAGCAAAAGGGATCATCATAATGGAAAAAAGAAAGATTTTTATTGTTCTTAAGATGCTCATCAAAGGGTCTCAAATTATAGCTTTTAACAACATTTTAGCTGTTTTCCGACTTTCTTCAAGGGTTCATATAAATTTAATTCACTTTTTACACAACTTTAAGAGGCAGTCTACGATTTATCTTGACCTCAAGCTTCTTTTCTTTAACGCTATAGTTAAGATAACAGGGAGGTTCTCATATGATTAAAGCACTATCTAAAACGCTATTTATTACTTTTTTTCTCTTTAATTTCATCAAAATCAACCCTCTTTATGCAAGCTCAGAAGAAAAATTAGACAAAAAAACAGTTCCTTTTCATTTTAAACTGGGCGCCGGTGATCCTACGGTAGCAAACGATAACGGCACTGAAGCCAATTTATTCATGTTTAATATACCCTGCGTGGTGTCTCCGGATACGTCAAAGTGGTTCCCTTTAGGGTTCGATACGACGCGTACTGTAAAACACCATATGGGTGCTCTTCCAAGCCTGTCTCTCAACCCGACTACGAATATTTTTTTAGAGCACCTCCAATTGGCTTTCTTACCGCAAATTAAAAAGGGAGGAAGACTCTCACAAGAAGAAACCATTTTCTCTAAAACCTTTAATAGGCTCATGCCAAATGATCCGACAGGTCATGTCGGATGTCACTTTTATATGCCGGAAGAAATAGCAGAGGGCGCCGGAATCGTCTTACTTTTACCCGGCAGTAAAGGCGCACGGTTTTCTGAAATTGATCGTGCATTAGCCTATGCAAGGCAAGGGATACCCTGCCTCATTCCTGACTTTATCTCAACAGCCAAAACAAATAAAACACTCCGCGGGAACTCTACTATTCAAAATCAGCTTGCGGTCAGTTTTTTTGGAAACGCCCTAAGTATCCTTTTGCTCCATCATGTTCTCCAAGACTGGGATGCTATCGACCCGACAAAAATTGTTTGGGACTGTGAATCTATCGGTGCAACCCAAGCGCTTCTTGCTCTTTCCCCGGAAGTTATCGCCAAATTCGAAGAAGATTTTATTCCCCCTACCTTTATAGCCCTGAATGATTTTGCCCCTGTTTTAATAACAAGCGGCATACAAGACTCTCCTTTTTGGACTATTCCTAAAACGATTTGGGGCGGGACGGCAGACGAATTTACGCCTCTTTCACAGATTGAAGACTTTTTAAGTCGTGGTCCTGAGATACAAGCAACAACCCTTATAAAACATGACGGTTACCATGATGCACGCTCCCTTGATGAGGATACACTCCATCAAGAAGGCGGCACCTATGAGCTTAAAGATGCAACGAATTATACGGGACTTTGTGCTTATATGACACCCTCTGTAGACGAGGTCAGAAAAACCGTTGAGGGCCTCGACATTGGCGCAGAGGAAGGGGAGATTATGGGCGCACTTGAAATCCCTTTTAATAACTCCAGGCTCCATTTAGAATTAGAAAATGTCGACCTTGCCCCTCAAGAAGTAGCGCGTCGTGTTACTCAATTACCGAAGGGGGCAATTTTCGGCCCTACATCAAAGGAAAAAGCTGATGAATTGCGAAGTGAGGTCATAGCTGCTGTTCTGAAATACGCCAAGCCTTCTCTTGAAGACGCAATAGACTTTTAAGCTTTCAGAAGTTAAAAAAGCCTCCCTTTTTTAGGGGGGGGCTCTATAAAACACTTCCCGATTCTTTAGCTTAGTGGGCTGACTCTTTCTTAGCTAAGTAATGTTCTAACCAATGAATATCATATTCGCCGTTAATCACATCAGGATTCTTAGCTAAATCTTGGTGCAGGGGAATAATCGTTTGAATACCGTCAATAACAAATTCTTCCAAAGCGCGGCGCAATCGACGCAAGCACTCTGCCCGATCAGTGCCTAGGACAATTAACTTAGCAACAAGGCTATCATAATGAGGCGGCACACGATATCCGCCATAAAGAGCACTATCAACACGCACACGCAAACCACCCGGAGGATGGTAAGCTATAACCGTTCCGGGGCTGGGTGCAAAGGTCTGCGGATGCTCGGCATTAATACGACATTCAATGGCATGGCCGCAAAAATGAACCTCTTTTTGAGTGAGGCGAAGTTTCTCACCGGCGGCAATACGAATTTGCTCTTGAACGATATCAACGCCCGTAATCATTTCCGTTACGGGATGTTCAACTTGAACACGCGTATTCATTTCAATAAAAAAGAACTCTCCTTTTTCATACAAAAACTCAAAGGTCCCGGCGCCTCGATAGCCGAATTTCTTACATGCATTTGCACAAAGCTCACCCAAGGTTTTACGTTGTTTTTCAGAAATAGCGGGACTGGGAGCCTCTTCCCATACTTTCTGGTGGCGACGTTGCAAAGAACAATCCCGTTCACCAAGGTGAATGGCATTTCCATGCTCGTCGGACAAAACTTGAACCTCAATATGGCGAGGTGTTTCTAAGAACTTTTCAATGAAAACTTCATCATTACCGAAGTTTGCTTTCGCTTCGGTTTTTGCAATGGTAATGGCTTGACGCAAATTCTTCGGATCTCTCACAATTTGCATACCCTTACCGCCGCCACCGCCGGAAGCTTTCACAATGACAGGGTAACCGATAGTCTCGCAAATTTTATCCACATCGTCTTGAGGCGTCACGCCCCCGGAAGACCCCGGAACAACGGGAATACCAAGGTGCACCATGGCTTCTTTTGCTAAAATTTTATCTCCCATAACCCGAATATGTTCCGGCTTTGGCCCGATAAAAATAAAACCGTGTTCTTCAACCATGGCTGCGAACTCGGCGTTCTCGGATAGAAAACCGTACCCCGGGTGCACGGCATCAGCCCCTGTTACCGTCGCTGCAGACAAAATAGCATGCATATTCAAATAGCTGTCCTTTGAGGAAGGCGGCCCGATACAAACACTTTCATCGGCCAACCGCACATACATCGCGTCAGTATCGGCCGTTGAATGGATAGCAACGGTTTTAACACCCATTTCATGACAAGCACGATGGATACGAAGGGCAATTTCACCCCGATTAGCAATGAGGACTTTTTTTATCATGGTCTTATCTCTCAAGCCCTAGAAACAGAAAAGTAAGCCCGAAAGGCTAAACTTCCTATTCTAGGCAAACAGTTTATTCAATAATAAGAAGCACTTGGTCAAATTCAACCGGGTCGGCGTCTTGCAACAAAATCTGTTTCACAACGCCGTTTTTATGAGCCTTGATTTGATTCATCACTTTCATCGCTTCGATAATCAAAACACTATCACCCGCCTTAACCGCGTCTCCGATCTTAACAAAAGGATCAGCACCCGGAGCAGCCGACAAATAAGCATTACCGACCATAGGAGACTTCAAAGCACCGGGATGGTTTGATAAATCTATCGGGCCCGTCTCTTCTGCTACGGTAGGAATCGGCGTAACTGCGGAAGGAGCTGCTAAAGCCAACGGCGCTGCAGAAGCCTGCATGGTTTGCATAGTGATTTGGCGAGCAACGCGAATGCGACACTCTCCTTTTTCATATTCAATTTCCGTTAGGTCTGTTTCGTTAAGAATTTTAGCGAGTTCACGCACAACATCTTCATTAATGGAAGGGTCATCTTTTGACATAGGGTGTCTACCTTTTCTTAAATAATGATGTAGTTTTATACCAAATTCTAAACGGTTGCAACAGTCCCTTGAGGAAGGCCTGTCGAGGTGCCGCCACTTAAAGGTCCCGGGCATTTTTCAGCCTTTGATTTTTTACCGGCATGGCGAATAACTTCATTACGAATAACCAAAGCAATCAAGGCAAGGCTAGAAGCAGACAGACCGAATATAAAGGCATAATTTAAAGACATATCCGCAAAGTGCCCCGCCATGAATCCGGCAAAAACAGCAATGACACCTGACAAGAGGTAATAGAGTCCGAGAGCTGTACCGATAATTTTTTCAGGCACTTCATCCGCGATGATTGCCGCAAAAAGAAGCTGGGATGTTCCCCGTTGCGCCCCCCAAAAAACAACCCCGACGAGAGCAAGGAAAAGCCCCCCTTCAAAGATGAAGCAAATGTTTGCAACAACAAGAGCAATAAAAGAAAAGTACAACATACGAGAACGATCAATGCGATCCGAGAGCCTTCCAATTGGCAAACAAGCAAAGGCAGATATTAAGTTAAAAAGGCCTATGGTCGACATGTAAAGCCACTTAGGCGCACCTAATTCTTGCATGCGAAGAATCAAAAAACCGTCACTAAAACGCGCTGCCATAAAGATCGTTGCGATCACAACAAGACTCCAATAACGGGCTTTTAATCCTTTAAAGTCGCTCTTTTTTAAACCGCGCCTTTTTTGCTCAGGATGGGCTTCCATTTTCTCTACACGCTTTTCTTTCATATAATAAAGCAACACAACCAAAGAAAGGAAGCACGGTACAAAACCGATCCATAACAAGAAACGATAGTCATCGGTAAAAATAATCAACCCGCCGATAATGAAAGAGCCGAGAGCACACCCAAAAGTTTTAAGAGACATCATTAGACCCAAGGAGGAACCGCGCTTTGCAGCTGTCACTTCTTCGGCACAATAAGCATCCCGAGGTGTTGCCATAATACCGTTGGCAATACGCTCAATAACCTTTGATACCATGATCATTCCGGCACCACCTGCCAGGATAAAAATGGGTTTTGAAATTGTGGCCATAGCCACTCCGATAACTAGGGGCGGCTTTTTACGCCTAAAAAAATCTCCGGCAAATCCGGAGGCTAACTTGGCAAAAAAGGAGAGACCCTCCGAAACACCCTCCATAATACCGAGGGATATAAAACTAAGGCCTAAAACTTGTGTAATATAAAAAGGAGAAATTGAAAAAACCATTGTGGTGGAAATAGCAATCAACATCATCGAGATACTAACTGCCCAAACTCCCTTCGGGAGACTCTTTGCCGTTTGAAAGAGATTTGTCGAATTCGAGGCCATGTAATAGGTTCCTTAGCCAGTTTCGTCTTCATCATAGCGGGTCTTCTCACCATCGAAAAGACTCTATTACTTATGTAGGGATAACCCGTACAAAAAACAAGCTTTTTTTTTGCACATCTTTTGTGTTATATATAAAGTTTCCTACACGGAAAACCCTCTAATTTTCCGAAAAATATGCCCTTCTGAGATGTCTCAAAATAAGATACAATGGCTTACATTCCACAAGAGAATAAGCATATGTTTTTATCCGACATAAAAATTAGAGACCTCTTAGAAAAAGGGGATCTTTTCATCACTCCTAAACCCGCTGAAAAAGACATCCGCCCGAATGCAATTCGAGTACATCTTTGCCATACGCTCATTAAATACGACGATCAAACGGTTGACCCCGGCAAAGATATCGAAATTAAGCACTCAACCATTGATTTAACCCGTCAACCGTACACCCTCAAACCGGGAGAGTTCATCTTAGGCTCGACAATAGAAAGCATCAAAACGCCTCGCAATCTTTGCGGGTTTTTAGACGGCCGAAGTACCCTGGCTCGCCTCGGCTTAAATATTCACATCACAGCCGCGGTCACCGACGGACTTTACGAAGACGCCCGAACCATCACCTTAGAAATTCAAAACGCGGGCAATATGCACCTTGTGCTCTCTCACAAGATGGCCATTGGCTCTTTGCTTTTTGCAGAACTGGACCAGCCCGTCGGCCAAAGCACCCACGGACGGTATAAAGGACAAAAAGGTGCAACCGTCGCTAATTTGAAAGATCAGTTGACTTAGAAATAGAAATTCATAGAAACTTATAAAAAAAAACAGGGAAAAAATTATGTTTTATAAAGTTATTTTCGCAATCACTCTTGTTATCTCTCTTATATCCGACGCCTCACTCAATGCTTCTTCTAGCGTGCAGCCTGAGGATGAAGTCCTCTATAAAAAAGCCGTAAATCTTAGACAGCTGGGAAATCTTACGGATGCTAAAGAAATTTTCAATGGCCTCCTCTTTTCTAATGCTCCGGAGCTTGTGAGGAAATCAATGCACAATCTAGGCACAATATCCTATAGGCAGGAACTTTATGAAGAAGCGGCCTGTTGGTTTTCAAGTGCATCACAATTTTCCTTAGAAAAATTAAAAGAAACATTCCAACCCTCTCTTAATAATCTCGATACTCTCAGGAAATTGGGTTTGATCTCCAAAGAAGTAACTTTTATCGGCTCTGATTCCTGTTCTATTCGTTGGAATTGGTCGAGACAGTTTCTTTTAAAAAACGGTAACACCCTAAATCATAGGTGCAATAGAATTGAAATAACCGAAGGTTACGGAGATATCCCAAAAAACCAAAAGCTACCTACTTTTATAATAACGGAAGATATTATTTCTTTACCCGGCTCGGTTTTGGCCGGCATTCAATTAAAAACTCTCCTTGTCTTATCTTACAACATGACAGAAGAAAACTTCGAATTAGCTTTACGGGAAGCAGGACTTTATGCAGGGGAAAATCACTCGACCATGCTTGCCCATATTACCAAATTTAGCTACGAACTCGGTCTTTGAAAAATGCTTAAGAGCGGAGCATTTTTTGAAGAAGATCCACATCTTCCCCAATGGATCTTTCTTCTTGCATAAGCTCTTTAACTTTTTTAACTGCATGCATAACCGTTGCGTGGTCTCTCCCCCCAAACTTTCGGCCGATTTCCGGCAAGGAGGCTTCGGTTAAAATCTTAGAAAGGTACATGGCAACTTGACGAGGGCGCGCAATAGTACGTGTCCGTTTTGCAGAATGCATATCGGAAACCTTGATGTGATAATGTTCGGCAACTTTACGCTGAATTTCATCAATGGTCACACGGCGGTCATTTGCCCGCAAAATATCCCGTAAAACCTGCTGAGTTGATTCAACAGTGATAGCCCCCCCGACAAGACCGGCATGAGCCACAATACGATTCAAAGCTCCTTCAAGCTCTCGGATATTCGAGGCAATCTTATGGGCTAAAAATTCAAGAACAGAGACGGGAATGTTACCGGCCTTCAGTTGCTCGGTCTTTGATTGCAGGATTCCCAAGCGCAGTTCATAAGTGGTGGGATGAATATCCGCAACCAATCCCCAACCAAGACGAGACCGCATGCGCTCTTCAAGACCGGGTAAATCCGTTGGGGATTTATCCGCTGAAATAATAATCTGATGATTCTGGTCGACGAGGGCATTAAAGGTATGAAAAAATTCTTCTTGGGTTGATTCTTTACCGCTAATAAATTGAAAATCATCAATCATGAGCACATCAACAGAGCGAAATTTTTCTTTAAAAGAAACCATATCCTTGAACCGCAAAGCGCGGATGAATTGGTACATAAACTTTTCAGCAGATAAATAAACAACGCGACGCTTCGGATGACATGTTTTAATATGCCAGGCAATCGCGTGCATCAAATGAGTTTTACCAAGACCTACCCCCCCATAAATAAAGAGAGGATTAAAGTGCACCTGCAATGATTCGGCCACCCGAAGGGCTGCCGCATGAGCCAATTCATTAGATTGCCCCACAACAAAATTTTCAAAGACGTAACGGGGTTCAAGGCGTGAACCAATTACTTCTCCCTCAACAAAAGAAGAGGAAGAGGATATGCTTGCGCCGGCTCCATTGGGCGTTGTCGCAAGAATCTTCTCAATTTTTAAGGTCTTATCAACAACGATATCCAATTGCAAAACAATGGAATTCAAAGATTGAAGGAGCTCGAGAATTTTCTTAGAACAGTTGGTAGAAACCCAATCCCGCATAAAAGCGGTCGGAGCAGCAATCACAAAACGACCGCCGGTGAATTCTTTAAATGCAAGGGGAGAAAGCCAACTTTTATAAGTGGCTTCGCCAAATAGTTTGGGGAAAGTTGATTTAAGGGAATTCCAAAGCTCGGTAAAAGAATCTTGCGACGCCGTTAACCGGGCGCTATCCTCTTTTATTTTCGCATCATCATAAGCTTTTCGAGCTGTCATCTTATTCTTTTTATACCTATATATTTAAAAGCTTATAAAAAAAACAGCTCTCAAAAGAGTGCAAAAACGCCCTTTTAAGGGTACGTCAGATCTTTTATAGCTTAGGCGAGATTCTTTACGCGAGTCGCAAGTCTTGAAATTTTACGAGAAGCTGTTTTCTTACGCAAAACACCTTTTGTCACACCGCGTTGTACTTCCGGTTGCGCAACGCGAAGAGCCTCTGCCGCGATCTTTTTATCACCGCCTGTTAAAGCTTCCTCAACCTTACGAATAAAAGTACGAATACGTGAAATACGAGCATGATTGCGTGCGTTACGCTCTACATTTTGACGATTTCTTTTTTCTGCAGACTTAATGTTTGCCATGGTTAGATCCTACTTAAAAATTTAATATGTGGATATCTTATAGCGCACCTAAAGGCCATCGTCAAGAATTAAGACAGTCCTTAACGATTATCTCGCAAATTTAGACCAAAGGGTTCCAAGTAGGCTTTGCCTCACCGTTACGAGAGCTTATGGCTCGCCACACAGAGCACAAAGAGATATTAACCGAGTTAGAGAGAAAATTACACTGATAGTTTTTCCACATTCAGCAACTCTTTAATTCCTTTGGAAACTCATTGGGAGTTTGTTACTATCAACCAAAACAAAAACGGATCCCATAATGCCTTCTCAATCCCGGACTCCTTTAATTTCTCGTAGAACGTTTTTTGGTAATCCCGACCGTATGTGTGTACGCTTAAGTCCCGACGGGACAAAAATCGCTTATATTGCTCCCTACAACGAGGTGATGAATATTTGGGTTTCTCCCCGTGATAAGCCAAATGAAGCTCAAGTGATCACAAAAGAATCCACGCGTGGCATCATGAGCTTTTCTTGGGCTCATACCAACGACAAAATTCTCTATCCAAAAGATAAGGAGGGCGATGAAAATTGGCACATCCACTGTGTTGATATCTTAACACACGAAGATAAAGACCTCACGCCTTATGGGGCTGTAGCCGCTCGTATCTCAAAGATCAGCCCTCACTTTCCGACAACAGTTCTTATTGCTGTGAATGACCGTACGCCGGAGCGCCACGATACCTACGAGGTTGATATTCTTACCGGTCGGCGCAAGCTTGTGTATGAAAACAATGAATTTGTCGGCTTCTTATTTGATGATCAATACAATCTGCGTTTTGCCATGCGCTTGTTGCCCGACGGCTCTAGCCAATTAGACCGTTACCGATCCGGAGAGTTTACAAAGTTTGATCACGTACCCTACGAAGATGTTTTGGGAACAAATCCCCTTGATTTTAATAAAGCAGGCGATAAGCTTTATGCATTGGATAGTCGGGGGCGTGATACAACCGGACTTTACCTTGTGGATATTGACACCGGTCAAAAAGACTTGCTGGCCGAGCACCCTAAGGCAGACATTTCAGATATCTTTATTCATCCGACCACAAAAGAATTTGAAGGGTGGGCAGCGACTTACTTAAAGAAAGAATGGATTTTTATAAATGAAGCCGTCAAAGACGATATAGCTTTATTACAAAAGAATGCTCGGGGCGTTATCGAAGTTTTAAGCCGTGATCAAGCAGATCGGTACTGGATTTTGGTAGACCTTCAAGATGCAGGCCCCTCAGAATATTATCTTTATGATCGACAATCCCAAGAAAAATCCCATTTATTTTCATCACAAAAAAGTCTTGAAGGCCTTAAACTTTCTCCCATGCACCCCGTTGTTATTAAGGCTAGAGACGGACTTGAGATGGTTAGCTATTATACCTTGCCACGGGAATGCGATCCCAAAGGACAAGGAGATACCCGACAATCTGTCCCCCTTGTTTTAATGGTTCACGGAGGCCCCCAAGCAAGGGACTCATGGGGCTATAATCCGACAACTCAATGGCTTGCTAATCGAGGATACGCTGTCCTTTCTGTGAATTACCGAGGATCCACCGGTTTTGGAAAAGCCTTTACCAATGCAGGGGACGGAGAATGGTCAAAGAAAATGCACGATGATCTTATTGATGCTGTAAATTGGGCCGTTGAGAGGGGCATTACAACCAAAGACCAAATCGCCATTTATGGCGGTAGTTACGGGGGCTATGCAACCCTTGTGGGTCTGACCTCAACCCCCGATGTTTTTGCCTGTGGTGTTGATATCGTTGGCCCCTCAAACCTTAAAACCTTGATGGAAACGGTTCCCGCCTATTGGAAACCCATCCTTGATATGTTGAAAAAACGCATCGGGGGTGATCCGGAATCCGAGACAGGCCTTGCGGAATTAGCCGCAAGGTCACCCGTTCATAAGGCCTCTAACATCAAAAAACCTCTTCTCATAGCGCAAGGCGCCAATGACCCCCGCGTTAAGCAAGCCGAGTCTGATCAATTTGCCTCAGCCCTTAAAGCAAAAGGCATTCCGGTGACCTACGTTTTATATCCGGATGAAGGACATGGTTTTTCACGGCCCCCCAATAAAATGAGCTTCTTTGCCTTAACAGAAGCTTTCTTGCAAGAGCATTTAGGAGGACGAGCCGAACCCATTGGCTCTGACCTTGAAGGATCCACTTATCAACTCTTAGAGTCAGGGCCTGAAATTTCTAAGGCTTTAAATCTGAAAGTAAGTTAAGTATAGGAGGCTTTGAAGACTGCATTAAGCAACTTACTCTCAAGCCTCCTATGATTTGTTCTTTCTTTTAGATTCCGGTCTCTATATATCTTTGCCGGAATTGCGTCTTGGATAAACGTAAGCGCTTCATGAATGCTCTCTATGCTTCATAAAGAACTTACGGTTAGCAATTCATCCCGGCGGCAAATCCTGAAGCCCAAGCCCATTGAAAATTATAGCCGCCAAGCCAACCGGTGACATCGACCACTTCGCCGATGAAATAGAGACCGGGAACACTTTTGCAACCCATTGTTTTTGAAGATAGCTCATTGGTGTCTACGCCGCCAACTGTCACTTCTGCCTTTTGGTACCCTGCACTATCCGCTATCCCGACTCTAAAATTATGAATCCGTTCCGCAATCTCCAGCAGACTTTCTTTTTTAAGGTCGGTGATGCTCTTATGATAGTCGGGTGTTGTGGCAAGACTCTCAACAAGGCGGTTAGTGAGGTGGGTTTTTAGATAGTTTGCCGGCGTTTGCTTGTTGTTTTTACGGACGGTAAATTCTTGAGCCAAATCAAGATCCGGAAGCAAGTTTATGATGATCTCCTCATCCTTAAACGTCTCAAGGTAAGAAGAAATCTGCAAGATCGCCGGGCCGCTCAAGCCCTTGTGGGTGAACAATATATTCTCACAAAACTTTGTTTTTTTATGGGAAACCGCGGATGAATTCGACAGTCCGCTGAGAGAGGCAAAAAAGGGCTTGTCTTGATCAGATACAAAAAGGGGAACCAGAGCCGGGCGGGGGGGGATGATGTTCAGGCCGAATTTTGCGGCAACACGATATCCGAAATCACCGGCTCCGATTTTAGGAATAGCCAAACCACCGCTTGCGATGACGAGTGAGTCGCTTTGGAAAAGATCAGTTTCGGTATCCAGCTCAAAGCAATCTTTTTTCGAAACACTGCGAACGTGGCAATTCATCTTTATTTCAACTTGGTTTTCTCCACACAAATCCAAGAGCATTTTAATGATTTGCTTGGCCGAGCCGTCACAAAACAACTGCCCTAGTGTTTTTTCGTGATAGCTAATGTGATGAGATTCAATAAGTTTAATAAAGTCGTGTTGGGTATAACCCGCGAGAGCCGATTTCATAAAATGGGGGTTTTGGGAGATATAATTTTGAGGAGACGCGTGTAAATTTGTAAAATTACATCGGCCTCCGCCTGAGATCCTTATTTTTTCCCCAACCTTATCTGTGTGTTCAATAAGGAGCACTTTCCGCCCCCGAGCACCCGCTTGAACGGCTGCCATGAGACCCGCCGCCCCTGCGCCGATAATTACCGCATCATATTTGCTCGTCGTCTTTGTCATGTCTGTTTCTCTTTAAGCACGGTGGTAGCAATGTGGAATTTTTTTCCTGAAGTGATTAAACTCACTGTCAGGATTTTTTCTTCACCGGTATATTTTGAAGCGCTCTTGCCATTTGTCCTTATAAATCGCGGCAAGGCTTTTGTCATTAATATAAAGCATGTTTTCGGAATTTCTGACGTTGGCGGCATTAGAAAAATTGTACGAGCCTGTTATGAGACGGGCGCCGTCCACGATGATAGTTTTATTGTGGGCAATGCCTTGCACGTCATCCACCTTTGTTTTGATACCGGCTTTAGTAAGGCGGTGGATTTGCGAATATGGTGCTTTGAGCTGACTTCGGTCAAACAGGATTTTTACAGTGATCCCCTTCCTATGAGCTTCAATCAAAGCATCAGAAATGGGCAAGGAAGTAAAGCTGTAGGCTTGGACAAGGATTTCTTGTTTGGCTGTCTTTATGGCGTGCACAGCTAGCTTCTCGCACTGTCCTTCAGGGGAGAAACAAACATTGAGGGTTGGGGACTCGGTTTCCGAGGAAAAAACCGTCGGTAACTGACCTTCGTAATAAAAATATCCTGAGGTAAACCCAAACAGAAAGAGCAAAGGCATAATGCCTAGGGTTGATGTCGCGCTCTTACGGTGTATTTTTTTAGCGGTCATTTTATTCCTTCACAATTATTCTCTGGTTATAACCTTTTTTTTGTAAACCAAAGAACAAGATCATCATCTAGGCGAACTGTATCGCCTGGTTTTGGAAATGAGTAGTCACATGTGATGCCTTCTCCATCGGGAATATAGCCACGCTTTACGTACAGTCTTTGTGCAGCACCATAATCCTTATAAAGGCCAACACCTATACCGATAGTAGAGGACCGTTCAGCTGCTTCCTTTTCTGCAACATCTAGCAATTGAGACCCTATGCCTTTGTTTCTAAAAAGAGGTAATACGTTAAGGTCCATAATCTCTGGAATATTATTTTCTTGAAATGGTCTATACTGAGATTGCCACTTAAGGGTAATATACCCTGCGCAATTGCTTCGATCATAAGCAACCCAACATACTCTTTCACCTGATTTTTGTTCTGCAAGGTAAGTTTCAAAAGTTGATTTTGGTTTTTCAAGCCTTTGAGATTTAAATCTAGAAACTAATTGATCAACATCTGAGTCGGTTAATTCTCTTATTTCAAAATTTTTTTTCTGGGGAAAATTACTCTCTACCCATTGAAAAACAGTTGTGTCTTTATCGACCTTAAACAAATGACTCTTGCTGCCATAACCTGCATGAATTTCTTTCAGCTCAACCGATTTTGGAATAATCTCTCGGATTTTACATAGGTCGTCTTGGATTCTTTGAGTATGAAGAACAGCTTTTAATTCAATGCCAAAATCTGATGTTGGTTTTACTCCTGGGGAATCAAAGATTCTTAATTCATGCTCATGCTTCCAAATGTCAAGTTTATTGCCAAAGTTTCCCATATCATTGAAATCTTTTTCAGCCCATCTAAGCGCACCTATGTTTGTTTGTTCACAACGGAGCCTATCAACATAATTCACTGCATTTATTAAGGAGCCTTTATCGACTTCTTGCTCATATAGCAAAGCCAATCCTTTTAGGCTGTCGGCGTAATATGCATAGAGTAGTTGTGCCCAAGGTGTTTGAAAAATTTTGATATCGGAGCAACTAAAAATACCAACAGATGTGTACGCAATGTTTTCAACAAGGAAACGTAACCATTTTTCAAAATCTTCATCTGTAAACTGTCTGTCAAAGCATTGAAGAAAACCCTGAAAATCATCAAAAATTTCAGAAAAGTCCTTTATAGACTGGCTTGTATATCTGCTCATTTTAAGGTTTTCAACAAGAGCAGCACGATCTGAATGATCACCAAAAAGTTTTTCTACAACCTTTTTGATCCGATCTCTTCCCTGCTCATAGGCATCAATATAATCCGGTGCCATGTAATAAAATTCGTTGTAATCATTTAATTCATAGGCAGTGGAAAACTTGATGGTCTTGTTTTTTAGGGAGCGATATGTGTTTTCATTCCAAGGCACAAATTTAACAAATAATTGAGTGTTTTTATTCATTTTTATCTCTCGCAATCATCAATTTCTTCAAAACATTCTGCCCCTTTTTTCGTCAAAAGGCCACTATGGAACTCTTGGTTTGCTATCATTTCTTTGAGCTCTATGAGCCCGCCGAGGAAGAGGGGCGTTAGGACGAATTTAATTGCGGCTAAGCGCAGTAAAGAACTGTTAGCCCCCGTTTTTATAAGGGGGTCAACGTCGGCGGCTTGGTTCAACCAATGGTTCGAGGAGCACCTTTTGAAAGAATTGAACCTTCATGCCACAGTCCTTACGGATAATGCCGCCTTTCATAAAAAAGAGGAAATCCGTGCGTTAGCTGAAAAGAAGGACGCAAGGTTTTGTTCTCACCGCCCTATCCTCGGGAATTTAATCCCCTTGAACAAGATTTTGCCATGACCCTAAACACCCCGGTACTTCTCGAAGAACAATTTCAGTTTTTCAAGAACAATCATCTTTTTCTTAGATCGCATATTATCCTTATCAAACATAGAGACAGGCGGTAAAATGCTTGCAAAACCTGTTCCGGTCGGTTTTAGCTCACCATCCCGGAAGGCATTTGCGATAAACTTCTTAGTTTTTTCCGGCTTGAGGTTTTCCTCTTTAATAATTTTATCGAGTTCCTCAGCTCTATTTTTATCGGTAAAGGAATGCCAATCATTATCAACATCAGAGTGAACGTTGAGGGTATTAATAAATCGCTCAATTAATTCTTTTTTGCTCCGCAGTTCAAGACTTGAATCCATCGCCCTGCCAATGGTAGTCATAATATCTTGATCATCCATACGAGATTTATGATATTGGGCGACAAGCTGAAGAATATAATCAATGTTGACGGTAACTTGCTTAACCAGCTCTATTTCAAATTCAATGTCATCATTTATGTTTTCTTTATTAGACTCATTGTAGCGACGATGCTTATCATAGAGATCAAGATAAGCACTCTGATAGTCTTGGAAATCCCGCTCTGATAGAATTTCATTTCCGGAAAATTCATCAAAGGATGTCAGAATATTACGAAGCCTTAGAATTGCGCCCCAAAGTTTAATAAAATCCTTTTCAGCTTGTTCTCCTTCAATAAATACCGGCAGCGGGAAAAAATCTTGGAGCTCTGTTATTAAATCAACATAACCTTTTTGAGGCTTGCCGTCTTTTTCCCAGCCGTTGTAATACTCGTCAAACGATTTTAATAGAACAACACCGCCGGCTTCTTTATTGCCGAAAATAGAAAGGGCGTCGTTTGTGGCTTGTTCAAGGTCTCGAAAACAAATGATATTTCCGAATGTTTTCACCGAGTTTAAAATACGGTTTGTTCTTGAGAAAGCCTGAAGAAGCCCATGGTGGCGCAGACTCTTATCTACCCATAATGTATTCAGGGTCGTCGCATCAAACCCCGTCAAAAACATATTAACGACGATCAGCAAATCGATTTCTCTATTCTTCATACGTTGAGAAAGGTCTTTGTAGTAATTTTCAAACTTATCTGCACCGGTATTGTAGCTTGTACCAAAATGCTTGTTATAGTCACCGATCGCCATATCCAAGAAGTCACGGGATGATTGATCTAAGTTACCTGTATCAAAGTCTTCATCAGGGAGGATTCCATCCTCATCATCTTCTTCATTTGCTCCAAAACTAAAGATGGTAGCTATTTTTAATCCTGAATCTCGTGACTTAAATTCAGTGTAGTATTTCTTCGCCACTTCAATCGAACTAACCGCAAAGATTGAATTGAACCCCTTAAGGCGTACTTGATTTCTAATTTCTTTGATTTTCTCTGTGGAACTTTTATCTTCACTTGAAACGACCTCAGCAATGTTGCTGAGCTTACTGAAGGAATAACTACCGACATTGCGCTTGGTCTTTTGTTCGAAATGCTCAAGGATATAATTGGTGACTTGTGAGATGCGTTTCGGTGAATTGGCTGCAGCTTCCATATCAATAGCCTGAACTTTTTTATCCTTCACCCCCTCTTTCATTTTTAGGGTGTTGGTGTACTCAACTCTAAAGGGCAATACGTTTCCATCATTGATCGCATCAACAATAGTATATGAATGGAGTTTTTTCCCAAAGGCTTGCTCTGTTGTTTTCAGGTGCGGATTACCGCCGGAAGGGGAATTTGCCGTAAAAATGGGTGTACCTGTAAAACCAAAGATGTGATATTTCTTGAACGCTTTTGTGATAGCCCTGTGCATCTCACCAAATTGGGATCGGTGACATTCATCAAAAATCAAAACAATATGCCCGTCAAAAACGCTGTGCCCCTTATGGGCAGAAATAAAATTGGCGAGTTTTTGAATGGTAGTGATAATGATTTTGGCATTCGGATTAGCCAGCTGTTTCGTTAGAACAGCTGTACTAATGTTAGAGTTGGCCGACCCCTTTTGAAACTTATCGTATTCCTTCATAGTTTGGTAATCGAGGTCTTTACGGTCAACCACAAATAGCACCTTATCTATACCGTCAAGGCGGGTGGCAAGCTGTGCAGCTTTAAAGCTGGTGAGTGTTTTACCACTGCCTGTGGTGTGCCAGATATAGCCACCTGCATCAATCGTGCCGAGCTGTTTATGATTGGTGGACATGGCAATGCGATTCATAATCCGCTCGGTCGCTGCAATCTGATAAGGGCGCATGACAAGCAAGAGTTTGTCAGAGGTGAAAACACAATATTTCGTTAGAATTGAAAGCAGTGAGTGCTTAGAGAAAAATGTCTTGCCGAAATCTACAAGGTCAGAAATACGCTTGTTCCTGGCATCTGTCCACCAGCAAGTGAATTCAAAGCTATTGCCGGTTTTCTTGCCGGACTTTCGGCCTTTCTGTTCTTTCAGGTGCGCGTTGTGGGTCGTATTAGAATAGTATTTGGTATGCGTGCCGTTGGAAATCACAAACAGTTGCACATAGTCAAATAAGCCGCTATCTGCCCAAAAGCTATCTCGTTTGTAACGGTTGATCTGGTTAAAGGCTTCGCGGATGGCGACGCCTCGTTTTTTCAGCTCTACATGTACCATGGGCAAGCCGTTAACGAGGACAGTGACATCATAACGGGTCTCGCGTGCACCTACGGCCTCATACTGGTTAATAACCTGCACGCTATTGTTGTGGATGTTATCCTTGTCCAGAATACGTACATTTTTGGTCGAGCCGTCATCGCGCTTAAGGTTGAAAATATAATCTTCCTGAACCTTGGCGGTTTTCTCTTCAAGGCCTTCATTTTTATTGGCCAAATAGTTGCTTAAAATCTGCTGCCATTCATTTTCTGAAAACTCAATGTCATTGAGTTTTGAAAGCCGAGCACGCAGGTTTTTCAGCAAGTCATCATTTTTGGTGATATTAAGGTATTCATAGCCATTTATCTCAAGCAGGCGAATAAACTCAAGCTCTAACTCATTTTCAGATTGGTAGTGTGTTGCCACCTTTTTGTCGGGGATATATTCGGCAACAACCGTGCTATTCGGATTTTCGGCAATGGTGTTATAGGTGCACATTATGCAGCCTCCTTAAAGGTGAGGAGTTTATTGCGGTAATATTCATATTGCTGACGACGGGCCGTGATTTCCGCAGGCAATCCGTTGGAAATATCGTTCACCAACGCGTCAAATTTATCGAGAATTTCAACAATACGTTCTTGCTCTTCAAGGGGTGGGATAGAGACTATTGGCGCTTGTAAAATATGGTATGACACAAATGGCTGAGAGCCACTGTTTGCCTTCGATCTAAAATCCTGTAGTAGCAAGAGATAGTAGCCATATTGTGATATTACTTCTTCAGATTTCATCCTACAGATTACCCCATTATATGTTACAAAATGTTTTCCCTTGCCCCAATTGACAATGCCAGCGTATGCACCAATGTGACCAATCACAGGTGAATTTTCACTGTTGTATTCATTATGGCTACCGACAATTCCATTGCTGCCATAGACAGAATATTCCCCTCCAATTTTAGGAATAGTATTCCCTGTTCCATATTGAAAATCATATATATCTCCTAGAGGAATTTTTTTAACACCTTCCCCATCAAACCTCAGTAATTCATCTCGATAGTGGGTGTATTGTTGTTGACGCGCCTCCAGCTCTGCCTCCAGCTCTGCCTCCAGCTCTGCCTCCAGCATGGTAAACTTATCAAGAATGTCAATAATCTCTTGCTGTACCGGCAGAGGTGGAACGGGAAACTTAAAGCGCTTGAAACCTACCATATTAACAGAGGAAAAACTTGACTTTTCTGTATTTGCAAGGCACCAATTATCAAGTACAAAGCAGTAATAGTAGACAAAGCGCATATCCAGTTTCGTAGAAAACTCCGGTTTCAGAGAAAGAGATGTAAACCTTTGATTTGATAAGTGCGGCACTGTGATTAGGGCGTGTTCGCCTATGGTTGCAGAAGTTGCGATAATAATTGAATTGGCTGGGAACAGTCGGCCACCTTTCACAGCCTCTTTTGTAATTTGTTGTAATGATTCGCTTAAAATTGTTCCGTTCTTGCGAATGTCATCCATTCGAAACCAAGGCACAGTTCCATCTATCCAAAAAATTTTATTTGATTTGGAAGGCGTATATCCGTTTTTTGTCTCAAAAATCTCTTGAAGCCCTTTATACACCACTCCATCAGGACAGTGCTTATTGATCAACTCATCAATTCTGCTCATTAAGCTTTTCCTTCCAGATCCGCCACGATGGCGTCAATCCGGGTGCGGAGCTCATTTTGACGACTGACGATCCCTTCAAGGCGTGTATTAAGTTCTGTAATATCGATGATTTCGCGGTCGTCTTTGGGGGCAACATAGGTGCCGACACTGATATTATAATCCTTTTCCTCAATCTCTTTATGCGCCACAAGGCGGGAGAAGTGTTCATGGGTTTCTCGGCCGGTGTAACACGCTAAAATTTTCTTTATATGGTCATCATTCAGCTTGTTTTTCGCCGAGCCGCGCGCAAATTCTTTGGTGGCATCGATGAAAAGAACCTTACTGTCGGACTTGTTCTTTTTCATTACCAAAATACAGGTGGCAATGGGTGTTCCGAAGAACAAATCCGCCGGTAATTGGATCACCGCATCAATATAGTTGTTATCAACCAGGTATTTTCTAATTTTCTGTTCCGCTCCGCCACGATACATCGCGCCGGGGAAGGAAACAATGGCCGCCGTTCCGTTTGTGGCCAGCCATGAAAGAGCATGCATCACAAACGCTAAATCCGCCCTTGATTTTGGAGCAAGAACACCTGCGGGCGTAAAACGATCGTCATTAATAAGAAGCGGATTCGCATCCCCATCCCATTTGATAGAATACGGCGGATTAGAGACGATGGCCTCAAAAGGTTCGTCGTCCATATGGTGCGGGTCAGTTAGAGTGTCACCATGGGCAATATCAAATTGCTCATAATTAATATCATGCAAAAACATATTGATACGGCAAAGGTTGTAGGTCGTGATATTAATTTCCTGACCAAAAAAACCATTACGAATATTTTCTTTTCCTAACACCTTTGCAAATTTCAACAGAAGCGAACCCGAACCGCAGGCAGGGTCATAGACTTTATTTACTTCTTTTTTGCCGGCAATAGTAATACGTGCCAACAGTTCGGAAACCTCTTGAGGGGTGAAAAACTCGCCTCCGGATTTACCGGCATTGGCGGCATACATGGTCATCAAATATTCATAGGCATCCCCAAAAATGTCGATGGAATTGCCATTATAATTTCCAATAGGGAGGTCGCCTATAGCTTTTAAGAGCTTAACTAATTTTTCATTACGCCTTACAACCGTTGCACCAAGCTTATTGCTGTTGACATCCAGATCATCGAATAAGCCTTTCATATCGCTTTCGCTGTCTGTTCCTTGGGCGGATGCCTCGATGTTCTTGAAAGTAGTTTCAAGGGTTTCATTTAGATTGGCATCGTTGGCGGCTCGCTTGCAGACATTTTCAAACAGCTCACTCGGATGAATGAAAAAACCTTTTTCTTCGAGAATAGGCTCACGTGCGCGTTCTGCTTTGCTGTCACTCAAGGCAGCATAGTTAAAATTGTGCTCGCCGGCTTCTTTTTCCTTTTTATTAATGTAGGAACTTAGATTTTCCGAGATGAACCGATAAAAAAGAATTCCGAGAACATATTGTTTAAAATCCCAACCGTCAACGCTACCGCGCAGATCGTTCGCAATGCGCCATATTGTGGAATGTAGTGCCGAACGCTCTTGTTCTTTCCTGTTATCAACCATTACCTGCTCTCTCTTTTAGACTGCTCATTAATCCGTTTATCAATTTCGCTTTTACGGAATCTCCAAGATCCCCCCACTTTAAAACCCCGTAACTTACCTTCAGACACAAAGCGATAAGCTGTCTTTTCGGCTATTTTAAGGTAGGGCCGATAGCTCTTTGACGATTAAAATTTCATCGTCAGTCATGTTAATTAGTCCCTAGATTAGGAATTATAATTGAAAGTACTAGAAAATTGAGTAAGCTTCAAGTAGCGGGGTATCACAGAACAACAGGCCGACTACTACAAAGAAACGCTTAGAGCATGAAGCTGCCTACCTCCGGCATCAAAAAGATAGGGCTCCGGATCGGCATTAACCTTCAAAAAAGGGTTTAACGTTAATATAAGCATGGGTGCGGTTAATGGGCGAGGTAGCGATTAATACAATAAATAATATTCTCATAAACAATGAGCTTCTCTTTAGATTTGGCTCCTTTATGTTTATTCTTTTACTTATGCTGGGATTAGAGCGCCTTATTCCCTGTCGCCCCAATACGGCTAAAAAGACAACACGATGGATTGCCAATCTGGGCATGGCCGCCCTAAGCATCTTGATCATTCGCCTGTTATCCGTTCTAACTTTGCTCCTTATGCCCGTTGCTTTTGCGCTTTTCCTCCAAGATCACCGACAAGGGCTTTTTTATTGGCTTGACCTCGGCCCTCTTGCGGCTTTCTTTCTAACACTCCTAAGCTTAGATCTTGTCATCTACGGGCAGCACGTGGCTTTTCACCGAGTGCCTCTTTTATGGCGCGTGCATCGTGTGCATCACACAGACGTGAATTTAGATGCCACCGGCGGGGTGCGCTTTCACCCTCTGGAAATATTGATCTCTCTTCTCTTAAAGCTTCTAGCCATCGGCCTTTTGGGTGCTTCTGCAAGCGGAGTCATTGCCTTCGAGATTATCTTAAACGGAACAGCCCTTTTTAATCATAGCAATATTAAGCTTCCAAAAGGCCTTGATCAATTTTTACGTTTCATTATTGTAACCCCGGATATGCACAGAGTGCACCACTCGGTCTTTCCGGCGGAAACAAATAGCAATTTCGGATTTAATCTTCCGTGGTGGGATCGGCTGTTTCAAACCTATAAAGCACAACCCCTAAAAGGACACCTCAACATGGACATCGGCTTAACGGACTTTCCGGTTGAAAAGAAGCTCACCTTGCCGAAGCTTCTTATCTTACCCTTCAAGAAAAGACCTTAGCAGCCTTTCTACTTCATCAAACTGTGCCTCTACCCCCCAAGGCGTATTAATGAAATAAAGCCCCGTACCAAAAAGACCCGATACCTCCTTTGGACGGGCATAGCGAAAAACACGATGATCACACTTTGGAAACGAAATGTCATCAAGAGCTCGGATCATCGCCTTATAATATCCCGCTTCCAGCATAGGGTACCAAAGCGCTATAACCGCTTGAGGCCACTTTTGATGAAGTTTTTTAATAAAAGAAACGCAGTCTTGATATTCGGTTTTAATTTCATAGCTCGGATCAATAAGAACCAACCCTCGGCGCGCCTTCGGAGGCGCAATGGCGAGCACTCCCTCATATCCGTCACGAAAATGAATATGCACATTTTCATCCCTAAAATTACGATGAAGGTATTTAATTTCTTGGGGGTGCAATTCCATAAGATATAAGTCGTCTTGAGGGCGTAAGATTTCTTTTGCAAAAGCCGGCGACCCCAAATAAATATTTGAGCCTCGACACCTTTGAGCGGCCAGAAGCGTACGCATATAAGGATGGTCTTTTGGAAAGATATTCGCTTTTTGCAGAGCTTTAATACCTTTCTCCGCTTCCCCCGTTTTTTGAGAATCTTCCGAGTCTAAATCATAAACTCCTCGCCCCGAATGTGTCTCGACGTAACTCAAAGGCCGCTCTTTTCGGACTAAGTGCGTCAGCAGCACGCTCAACAAAGCATGTTTATGAACATCGGCCAAACACCCTGCATGGTAACTGTGTTGATAGGATAGCATTCAAAAAATTCCCTAAAAATTGATGCCGATTTATACCATGAATTCTTAAAAAAAGATGTTACAATTTTAAAAGATCATTACACGGGAGAATAAAATGAAAAACCTTTACAAAGCAATCGCAGTGACACTTATCGCCTTTCCCCCCTTAAGCGCCAACGGAGCAGAGTCTAAAAATCAATTAACCTGTGAAAAGCTCAACAGCCCCCTTATTCATAACGCTTCCGGAATTGTAACACCCTATTGCAATCCTGCAGAAATTGCTTGCCGCGCCCTTGATTTCCTCGAAGAGCGTCCCAAAAATGATAAATTAAGACTGGATGTAGAAGATAATCTTAGAAAAGAAGTGCGCCACAAATTAGATTTATGCGAGATCGCCCTACGTAAAACAAAGCCCAAAGCTCTACCGGAGCGTTAATTCGACAAAAGGCAGCAAAGGAAGACATTCTGATAAGCAAAAAAAAGCCTCTGATTTCTCAGAGGCTTTTTTAATAAAATTAACTTAACCTAGCGAGAGTAAAACTCGATCACAAGGCTTGGTTCCATTTGAACAGGGTAAGGCACATCGGAAAGCTTTGGCCCGCGAACATAAGTTGCTTTATGACCTTTGTCTTCGGATGTAATGTACTCGGGGATCTCACGCTCGGAAGACTTTAAAGCCTCCATGACAAGAGCCATTTCACGTGATTGTTCACGAAGTTCAATCACATCACCGTCTTGCACACGATATGAGGGAATATTAACGCGCTTGCCGTTTATTTTTATGTGACCGTGGTTCACAAGTTGGCGTGCTGCAAAAATTGTCGGAACCAATTTCATACGGTATACAACGGCATCAAGACGACGTTCGAGAAGTTGCACAAGGTTTTCACCCGTATCACCCTTACGACGAACAGCCTCTTTATAAATACGACGAAATTGTTTTTCCGTAATTTCACCGTAATAGCCTTTAAGCTTTTGTTTTGCACGCAATTGAATACCGTAATCGGAAATCTTTTTACGCTTTTGTCCATGGGGACCGGGCGCATAGCTACGTGTGTTTACGGGACTTTTTGCACGACCCCAAAGGTTCACACCAAGGCGGCGGTCAATTTTGTGCTTTGATTGAATACGTTTTGTCATTTCTTTCCACTTCAAAATTATAGAATGATCAGTGAGGGCAATATACCGCACTACCCTATTTTGTCAATGCTTATTTTCCAGAACTCTGTGCAGAGCGCGTTAAAGCCGCAATAACGCCGCGCAAGCTCCGCACTTCTTGGGAGGTTAAAGAAGCTCGTGCAAACATATTGCGCAAATTCCGTTGCATAAGGTCACGCTTATGATCTACTTGAAAATATCCTCCGATTTCCAAAGCTCCCTCAAGGTGTTCATAAAAGGCAAACAGCTCTTCCCGAGGTGCTTCTTGGTCATCACGCTCCCACAAAACATCTCGAGCCGGCGCATCGCGACGACCTTGATACATTTCATAGGAAATTAAAATAACCGCTTGCGCGAGATTAATAGAGCTAAAATCAGGATTCAACGGAACGGTTATAATCTTATCACAAAGAGCAATCTCATCATTATCCAACCCGCATTTTTCAGAACCGAATAAAAGCCCTACCTTCTTACCGGAATTAACGAAAGCATTAACCTCAACGGCCGCCTCCCGAGGAGAAATAGCTTCCTTAATCATATCCCGAGGACGAGCCGTTGTAGCATAAACGCCCTGCAAGTCCGCAAAGGCCTCTTGAGCCGTTTTAAAAACAACGGCTTTTTCAAGTACCCTGTCCGCCGATGCACTTAAAGCACGCGCGTCACTATCTAACCAGTTAGCCTGCGGATCGATCAAACGCATTTCTGTGAGGCCGAAATTCAGCATCGCCCGTGCACAAGCCCCTATATTTTGACTTAAAGTCGGTCGCGAGAGAATAACAACGGGTTTATAATTCATATCTTAATTTCCTGGAAAAATTATGAGTCCCATCCTATGGAAAAATTCGGTTAAAAGCAACAAAGCTTTAAAAAGGGATAAAACTCATGTACCATAATGGAAGAAATATTTTATATAAACTAGGCCGGCGATGCAAAACTCTCTCTTTTCAACCCCTCGCTTTTTCCTCTTTTTAATTGCATTCGTCACCACAAGTGCCCTTGGAGCTGCCTATATAGGAGAATATTTCTTTGAACTCAAGCCGTGTGTCTTGTGTCTCTATCAACGATATATTTTTATGGTTACGTTAGCGACCGCCCTTTTAGGTACGTGCCTTTCAAACGCTCAAAAACAAATTTCTGTGATTTTCATTTCCGCCCTTCTCTTTTTTGCGAATTTTGGCACGGCAACCTATCAAGTCCTTGTGGAGAAGAAAATTTTAACACTGCCCGCCCTTTGCCGCGGCATTGAAATCAACACACAAACCCAAACCTTTGCTCAATTCCAACAAAACCTTGCCAAAGCAGGCAACCATATCCCCTGCGATCAAATTTCCTTCGAACTCTTCGGCATTTCCATGGCAGGCTATAATGCGCTTTTCACCCTGTTATCGGCTCTTGCCTGTTTGGTCATCGCCATGATGCTTTATGCGCCCCTTAGCCAACAAAAAAAGGCCCCTTGCCATGACGCCGAATAGTCCGTCCCAAAATGATAAGGTTCACGCTATGATTCGAGTAGATCATGCAGGGGAGTATGGAGCCGTGCGCATTTATCAAGGCCAGCTGGACGCCCTCAAAGGCTCTCCTTGCCAAGAAACAATTGCTCATATGCAAGACCAAGAACGTGTGCATCTTGCAACATTTGACAAATTTATCCAAGATCGTCGCGTGCGCCCGACGGCTCTTTCCCCCTTATGGCATGTTGCCGGTTATGCCATGGGTTACCTCACAGGGCGTTTGGGCGAAAAGGCCGCCATGGCCTGTACCGTTGCCGTTGAAGAAGCCATCGATGAACATTATGCAGCCCAAGAGGCGACCTTAAAAGAGATGGGCACCGAGCCCGAGCTTTATAAAACGGTTGTCCGATTTAGGCAAGAAGAACTGGAACACCGTGATATCGGCTTAAATCACGGTGCAGAACAAGCGCCTGCCTATGCCCTTTTAACCGGAGCTATAAAACGTGCGTCCAAACTCGCCATTTTTCTCTCAAAAAGAATTTAACAAAAAAGTCTGACCATGATTGATGCTTACATTCGCCCCTTCATAGATCCTCCTCTAACAAGGGTTGGCGTTCTTGTGGCAAAAACTAAAATTTCAGCTAATACGGTAACCTTAATCGGGTTCATATTCGGGCTCACGGCCATGCTCTCCATTGCCCTCGGATATCCGGCTCTTGGGGGCTTCTTCTTCATTATCAATAGAATAAGCGACGGTCTTGACGGGGGCGTTGCACGAGCAACAAAAATGAGTGATTTTGGAGGCTACCTTGATATTATGTCGGATTTTATTATCTACCCCGGTCTTCCTTTGGCTTTTTGTTTTTACGACCCGACCTTTATACTTCCGGCGGCTTTCCTTATTTTTGCCATGGCCGGAGCCATGACCTCGTTTTTAGCCTATGCCATTCTTTGTGCAAAAAATAACATTACCGACGATGCCCGAGGCAAAAAATCATTCTACTACCTTGGCGGTGTTTGCGAAGGCTTTGAGACGTTCCTTTTCCTTGGCCTTATGTGCTTTTTTCCACAGTCTTTTCCTACGTTAGCGCTAATTTTCGGAGTTCTTTGCCTGTGCACGACCGTCGGGCGTATTCTCCAAACGCAGGCCGCGTTTAAAAACTAAAGATTCTTGAGACCAAAAGCTTTCCCACCCGTGCCAATGATCAACATCAGGCACTTGAACCGATTGAACGGTCGGTATCCCTTGAAAATAACGCAGATAAGCTCGGGAGACTTCCAAAGGCACAATTGTATCCTTCAAACCGCTGTAATGGCGTTGAGGAATATATCTTAATTCCTCGAGATACGCCGAACTATTAAGAGAAAATGTCAAGGGGCTTGAGTCATGGAATTCCGACCAAGTTTTGTGATCAAGAACACCGGCAAAAGTCACAACTTCCCGAATATCATGCTTTCCCTGTCGGTAGCGCTTTGCAGCCGTTAACAGAGCCATAAGAGCCCCTCCCGAATAACCGAACAAGGATATTTTAGTATTCGGATAAAGCAGATGCAGTTGATCGATAATATCATCATAGGTTTCAATGGTCTCCGGTGAGAACCGCGCAAAAGTCCAGCTATAAAGCCCAAGGCGGCCGTCTTCAATATAGTGCCCCGGACGTCCAAGATATACCTTGGTAGCAGGGGTTCGATCCGCCACAGCAAGGAGCAATCCCGTCGGTTCGACAGGTGTCGGATCTAATGAAATATGAAATCTTGAAGCCCATGCAAGGCCGTCGCCCTCAATATAAACATGCAACTCAGAGCCTTCTTTTTGAAGGGCTACGTTTTGTTGTCGAGACCCGAGAAGGGCAAAAATTTTATGATGTTTTGTTTGAAATACATAGGGGTTTAAGCGGTTTTCCGCTGATATTTTTTGAACGGTTTCTAAACAACGATCTCCATAGTGTGTTTCACACCCGAAAAGAAAAAAAAGAGCCGAAACCACAAAACATTTTCTATAAATCTCGATCATAAAAAAAATATCTCTGTAAAGCATTGTCTTTCTTAAACTATATAAAGCTCTCTAAAAGAGAGCAAGGTATAAATAGAGGTACGAAAAACGTATCAAATAAAAAAAAGCAGCGCCCGAAGACGCTGCTTGTTATTTTTAAGACCTAAGTTGATCAATTAGAATTGATAACGAAGGCGAACGTTAACGTTATGAAGTTTAACGTCATCAGCTTTCTTAAAGCCGTATTCAAGACCGCCTGACCAGTTACGTCCTGCCATTAAGGAAAGTCCGCCACCGACACCATACCAGTTATCGGAGTTTTGTTTTGGCTTCTTATAACCTGTTGCAGCATTGTTAATACCGTCATCAAGACCTGTACTTGTCATTGTGAAGTCATGGTCATAAGTTACAAAGATATAAGGCGTAATAGCTTTGGTAACTTGGTAACCAGATTGCAAGCGAACGAACAAGCGGCTGATGGTTGTATCTTGCTTAGAATAACGATCGCCATTGCTTTCGGTATATCTATCTTGACTATCACGGCCATAGGTATAACCAAGACGTCCCAACAGAGCAAACTTATTGATAACTTTATGGGCGTTACCGGCAAAACTTCCGTACCAACGGTTAGAATCGGTTTTTGCTGTTACGGTTGTACCGCCGACAGGTGTACGCTTACGATCTTTGTTAACACGCATATAACCGAAGATAGCATCAAAGTCCAACCAATCTGCAGCCATAACATTCAAATAAGGTGCAACACCGAATGCATGATCGCCCTTGATTTTACCATGGTTAAAGTCAGTTGTACCGTTTACATAACCGTAAGTTAACGCAAGACCGGCAAGGAAACGATCGTTAAATTTGTAGTCACCGCCAAGAGCCAATGTCCAAAGATTTGCATCCCACTTACCGCCGGATGTCGAATCGTCAATGCGTGTATAGTCAAAACGTGACCAAACGCCAAACGGATTGTCAACAGATCCGCCGTTTACACCGGCATTGGTATCAAGAAGACCCACAGATGTAGAACCTGCACCGCCGTTACGACCTGTACGAGTATCAAGACGTGCAGAGATAATATCGGTTACGGCAGCAATAGAAACACGTGTTAGTTTTTCTTCCGTTACAACCAAGCTGCTTTGGTTACCGGCAGTGTTACCTGCATAAACGCTGTCGCCTGCGATATAAACATAACCTTGGAAGTCTTGCCCGTTTAATGCAACATTTGGATCGCCTTGATAAACATAGGCACCTGCTTGGAATCTGGCGCCTGCATTCTGCGCGTCTATAATCTCTTGTTGTGTCCAGCTAGCAACTTCCGCTTGAGTATAAACGCGACCTTCACGATTTCCTTCAGAAAAAGCAGGTGTTACCGAGGCAACAACTGCTAAAGCTGTCAGAGCCTTAACTATATTTCTTTTCATTAATTTTTCCTCGTAATTTTTTATAAACGAAACACACTCTAAAAAATGCGTGCCTATCCATCAACATAAGCCCCTTATATTATAAATCAAAACCAAAAACTCTTCTCCGACTAAATTAGGCAAAAATGTGATTTTTTTATCACACAAAGACCCTCTCAAAGAGAGCTCATTGAAAAAATATAATTTTCCGATAGGATGGGGAAATCTATCTCCATAAATGTAAAATATAAAACAGGTGTGCCCTATGCCCTCTTCTGCTCCTAAAACACCAAGCAACACACCTTGCAAAACCTCTCTATCTCAACCGGCAACACTTTTTTCCATTTTTACAATCTTTCTTTTTACACTCGTCCTTGCCGTTCCTCTTTTAGGTCTGCCTCCCTTTCGTTACGGCTGGTATACGCAACTCGAGCTCCTAACCGCCGGCTTCTGGTTCACCGGAGGCCTTGCAGCCCTATGGAATATTGCTCTTTTCAAAAAAAAGAGCCCCCTGGCAAGATACCTGTGGTCTATGCCTGTTGTTTGGAGCTGGATCCCCGTTATCATCCTCTCTACGATCGTTTCTTTTTTCCAAATAGCTCCCTTACAGTCTTGGTCCGGAAGTCCCCAGCTGGGAGACGGCATAGCAACTTTCCTCAGTCTTCTTTTTTTATCCCCCCTTTTTGTTCTAGTAGGTCGGCAACATAAATTAAAACCGTGGCTCTTGTGGGTCCCGGCAGCAGTTGCGATCCCCTTATCCGTTCTCACGATACTTGGCGCTTACGGCACCCCTGTTCATTCTTTAAGATTTTGGGAATGGGCGCCGATGTTTTTCCCCGATTACATCACTTTCTTTGCCTTATCCCTTGGCGTTATTTATTGGTATACGAGGCCTTATTTCGCAAAAAAATACCTCTTAGATATCTTCTTTACGCTCATCATCGGACTGATTATTTTTTATGCAAAGAACACGACAATTTACATAGGGCTTGCTCTCTCTCTTTTTACCTATGGTGTTCTGAAACTCCCCCTTTTCAAAACAATCCCCGCCGAAAAAAGACTGGCCTATTATGCAGGGGCAGGCCTTTTGACCTTAACCCTCCTGATTTGCCTGACAAATTTTGTAAGGGACGATTTACCCGCAACTTTCTCAAGCCTTATTAGTCGAGCTCATATCGGTCAATTTACTTTTATTCAATACTTTTACGGCGACATCACCGCTTCAAAAATACTCTCGTTTCTTTTTGGGAACGGTTGGGGCGATTATAATAATGCCGCCGTCTCCAATCTTAGCCTTACCCAAGATTTCCAACTCTTTACAGGAGATACACATCAATCAACCCTAGAATTTGTTTACCGAGACCAAGTCAACAGTCACAATATCTTCCTTGAATATTTTCTGGCTCTTGGGTTTGCGGGCTTCCTCCTTTTTTGCTACCTCCACTACAAGATCATCTCGAGCTTAAGAAAATCCTATCTCTTTATCGGCACCGTCTTTATTATTACCCTTGGAACATTGCTCATTTTCTGGTTTCAACTTCCCCATACTCTTATTGCCGTCACATCGGCCTATTGCCTCCTTTTTTCAAAAACACCCTCGGCAAAACAACATAACTCGGCAAAACAACATAATAGCTGCCTTAACAAATTTCTCCCCTTGGGAGCTCTTTTTTCAGCAGCAATTCTCTTTACCTTTTCTTTGGCACAAGGCCTCTCGGCTTACCAATATACACAGAAAGTTTCCGGCAGATTAAGCAACGACCTTTTCCAAAAAATTGAGGAGGTCACAACCACAAAATGGCTGTTATATGATCACCTAACCGGTGCCCACCGCTCAAGACAAATCCTTCAAGGCCTTTGTGGGGATATTTTTATTTACCTGTCAAAATCCCCTAATCCTAAAACACAAGAAGCCGGAGAAAACCTCCTAAAAATCACCGCACATCTTCAAAAGGACATTCCTGAAGGAAGTAGCTTCACCTCTCTTATCCTAAGCCTCAATAGCTTATCCAAGTTTGCAAACCATCCTACAACAAAGCCCCTTTTTGATACGGATCCTCGTTATGAAAAAGCATGGCATGAAACAGCGCAACTCGTCGCCCGCCGTCTTCCCTATAGATCGGACTTATTCACCCCTTATTTTTCATACCTTCTTACAACAAAGCAGGGAGACGACCTAAAAAAACTAGCCGCTTACTTTATTTCAAAAAAAAGGACAGACCCCTTGGCTCACTGGTTTTTAGGGGCCTATTATTTACAAGATCCTTCAGAATTTGACAAAGGCATTTGCTTAATGAAACAAGCCCTTGATAACGGCATCGCAAAATATATTCCCTTACCGCCGAAACAAATTGAGCAAATCCAACAAGCAGCCTCACAGATCCAATGCTATAAACTTTTATAGACTCACAAAAAAAAGCCCCGAAACTATCGGGGCCTTCTGCTTAAAATCCTCTCGAAATCTCTAAGCAACTTTTGCCAAATTCTCCGCTGCGAAATCCCAATTAACCAAATGGTCTAAAAAGGTTGTTAGGTAATCGGGGCGACGGTTTTGGAAATCAAGATAATAAGCATGCTCCCACACATCACAGGTAAGCAAAGGTGTTACGCCTTCTTGCGTCAAAGGGGTTTCGGCATTGGCTGTTTTCAGAATTTTAAGAGTCCCTTTTTCAACAACAAGCCAAGCCCAACCGCTACCGAATTGAGTTGCACCCGCTTGCTTGAATTGGGTGACAAAGGTGTCAAAAGAACCGAAATCCGACGCAATTTTAGCCTCAAGTTCTCCCGTTGGCTTTCCGCCGCCATTGGCCTTCATAGAGTGCCAATAAAATGTGTGGTTCCACACTTGAGCCGCATTATTAAAAACACCTGCCTTCGAGGCATCTCCTGCAACGGCTTTGATAATTTCTTCAAGGGAATGGCCGGCAAGATCCGTCCCTTCAAGAAGGCCGTTAAGATTATTTACATAAGCTGCATGGTGTTTACCGTGGTGAAAGTCCAAAGTATTAGCCGAGATATGAGGTGCCAGCGCCTCTTTGGGATAAGGTAAATTAGGGAGGGTAATACTCATTTTGATGTCCTTTTCTCAAGTGAATTTAAAGGGAAGATAATAAAATGAGTGTGTCAATCCTGACTAAGAAAGTCAAGAAGGAGAAAAAAAATTTATAGCCTCTTGCATCAAATTCCGGTTCGAGATAGTTTATCCCTGTAGAGTATCCCTAGGGACTGTCTCAAAAATCCCAAGTTAAAAAAGAAAAGACTATCCGAGGGTTTTTGGGAATAGCTACAAGTATAAAAGGGCCCGCGTGGTGGAATCGGTAGACACAACAGACTTAAAATCTGTCGCTCTTAGAGCGTGCCAGTTCGAGTCTGGCCGCGGGCACCACCTCTTTATCTCCTAATACGTTTTTTTGAAACCTTTAGGGTCATTTTGTTTGTCTCGTTACTTATTCCCCCGTTTTTCCCCGTTACTTATCCCAATGGGCATTAGCCGGAGACCGCCTTTCGGGAAAAATAGGAGGCAACTTCTTTAATTTGCTAAGGGAAACACCTGTTGCTTTCCCTAATTTTCTAAGGCTGTTACCTCTTTCAATTTTAAATTGAGAAAGTCTCCTTCCTGTCCTTGACAACTCAAGAGCAATATCTTCAGGATCTCTAATATCTTGCAACACCTTTTGAAATGCCTCTATTCTCTTGGTAATTTCAATTACTTCGCATTTAGTCTCTTCCAAAGAAACTTGTGCAGACTCCTGACCTGTTGCGACTCCTTCGGATATATCCCCCTCTTCCCTTAATAAGCTTAGAGCCTCAATAGAACGGGACAAAGAAATTATCTTAGCTTGATAAGCCATTAGGCTCTGTCTTTCTTTTTCAATATCGTCTGCAAGTTGTTCCCTCAATGTCGGCACATCCTGTTTTTTTGCCTGTTCAAGGAGACTTTTCAACTTTTTAATCTCCTCTTCTTCCCGTGCAATTGTCCCCAAAAAAGTTTGCACTAAAGCCAGAGAATTGGAAAAATCATCTCCCCCTCCTTCAACACCTCCCCCTTCTCGCACGAGTTTTCGACGTTCGTTAATAGCTCCTATGTTTAAACCATGGGGGGCATCATTATCCAAAAACAGCTCTCGAAAACGAGGGTTTTTAGGATCGGGTTCAATGGTCTTTAATTCTAGGGCTCGTGCCTCAGCCTCTTCTCGTTCGCGTAATTGTTCGGCAAATGATTTCCGGGGGCTTGTTTGTCCAAAGTCTTCGTACTCTCCCTCACGATAAGAGTGAAATTTCTTGCGCTCGTGCAATTTGTTTCTTGTTCTTGCAGCTAGCCCCTCAAAAGAAAGCTTTTTCGGCCCCAGCTGAAGCAACGGGACAGGCAGGGGTGTTCGTTCCTCCGGATCAGGATCACTACTACCATAAGGACTACGACTACTTCCGGCCTTAGACAAAGTTGCCCTTTTTTGACCGAGGCTTTTTATTCCAAAAACAGGGTTTTGAACAGTGACTTCACAATCCCTTACAATTTCATCACGATCAGGAGAGGCTTTACTCACCCTAGGGAACTCTCTCCACTCTTTTCCATCTCCGTCACATGAAGACCCAATAGCAAAATTACAACTCATCATGGCAAAAATACCGAAGAAGAAAGCTATATTTTTCATCTTAAATACCTTAAAAAATAATAAACGACTAAACAACTATAGCAAAAAGGTAAATTCTGTCAATTTTATAAAATCGCTCTAATAATCTTGATTGTAGCTGCGCCCGAAACGCAAATGACGATGCACCGAAGCCGAGAACAAAATACCAAAGCCCATAAGCAGCGAAATCATTGATGTCCCCCCATAGGACATAAAAGGGAGAGGAACCCCCACAACGGGCAACAATCCCATAACCATACCGATATTGATAAAGACGTAAAAAAAGAACAGAGCGATAAAGCCGATACCGTAAAGTCTCGCATAATAACTTTTACACTCTAGGGTCATCTTTAAGGCTATTGCAATAATCAATCCGTACAAAAGAATCAAAAGACTTCCCCCAAACACACCGAATTCTTCACTAAAATGGGCAAAAATAAAGTCCGTTTGTTTTTCCGGCAAAAACTGCAGCTGACTTTGAGTCCCCTTTAAAAAACCTTTCCCCCAAAAACCACCTGATCCAATGGAAATTTTCGATTGCATAATATGATATCCGCTGCCAAGGGGGTCATCTTCGGGATTCAAAAAAGTCATGACACGTTTTTTTTGATAATCATGCATATTAAACCACAGAGCCGGCAAAGAGAGACCCACAAGCCCTAAAACCGTCATGACCTTCCACATCTGAATCCCTGCCATAAAAACCACAACAGCGCCTGTTGCGGCCAGAATCAACATCGTGCCTAAATCCGGCTGACGCAAAACAAGTGCACAAGGAAGAGCCACCAATATTAAGGGCCAAAAATAAGTTTTTAAACGGCTAATTTCAAACGGGCTTTTATCGTGGAAATAATGAGCTAAAGCCATAATAAGTGTTACTTTCATTATTTCCGAAGGTTGCAAATGAAAGACGCCTAAATCAATCCAGCGCTGAGCTCCCATCCCTATGTGTCCTTTGATTTCTACAAAAACCAGCAGCAATAGCGACGCAAAATACAAAGTGTAAGAATAGGTTCGCCAAAAACGAATATCTACCAAAGAAATAAGGATCATCAAAGAAAAACCGACCGTAAAACGCATAAATTGCTTGGAGGCCCAAGGAGAAATAGTCCCGCCTGCAGCGGAATACAAAGCCACTAGGCCGACAAAAACAACAGCAACAACGGACAGTAAAAGATGAGGCTCAATGAGCTTTATTTTTTCAATAACCGTCAAAAACCTCATGTCTCCTCCTCTCGTATTACGCCTTTTTTCCCGGACATAATTTGTTGTGTTTTTAAAAGAATATCATGACCGAGAGGCGCTGCAACACGACCACCGGCTCCGCCATGCTCTACAACTACTGCAAGGGCATATTTAGGATTATGAACCGGAGCAAAACCGGAAAAGAGAGCATGATCTCGATGCTCCCAAGGTCGTTGGTCATTATGAATAATACCTTTCTTGCGCTCTGCCATGGAAATACGCCTCACTTGACAGGTCGCCGTCTTTCCCGCCATGGTAAAATCGGATTCTATAATCCGATTTCGATAAGCCAACCCATAGGGAGAATTTACCGTTCGATCTAACCCCTTTCTAATTAAATCAAGGTGCAATTTTTTAATATTGAGGTCTTCAAAGGAAACACTTTCCGAAGACAACAATGTCGGTTTCACAGCTTTACCCTCAAGATTAGCCAAGCGTGCCGTCATCACGGCCAATTGCAAAGGTGTGGCCAATAAAGCGCCTTGGCCGATGCTCAAGTTAACCGTATCACCTCGAACCCAGTTTACGCCTTTTACCCGCTTTTTCCAATCGGGCCCCGGAACAAGACCCGCTTTTTCATGGGGAAGCTCAACCCCGCTCTCAACTCCGAACCCAAGCTTCAAGGCCATATCTTTAAGGCGCTCTGCTCCGATAAGTTGAGCGACTTCATAAAAATAAATATCACAAGATTGAGCCAAAGCATTCACAACGGAAAGCCGCCCATGACCGCCGTGCTTATGCCAACAATGAAAACGATGGGAACCCACATCAATATATCCCTTACAAACAACGGAATGAGTCGAAGAGACAATTCCAGATTCAAAGGCTGCTAAAGCAACGGCCATCTTAAATAACGATCCCGGAGGATAAAGCCCGTGGATAGATTTATTATGCAAACATCCGTAAGGGTCGGAAGCAAGTTCTTTCCAGTCTTTTGAACGAATTCCATTGGTAAAGAGATTCGCATCAAAACTAGGAGAAGACGTCAACGCCAAAACCTCTCCGCTTCTCACATCCAAGACGGCACAGCTACCGCTTTTCTCTTGAGCCATGCGTTCTTGTACATAGTTTTGCAGCTCTAAATCTATTGTTAAGGTTGTATTTGAACCTGATCTGCTTTCTTGACGCGCTAACTCTTGCACGGTTCTGGTACGTGAATTCACCTCTATACGGCGATACCCTACGCGCCCCCTCAAAGGCTCGTCGAGTTCTTTCTCAATACCTGATTTTCCAAGGCGAAAATCTGCCAAACGATATAAGGAATTTTTATTCTGATCATCCCGTGAAGGCGTTTGCACATAACCGATTAAATGAGCTGTTGCTAAGCCGTAAGGATAAAAACGCGACCAGCCTCTCTCAATGAAACATCCCGGAAAATCTCTCATAGAAGCCTCAAAACGGCACACTTCTTTCCAAGATAATCCGTCAACAACCGTTGAAGCTAGAAATTTCGGTTTATAACGCATACTCTCAATCAGATCTTCCATATCCTCTTTCTCTAAAGAATAGCGAATAGCAAACTTTTCAAGGGTCTCCCGCACATTTTTTGTTTGATCCGGTACAATCATCAAACGATAGGTTTGGTGATTATCGGCCACAATTTTTCCGGAACGATCTTTAATTAAGCCCCGCTTTGGCAATAAGAATTGGACTTTTATACGGTTTTCATCGGACAAAGCTTTATAGGTAGAGCCTTTATAACTTCCTAAGTAGGTCAGGCGCCCGATAAGAGACAACCCTAAAACCCCTTGAATTCCCCCCAATAACAGGGAACGTCTGGAAAAACGTTGCTCTTCGGAAACAAGGGGGTTTTCTCTCTTTCTTCTCTTAGCCATAAGTTATCCGCCTAAATCGAGAGAAGAAAGTCACAATCCCGTTGAACAAAAGAGGGTAGATTAAAATTGTAAGAGCGCCCTGAAACAACATAAAAGCATCCGAAAAAGTCAAAATCACCCCATGGGAGAGACTAAAGACAGCCCAATGAGATAAAAACCCATAATCCTTTAAAAATTTTTTCATCAATAAAATAGAACCCTGCTGCAAAATAATAAGCACAACATGGAATCCTAAAAACGTCTCTAACATCAAGTCCAACCAAAAGCTCGGTAACAAAAAACAAAACCAAAATCTAGGGGGCAAATAGAGAAGGGCGGCAAAGCAAGCAACGGCATAAAAATGAATGAAGAGCGCCGGGCCTTTAAAAAAAATCGGTAAAGGAATGAGGGATAAAGCCGCAGCAACAAAAAGACCGATACTCATCAAAAAAGCAAAGAGGGCCTGATTCACATTGCGGGCGAAAAGGGTTTTTAGACTAACCATTACACGTTTTACTCCCCCTCTCCCCCATGGGATTTTTGAATTTGCACATAATGCAATCCTTTAAAATCTACCAAAGGTGTCACATAAACTTGATTGTTCCGAACCTTTGAAATGATCCCAATGGGTCTTCCCCTTGGAAAATAACCGTCCACTCCTGAAGAAAAAACAAGCTCACCTTTTTGAATTTCCTGAGGATTCTTCACAAAATTAAGACGCATTTCTTGATCTTCCCCTCCATAAAGCACTCCCTCTTGACGAGAGTTTTCACACTCCGCCGGGATATGGGATTGCGGATCCGTAACCAATAAAACGCGAGAGATTTTACCACCGACTTTGTCCACCTGTCCAATAATCGCATTTTCGCTCAAGACCACATCAAAACGCCGAATACCGGTTTTTCTCCCTGCCTTTACAAAAAGGGATCGAGATTTTAAAAAAGCATTTTGTCCAAAGCAAGGAGCCGTTATAAACGCCGCATCTCCGTCTCCTTGTAGGGAGAGTAAATCTCGCAATTCCCTGTTTCTAAGTTCAAGGCTATGGATCTGATTCCTAGAAATCCTTAATTGCAATTCAAGTTGCTCTAAGGTTCGTGCCTCTTTTTGAATCAAAAGGTGACGATTGAAATTTTCCCGATAGGTTTTAAAATCGGAAAAAGGGCTTTCCATGAGAGACAAAAAAAGCGCACTTGTATCATAAACAAATTCTGAAAAATTTTGCCTTACACGTTCGCCTTCTAACAAAAGCGCCGCACTCAAAGTAACAACCGCAAAAAACAATAACACCGGCATCAAACGAATACGCTTTATATACCGGCGTGTTGTCTTTAGGGACGTTTTACTTATGAGAAGCATGACACAATACCAAATTAAAAGGTCACATTAGAACATGCGAATCAAAACATCCTTAAGAACCTTGATTTGTTCAAGGGCTTTACCGGTTCCAAGGGCAACACAAGATAAAGGATCATCAGCAATGGAAACAGGCAAACCCGTTGCTTCTCGCAAGACACAATCCAAGTTATGAAGCAAAGAGCCTCCCCCGGTCATAACAATCCCTTTTTCAACGATGTCTGCCGCTAATTCCGGCGGCGTGTTTTCAAGGGTAATGCGCACGGCGTCCACAATACCCATCACAGGTTCATGGAGACTCTCGGCAATTTGCTTTTCGTCAATGATAATTTCCTTTGGGATCCCGTTAACAAGGTCTCGGCCTTTAATGGCCATAGTTTTTCCAAGGCCTTTTTCAGGTTTAATAGCCGACCCGATGGATTTTTTAATACGCTCTGCCATACTTTCTCCGATAAGCAGATTATGGTGACGACGAATATAAGCAATAATCGCCTCATCCATGGTATCTCCCCCCACACGCACAGAACGCGCATGAACAATACCCCCAAGGGAAATCACAGCCACCTCTGTTGTTCCACCGCCAATGTCAACGACCATAGAACCGCAAGGCTCTGTTACCGGAAGTCCGGCACCAATAGCCGCAGCCATGGGCTCTTCTATTAAAAAGACGCGACGCGCGCCCGCACTTTCGGCAGATTCTTGGATGGCTCTTTTTTCAACGGCCGTTGATCCTGAGGGAACACAAATAATGACTTGCGGGCTAATAAAATTCCGACGCTTTTGAACCCGTTGGATAAAGTATTTAATCATATCTTCGGCAACGTCAAAGTCAGCAATAACACCTTCACGTAAGGGTCGAATCGCCTGAATATTCCCCGGAGTACGCCCGACCATGAGCTTTGCTTCATTACCGACGGCTAAAACACGTTTTTTCCCCTTGCTTTCCGTAATGGCAACCACAGAAGGCTCATTCAATACAATGCCTTGACCTTGGGCATAAACAAGGGTATTAGCCGTTCCAAGATCAATGGCAACATTAGAAGACAGGTAAGAGGTCAGTTTTTTAAACATGTGGAAACTCACTTAAAAAATTAAAATAATTTGCAAATCACGCTCTTTAGAACCCAAAAAATAAAATGAGCACATACTATATCTACGACACTTCTTCTTCAAGGTCTACAGGATTTTTCCAAAAACTCGGTAAGGGTTTTTTAGTCTTTCTTCAACACTCCTTAAAGAAAAATACATCAAGGTGAATGCAAGGCCCTTCCTTAAGGGAGTTCTTTCAAGTGTGTGTGTTGGAGATTTACGCTATGAAACGTACAAACTCACTTTTTCACGTCCTGTTTTTCTTTTTATTTCTTTTGAGCTGCCCTACGGTTTTTGCTTCGGACTCTTTGGACGAAATAGAAGAATATCAAAGTTCTTTCGATAGAGCTTTAACGACTTCTCCCGTTCCCTTTCCCACGGAAGAAATCGTTGATTTAACATCTCTTCCTTTCATGACAATTGATCCGGACGGAGCACAAGATTTAGATGATGCTTTATATGTCGAAAAAGAGGGGGAGGACGCTTATCACATCGCCATTGCTATTGCAGACCCCACTTATTATATTCAACCTCACTCCTCCATCGCCAAAGAAGCCCGCCGCCGAAGTTTTACGATTTACGGGCAAGGAGCCCCTATTCCTATGCTGCCCTCAAAACTTGTGAGAGCCTGCTCTTTAGAACAAGGTAAAAAACGATCTGCCCTTATTGTGGATTTGTATATTGATAAAAACGGTAATTTTCAGGATGTGCCGACAATTTATAGAGCTTTAATTTGCTCTCAAAATAAGGTGTCCTACGCGTTTGCGAATGCTATTTATGAGGGAAAATGGTTTAGCCTGATTAACCCCGACCTTAAAAACAGATTATTCTTAGCACAGGAAGCGGCACAGGCTCTTAAATCTTATTATTCAAAGGATCGAGAAATCGTGAGGAGTCAAGATGTCGTCAGTGAATTTATGACGGCGGCAAACAACGCAGCCGCCATTGTATTAAAAAAAAGAATTGAAGAGTCCGTAATTAAAAAGGCCGTTTTTCGGGCACAAGACGCGGTGGGGAGTCGTGCCCTTTATAGCTCGACAAGTTCCTTTCACGCCTCCTTTGATTTGGCCTACACCCACTTTACATCACCCGTAAGACGGTACGCCGATATGATGGTTCATTGGCTCCTTTTTTACCCCGGTTATGAATTTTCAGATACAACCCTTGACTATATGAATCGTCAACAAGAAGGATTAAAAATTTCAAGTTCTTTTGCCGGCTACTGAAGAAATAACATAATCTAATAAAGAGTTACGCCTCTATTTTAGGGAGGGTATATTTTTTGCATTATTTTTGTTAAAGTATATTTATATATATAAGGCATCGCCCGTGAAAGAAAATAAAAAGAACCATGCTGTCTGCCGGAAAATTTTAGAGCCGAAGGGCTTGTTTCCTCCTATGCTCATCGACAAATCTATTGCGTTCCAACACTTAAAAAAGCAAGCAACTCAAAAAAAATTGCTGCACAAAATCCACTGCCCCCTAAAACAAAGGGAGAAAGAAAATGCCTAATTCTATTTCGTCATTTTTTGCCGGTTTTTCAAAAGGCAAATTTCCCTTAGGACAATTTACAGAAATCACCCTTATTATCCTTTCTATTTTTGCTGCCTTTTTTATCACTAAATTTTTGATGAAAAAACTTTCCGAGCCTCTTTTAGAAAAGTTTGAAACAAAATCGCAAAGTTTTCTGGATATTGAAAAAACAACCTTTTCTATCTTGCTTATTCTTACAGCCCTTTTATGGTTCGTTGATTTAGGTTTTAAGGCATTCCAAGAGAAAACAACGCTGATCAAACCGATTTTTCTTGTTTTATTGTCTTGGGGGACTATTCGAAGCATCACCCACAATCTTGATAACTCTCTGCTCAGCCGTTTTGTAAACAATGTTTTATGGCTGACGGCTGCTCTTTTTGTTACGGGATATCTAACCGATTTTTCAGAATTTTTAAAATCATATTCCTATACCGTCGGTCAGGTTAACCTTTCGCTTCATACTTTTGTTTTTGGCATTATTGTTTTCTCTGTTTTGCTTTGGGTTTCTTCCTTAATTACTCACTTTATTAAAAAGCTTCTGGAAAAAAACAAGAAGATTAACAGAACACAAAAGGTTCTCATTATGAAAATTTTGAGAATTGTTTTATATACAACGGTTTTCGTCTCAAGTTTTCAAGTGATCGGATTTGATTTAACCACCTTAACTATTTTTGGAGGAGCCGTTGCCTTTGGTATCGGTTTCGGCTTGCAAAAAATCTTTTCTAATTTAATTAGCGGATTTATTTTATTGTTAGACAAATCCATTCGCCCGGGTGACGTCATTGCTCTAACAGGTGCTAACGGAGAAACCTATGGCGAAGTGAAAAAATTAGATGCACGGTATGTTTCTGTTGTAACCCGTGACGGGAAAAAACACCTTATTCCGAATGAAACATTAATTTCCGAACGCGTCGAAAATTGGTCTTATAGCGATGATAAAATTCGCTTGCATATTCCGGTTGGCGTTTCTTACGGATCAGACCTTGATTTGGTCATAAAGCTCATGTTACAAGCCGCCGATGAGGCCTCGGAACGCATCCTGAAAAAACCGGAACCCGCATGTCTACTCACAGGATTCGGGGATAGTTCCGTTAATTTTGAATTGCGCGTTTGGATTAATGACCCGCACAACGGCTGTGAAAGACCCAAAAGCGACGTTCTGCTAAATATATGGGGGAAATTCAAGAAACATAACGTTTTATTCCCGTTTCCTCAAATGGATGTTCATCTTATCAAAACGCCGACAACCAACAAGAAAAAAAATTAATGGAGATTCTAAGATACTTTTTGAAGGATTTTATTACTTATGGAAATTTTGTATCAAGAATATGGTGCACCCTGCAGGATTCGAACCTGCGACCTGCGGCTTAGAAGGCCGACGCTCTATCCGGCTGAGCTAAGGGTGCACATATTAACTTGATTATACATACCTCATTGTTACCAAAAGGTAAAGACCTTGGTCTTTTGATATATAACGGCACAATATCTTGATTGAGCCCCTTACCTTTCCCTTTCTCTATTACCCGGTTTCCATTTCTGCAAAAGAGACTCTCTTTTACAGGATAGAGCATTTAAAATAGATAAAAATACCGGCTTATAGTATGACTTTTACGGTGAGTCTCTACATTTCTCAGCTACCGACATAGATATCGTCGCCGGCGTCTGATGCAAACAAAAATCTAACCCGACCGGAGTATAAGCCTTTAATAAACCGATGCGATTTCCACGGGTTCTACTTTACCGTCCATGGTCGCTATATTTGCATCATGCTCTGCTTCATGGTCTAATAATTCATTTCTACTCGGCTTTCTATTGGCCATGTAATTGCTCCCTTAATGCTGTTATCATATCTTTTCTTGCTTGCAGTTCATCATATTTTGCCCGTTGATCTGCCGTTGTTTCGGCTGCCGGCGGATCAATAAGCCCTTTTTTAATACCGCCGTCAACCGACCCTGTCGATCCGGGAGCCGTTCCGGGAGCTGCTACTTCATTGCCGGCGTTACCGCCGCCCCCTCCTCCGCCTGCTGCTGCGGGAGGTGCACCGCTTGGAGGTGCCGGTTTTGCAGGAACTAAAATAGCGGCGGCGGCGGCTGCAGCTGCCTCTGCAACGGCCGAAGCAATTTCTGAGGGAATGTTTGATGCCTCCTCAGCAGCAGCAGCAGCTTCTGCAACTGCCTCTTCTACATCGTCCTCCGCGTCTTCGGCCACGTCTTCCACAGAGTCCGCTGCTTCTTCCGCCAGTTCTTCGGCAGGCTCTACAACTTCTTCCACCTCTTCGGCAGCTTCTTCTGCTACTTCTTCCGCATTCTCTGCAGCTTCCTCCATCTCTTCGGTATCTGCCATAGCCTCGCCAACGGCGCTAATAACTTCTCCGGCAACAATGCCCGCAGCAACAGCAGCAGTGAGGGCAGCATCCGCTAAACCGGCTAGGTTGCTTGACGGAGCTTCCGAAGTTACTGCCGTATCTTCGACACTTTCTGCCGCATCTTCCGTAGAGACACTTGCCTCATCCGCAGATGTCTCGGCAGCCTCTTCCGTCTCTGACGGACTCTCTTCGCCGGCGTCCGTTGTCTCTCCTGCCGAGTCTTCTACAGGCTCTGCAACATCCTCCGCGGGGTCCTCATTTGTTTCCGATACAGCAGTCTCTTCAGGTGTTTCTGCTACCCCTTCAGTCGATTCGTCGGTATGTTCCGTTTCCTCCCCGGCCTCTTCTTCGGCTAGCTCTTCTTCAGGGGGAGCTTCTTCCTCAACAGGCGTTGCAACGACAGCAGAATCCCCTGCTGATCCTTCACCTTCTGCACCAGCTTCTTCCTCGCCGGCAGCTTCTTCTTCACCTGCAGATTCTTCGTCTTCGCCCGCGGTTTCTTCATCCTCGTCTGCAGATTCTTCTTCGCCTGCAGTTTCTTCGTCCTCGCTTGCAGCTTCTT
>JAACSN010000003.1 GCA_009993885.1 Alphaproteobacteria bacterium
GAAATCATGACGGAACACTTGTTAACGGATTGCTTTACCATTGCGGTAAGTCCTTATCGGGCATTGGCGGTGTGGCAAGACCCGGTATCGTGCACCGCTTAGATAAAGGCACATCGGGTTTAATGGTTGTGGCTAAAAACGACCATGCCCATCAGTTTTTGTCGAATCAATTTGCGGGTCGCACGCTAAAGCGGACTTATTTTGCAATCTGTTGGGGAGTGCCTAATCCTTTAGAAGGTACTGTCACGGGAAATATTGCCCGAGATCCTCGTCACCGCCAACGGATGAAAGTTGTCGGTTTCGGGGGTAAAGAAGCGGTTACACATTATTATGTTCATGAAAAACTAGGGCATTATTGCGCGCTCATTGAATGCACCCTTGAAACGGGTCGTACACATCAAATTCGAGTGCATATGACTCAAAAAGGCAATAGTCTTGTGGGAGACCCTCTCTACGGACGTAAGCCCCGAGGCCTTTTAGAAAGTTTGCGAGCTAAAATAGCCGAGCTTACTTTGGACGGAAACCGTCCTATTCTTCATGCTGCACGTCTGCAATTTATTCACCCTACAACAAAAGAGACGTTGGAATTTGAAACGGAACTTCCCAAAGATTTTACCGAGATGTACGAGTATATGAAGACCGTTTAAAAGGCGCAAACTTTATTGTGAAGGCTTTCCGAAGAATTTTACGTTATTGAAACTTTGGCCAAAATAAGCCACTCTGTTATGAAACAAAAATGAGACGAAACCATGACATCTTTTAAGTCTTCCTACCTCCAAGAAGTGCAGGCTCGCGGCTTTATTCACCAAGGGACAAACCTCGAAGCCCTTGACGAGAAAATGGCAAAAGGATCTGTGACCGCTTACATCGGGTTCGATGCAACGGCAACAAGCTTGCATGTGGGGAATTTGGTTCAGATCATGCAGTTGAGGCTTTTGCAAAAGCACGGCCATAAACCCCTTGTTCTTATGGGAGACGGCACGACACGTATCGGAGACCCTTCCGGCAAAGAGGCATCGCGCCAATTGCTTACCCCTGAAAAAATTGATGAAAATGTTGCAGGTATCCAAAAAGTCTTTTCAAAGTACCTTTCTTTCGGAGACAGTGAGTCCGATGCTGTGATGCTCCGAAATAGTGAGTGGTTACTGCCATTGAATTATCTTGATTTCTTGCGGGATTACGGCCGTCACTTTTCCGTTAATCGGATGCTTTCCTTTGATAGTGTTAAGTTACGTCTCGAGCGTGAGCAAAACTTAAGTTTCCTTGAGTTTAATTACATGATTTTTCAGGCTTATGATTTCTTGGAACTTTCCAAGACTTTTAATTGCGAATTGCAATTGGGCGGCTCCGACCAGTGGGGTAATATTGTTAACGGTATCGAGCTTACACGGCGCGTAACGTCTAAAGAAGTCTTTGGGTTAACGGCTCCTTTAATTACAACGGCCGACGGTAAGAAAATGGGAAAATCCGTTGACGGTGCCGTTTGGCTTAACGAAGATGCGCTGTCGACTTTTGATTTTTGGCAGTTCTGGCGCAATACGCAAGATGCGGATGTCGGGTCCTTCTTGCGTTTATATACGGATATTGAGCTTAAGGAAATTGAGCGCCTTGAAAAACTCGAGGGGGCGGAAATCAACGAGGCTAAAATTATTTTGGCCGATGCGGCCACAAGGATGTGCCATGGTGAAGAGGCGGTGAGTCAAGCCAAAGACACGGCCAAGACTCTTTTTGAAACAGGCGGAGCAATGCAATCTTTGGATAATTTGCCCTTTATTGAGGTTGCGCGTTCCGACTTGGATATCGGTATTCCGGCCCTTGATCTTTTCCGTCAGGTTGACCTTGTAAAGAGCAACGGAGAGGCGCGGCGTCTTGTGCGGGGCGGCGGGGCTAAAATTAATGATATTGCGGTTAGTGATGAAAACGCGACGGTCTCTTTAAAAGACCTTCAAGAGGGTTCTTATATTAAACTCTCTGCTGGAAAAAAGCGCCATGGTTTGGTAAAGATTGTTTAAGGGGCAAAAGGTTTTTGTAAAACCGATGTAATGAGCGGCGATTCTTTCTAAGGTTTCTCTAAGACGTCGGTGGCCGCAAAGCCCTTGTCATCGGTTTAACGGGAGGGGAGATTCTTAAAAAGGCCGATAAATAAAATAAAATTTCTTCTGAAAGTACCGTGTATTCACGCTTCTAAATCTCGTCTTCTCTTTTTGTCATAAAGGCTCTTGTTGGCTTCTGAAAAAGGTGTCACCATTTTAGTTATTAAGAATTTAAATAAATCTTAATAGAAAATTAAAAAACAGGAGACCTATACTATGAAAAAGCAATTACTTAATCTATCTTTGTCTACAGCTCTCTCTACGGCTCTTTTAACGACTTTTCTTCCCACAACAAACCTTCAAGCAAGCAATGTCCCCTCCTCCTCCGGCGGCATTATTTTGGAAGATAGTGTTATTGCAAAAAATTCTCTTTTGGTACCGTCTCATGTCGGTATTGCCATAGATAAAACAACGCTTCCGTCCAATGATCAATACGTCATTCATAGTCATACGGCAGATACTTTAGCAGAATATTTCACTACAACAGTCGTCTATTTTGAAAATGAACAGGCATACTTTACTTACCTCCCCAAAACAGATGAGGAAGGCGGAGAATTAAAGTATGAATTAAAAGCAGGGAAAAATTTTTCAAGCTCCGAACGTTTGGTCATCCAAGCTTTAGTAAAGCCTTTGGAGACGTGGGTGGCAATGCGTAATGATTTTATAAAGCGCTATTTTCAATATCGAGCCGATGCAAGAGATGCAACGCTTTTGGGGGCGGTCAATCAGCGTTATGCAAAAAGAGCTATCAGTATGAATCGAGCCGAACCCTTGGATACGGCTCTTGACGGGACTTATGGTCGTGTTATGTCGCAAATTTTAGGTCAAACTTTAAAAGATGCTTTAGGGGCATTGCCTCCTATTACAACAGATTTTGATACGGAACGTGACGGATTATGGATTTCCCTTGCTGCAGCAACATTACCGGAAGAGAGCTATAGCATTGAAGTTGCCTCTACTGTTGACGGCAACCGTTTAAAGCAGCTTGCTTTTGAGGGAACCCATGCCGGATTGATTTTTACTAATGAAGAGTTCGCTTCTTTGATTTCTAACCTTTGTTCAAAAGAGCATCAGCTTCCGCGTTCTCCCGATGAAAGTTATCAAAATCTCTTAGGCGCAGAAGCTGTTTTGGCTATGGTTATGTATCAAAGATATTTGGTTGATCCTGAGGCTGTGGATAGTCTTTTTGCTTTGAATGCAGAAGCATTGAAAGGCGAACAACAAGTTTTTGCCGAATCGGCAATCCGAAATGAACGGTCTCACAGACTGTTGGCAACAGATCTTGTGCCCGTTGATATGTTACGAGCACAAGATCGATTGCTGGCTAAGGTAGATTTTACCGATGAAGAAGCTGATGCTTACGGTAATGCCGGTAATGACCGTGATGAAAAGGCTTTGATCGTTGCGAGCGCAAAAGCGCGTATTCTAAAAGAAGGACGCGATGCGGCACGTTTTGCCTGTGGGGTTCAAGGGTTAACGGACACAGAAGCAGACAACTGGAACTACTACGATGAGCGTAAGAATCAAGTCCAAAAAGATAGGATTGTCGACCTTGCAAAAACGCGCCTCGCGCACATTGAAGAAGAAAAAGCCGCCGCTCTTCTTTTAAAACGCAGTCAAGCCCGTGAGGCCGGCGGTGTTGAGTTTACCGATGAAGAAGCGGACGCTTACGGCAATGCCGATAGTCTTGACGTAAAAGCCGAAATTGTTGAGCAGGCAAAGGCACGCCTCGTGCAAGAAGCAGAAGAGTTTGCTCGTTTACGTCAAGAAACACGCGAAACGCTTAATATTAAAGATCTAACCGACGGGGATATTGAGTTATATCTCGCGACTGAAGGCGATGAGGCGAGAAAGCTTGTTTTGAAAACCGCTTTAGAGCGTATTATAGCTGAAACCCAAGCGTCTAATTTATAATAAAATTTTTCTAAAGGTTAAAAAGGGGCCGAAAGGCCTCTTTTTTTTGTGCTCCGATTGCTTATATATTTTTTTCATCATAACGGTTCTTTAACCTTTTTTTGCTATAATTCAAGGTGTTATGGTTTTGTGGCGTGGGGGGTGTGTTATGGGAGAGAATAAAGAGAATGCTTGTGTGAAATGTCTTCAGAAAATTCTTAAAGTCATTATGGCATCTATATTAATGATTTTAGTTGTGGGCTCTGTGCTTAACTTCCCAAGAATCTTAGAGCGCTTATCAGAAAATAATTTTTTTCCGGAGTATCTTTCTGAATCTACGATTGGCAATGGAGAATACCCAAGTGTTCTCTCTGAATACAAAAAAGTTAATGAAGACTGTCCAAGCACTCCTTCTGCCTATAAGGAAAATCTCATAAATGAAATAGAGGTTTCTTTAGCTTTCCTCGCTAGTATTGCGACGATTGCTATCGCCATTGGCGCTTACACTCAATTACGTGCCCTCAAACAATCCTCTAAAAATTCTGCAACAACGTTACAAATGGATTTTGTGCGTCACCTTGATCAGCAATGGTGCTCAAAAGAAACAACAGAGACACGATATGAATTGTGGACTGAATATAGAAAAGCTATAAAACGTAAAGATGATTGCTGGCCTGATATTTGTGAAAAAGCATGTAAACAAGAAGTGGGTATAAAGGCCGTTCAAAATTATGTTGTTCAAATTGATGAAAAAGGTAAGTCAGAACCTACTATTAAACACAATAAAGAACTTTTTGAGCATCTTAATTTTCTGGAATTGATGGGGTCTATTTACCTTTATAAAAAACAAGAAATTATTGACGATGAGATGCTGAAAAATCTTTTTGCAGGGCGTCTTCATACCTATTTAAAATTTTACGAAAAGTATCTCAAATCTCATTATTCCGATAAACTAGATGATAAACAACCTTACGCCCTAAAGCTCCTAGAATACTTGGATGAGTTAGAGGCAGAGAAAAAAGGTTAAATTTGCCTCCTCTAGAAATGGCGGGCTTTCATGATCTTATAGGCCGTGGGGATCACAAAGAGAGTTAATAACGTGCCGATCAGAAGACCGCCGACAAGGACAATACCGATGGCTTGGCGGGCTTCGGCACCGGCACCTGAGGATAGAATCAGAGGGACGGCGCCAAAAACCATCGCACCTGTTGTCATGAGGATGGGACGCAGGCGAAGGGCTGCTGCTTCTTTAATGACCTCATTAATGTCGGCGCCTGTTTCTTTCATTTTTTGATTAGCAAATTCAACAATCAAAATCCCATGTTTCGTAATAAGTCCGATGAGGGTCACCAATCCGATTTGTGTAAAGATATCAAGGGTGCGATCCAAAGCATAAATAGAAATAAGAGCTCCTAAAACAGCCAGCGGAACCGTAAACATAATAATAAAAGGATCGGCAAAGCTTTCAAATTGAATGGCCAGAACGGCATACACAAAGAGGAGAGCAATGAAGATTAGAGCTAACATCACGGAGGAGGATTCTTCCAATTTCTTTGCAACCCCTGTGAATTCATGTTGAATGCCTTCGGGTACAATCTCGTCTATTTTTTTGTTAAGGGCTTCAACGGCACGGGAATAAGTTACCCCCGGCGCGAGCGAGACGTTCAATTGAGCCGCACGAAACTGATTATAATGGGAGAGTTCTTTAGGGGTTACCGTTTTTTCTAAAGTCATAAAGTAGGATAAGGGAAAGCGAATTCCTTCCTCGTTAAAAGCGTAAATTTCTTCTAAGTGATAGGGACGCTGTGCGGGTTTAAGAGCAATGGGGTAAAGAAGTCCTTCCTTTGAGAATTCAAGGTGAAGGTTTTGATCCATCATAATGGCCAGCACATTTGAAACATGTACGGGGGATAAGGTTGTCGTTGCCAATTTTTCACGGTCGACAATTACTTTAAACCCGGAGGAATTAAAGCGTAAATCATGGTGGCAATCCACAAAGATGTCTTTTTCCGCTTCGCAGGCATTGCGCAAATTATCCATGATTTTGCTTAAATTTTCGTAAGATCCAATGGTTAAAAATTGTACCGTAATAGCTCCGTCTTTTGTGTTGGTCGCCTCAACTCCCGGAATGCCCGTATCCCAGCTCCAAGGATAGGCTTGGACGGTCGGTACTTTTTTAACACGTTGGCGCAACTCATTCACAACGTCGGCGGCGCTTCGACTTCGGTCTTCCCATGATTTAAGCGGCACAACAACTTGCCCGCCCCAAGATCCTGCAATTGTCAGGTAAGTGAGAGCTTCTTTGATATCTTTGACTTCATTTTCAATATATTTTAAATAACCGTCAAACTCTTCTAAGGACGCGCCGTCCAAATAGGGCACAAAGATACCGACAACGCCGCGATCTTCTTTGGGGGTGACGGCTTTGGGGATGTTTTGAAAAAGCCCGACGCAAATAAGTAAAATGGCGATACAAGTCGCTGCCGTTGTCTTTGGCCGTTTTAAAACGGAATCGAGAGATGTTTTATAAGTGCGTGTTATTCCCTCAAGCGCGCGGTCAAAAAAGCGAAGGGCTTTAAAGGAAGACAGAGCTTGAGGTGTTGATTTGCTTTCTTTCTTTAAAAGGCGGGCGCAGAGCAAGGGGGTAAAGGTGAGAGCCACAATACCGGAGACAATAACCGCACCGGCCAAGGTCATGGCAAATTCAAAAAAGATTTGCCCGATGGCATCTTGGATAAAGGCAATGGGGATATACACGGCTGCCAAGGTGAGGGTCATGGCAACAATGGCAAATCCTATTTCTTTGGATCCTTCCTTTGCGGCCTTTAGGGGGGATTTTCCCTCTTCAATATGGCGGTGGATATTTTCAAGAACAACAATAGCATCGTCCACCACCAGCCCCACGGCTAAGACCATGGCAAGAAGGGTAATGGTATTGATAGAGAGTCCAAACGCCGCCATGAGGGACATCACACCCACAAGGGATAAAGGAATGGCAACCAGCGGAATGAGGGTCGCCCTAAAATTCCTTAAAAATAAAAAGACAATGAGAATGACAAGGAAAATTGCTTCTAAAATAGAGTGTTGCACCGAGGAAATGGAGCCTCGAATAAATTTTGTTTTATCAAAATTAATTCTGATCGTGACGTCATCCGGCATAACGCTTTGGAATTGATCCATGCGATCGTGGATTTCATTGGAAATATCCAAGGGATTTCCGTCGCCGGATTTAATAACCCCCACAAAGGCAACGTTCTTTCCACCGGAGCGTACAATTTGCGATATAATACCGCGGCCTAAAGAGACCGTCGCGATATCCTCCAAGAGCACCGCACTGTTTTTTGTGTGGGTAATAGGAATGTTTTTAAGATCCCGAGGAGAGAGAACACGCATATCAAGGGTAATGGGAATAGCCTCTTGAAAACGCCCTCCGGGAAGGGAAACATTATGACGTTTCAAAGCGCCTAAAACGGCATTGGCATCGATACTGTGGGTGAGCATCTTTTCGCGGTCAAGGGCAACGCTCATGGTGTATTGATCGCCCATGATATTGAGCATCGAGACGCCCTTAATAGCTTTAAGAGAATTCTTTAGATAGAGGTTAATCAGGTGAGTGAGTTCAACAATAGACCTTGTCTCGCTTTCAACGGAAATGTAGAAAAAAGGTTCGGAATCTCCCGACTGTTGGCGAATGATAGGATCCTTGGCATCCTCCGGAAGAGATGTCATGGATAAACGATCCCTTATATCGGATTGGGCTTTGCTAAGATCCGTCCCCGCTTTAAAGGACAGCTCGACATAGGCTTGTCCGTATTTTGAAGAGGACGAAATGGTTTCTATGCCTTCAATGCCTGACAAAGCTTCTTCAAGTTTTGTAGCAATCTCTGTTTCCACGACTTCGGCACTGGCATTGGGATAGTAAACTTGCACATTTAAAACAGGCAAAGACACATTCGGATATTCGCGTACGCCCAAATTGAGGTAGGCTAAAAATCCAATGACTAAAATCATAGCGTTCAAGACCGTCGCGAAAACCGGCCTTTCAAGGAAAAAAACAGGAAGACGCATGTGTCTTAAGCTCCCTCGTTCTTTGTTTCAGCTTTGGTTTTAGAGTTTTTTTCTGAAAGCACCGTTGAGTCTATAGCGTTGCTTTCCGGAATCAGGGCTTGGACGGCTTTTGTTGGCCAGATTCCTCCTTGTCCCTTTAGAATGACTTGGTCTCCGATCGAAATGCCTTTAAGAACCTCGAGACGGTCGTCTGTTTCAAGGCCAAGCTCAACAAAGGCCAACGAGGCTTTTCCGTCGATAATTTTGTAAAGGGTCGGTTTGCCGTCTTTTAAAGTAACGGCGGATCTCGGAATACTTAAGGCGTTTTCTTTTTGAGCGACCACAACATTAATACTGACGCGTCCTCCTAAAGGAAAGGCATGCTTTGAGGGTAGAGAAGCCCGAGCAAGTCCCATACGGGTTTCCGAATCTAAGAGGGTCTGAACGCCTGTGATTTTACCTTCTAAAGTTTGCCCTTTGGTTTCGAGGGTGAAAATATCCCCGGTTTTTAGGCTCGTGATAAGGGAATCCGGGACATCAATATCAAGGATGTATTCCGAGGTATCATAAAAGGCAACAATAGGGTCGTTGGGGGAAATGAATTGTCCTTCCCGCGCTTTGAAAATACCGACTTGCCCGTCATAGGGAGCTTTGAATTGAGTGCGCGCCAAGGCTTTCTTGGCTTCTTCGAAGGCAATCTCGGCAGAGAGCCATGTTTCTTGAGCTTGATCCAAGGAGCGCTGGCTTTTGTTATTTCCGGCAGCCAGCTTTTTTTGCCTTAGGTAATGATCTTTTTCAAGACTTGCTTTTTCTTGTGCATATTCGACGGCACGGCGCCATTTCCCGTTACGCATTTCTGCCAAGAGAGTCCCTTCTTTAACAAAGCTGCCGGACTCAACCAAAAGAGGCCCCATGGCTCCTTTTTCTTGAGCTTGAAAAAGAGTCATGCGTTTAGGATTTACGACGGCAGAAAGACGTACAATTTTACGTAAGAGTTTTTCTCGAATTGTTTCAATTTCAACCTGCATAGGGGATTCCGGTGTAGCAACGGGTGCAGTTCGGAATAAATAAACGCCCCCTAGGACGGCCAAAAGGACGATAATAGGTACAACAATACGGCGCTTTAAAAGCAACTGCTTAAAAATCGTTTGCATGGAATTTCTCTTAAAATTACTGTGAGACTTCATTAAAAAGTATTTTTTGATCAAGGTCAATGAGATAAAAATGACTTTATTAATTTTTCCGAGATAGCCGTCTTCTTAAGAGAAGACTATTTACAAACGCTCCTCAAGGCATCGATATTTGATTTATAGTCGCTTGTTTTAAAAATAGACGTGCCTGCAACAAGGACGGTAGCACCCGCTTCAATACAAGCCGGGGCGGTTTCAGGCGTTACACCGCCGTCGACTTCGATCTCAATGGGGCGGTTGCCGATGATTTTTCTAACCTCTTTAATCTTTGGAAGTTGAGCTTGGATAAATTTTTGTCCTCCGAAACCCGGGTTAACCGACATCACCAAAACTTGATCAATATCTTCCAAGACGTATTTTAGAAAGTCATTATTTGTGGTGGGATTTAAGACCACACCTGCTTTAATGCCTTGGGCTTTAATAAGTTGAATCGTACGATGAAGGTGGGTTCCGGCCTCAGGATGCACAAGGATAATATCCGCTCCGGCCTTTGCAAAATCGGCGATATAAGGATCGCAAGGCTCGATCATGAGGTGCGCTTCAAACGGAAGTTTTGTCTTGGTGCGTAAATCCCGGATAAGCGCCGGTCCAAAAGTGATATTGGGGACAAAATGACCGTCCATAACGTCAAGATGAATGCGGTCTGCTCCGGCTGCTTCAAGCTTTTCAACTTCATCACCAAGGTTTGAAAAGTTGGCCGACAAAATAGAAGGGGCAATTTGAATTTTTGTCATTGTTTTATCCCTAATTTCAAATAATAGAATTGTATTGTATTTTCTTTAAATAGATTTTTTTAGAAAGACTTATCCGTTGTTTGCAAGACTTGCAGACCTTGCTGTGTGACTTCGAGTATGGCGAGCTTACGCTCGGTGACGCCGCTTTGTTGCAAGCGAAAAACACCGTCAACGCCGTCAAAACCTCTGCTTTGTGTAAGCGCTGCAACAGAAAAAGCTTGTTCGCCATGGTGTCGACGTAAAACAGCCAGCATGGAAATTGCGTCATAAGCAAGGGTTGCAAGGCGATTGGGTTCTTCGCCGTAAGCTTGCTTGTATTTCCCGTTGAAAGAAAAGCGTTCTTGGGGGGCAGGCGCTGCAATCCAAGCACCGGAAAGACTATGATTTTCAAAAACTTTCGTGTCATCCCATTGTCCTGTGCCCAGCAGCTGTATACCGCCTAAAGGAATTTCTTGGTAGAGAACGGCGGAAATAACGCGGGCAAGAGCTCTTCCGCCTTCAGGAATAAAAAGAGTGTCGATTTTTAAAGTTTTCAGAGGATTTAACTCATGAGAGAGGTTGTTTGAGTTCACATCATAAGTAATAAATTCTACATCAAAACGATATTGTTTTTTGAGATGCTGTACTTCACGTTCAACCAAGGCGCCATACTCGTTTCTAGGAATAAGCACGCCAAAGGCTTTTTTCCCGCGGCTTGCGGCATAGGACACAATTCGGCGTATTTGCTCTTCCGGAGAGAATCCAAGAACGAAAACACCACCGTTCGCGATGTCTTTATTATTCGAAAAGGACACAACATTAATGTGGGCGCGCCGAGAAATCTGTGAGACGGCTTGGACATTGTTGGAAAAAATAGGCCCGATGATGATACCTGCACCCTCTTGGATGGCTTTTTGAGCCGCTTGAGCCGCACCTGTTGTTGAACTTTTGGTATCGTACATGGCAATATTGATAGCGTCATTCGCGTGGTCGAAAAGGCTCATTTCGGCTGCTTTTTCCAAGGAGTGCCCAAGAGCCTCATGTTGACCGGATAAGGGAATCAATAAGGCGACTTTATCCGACTTTTTAACTTGGTCTTGCGGTTTGGCAATTGTGCTTTCATCAATCACGGGTTTTAAAACTGTGGGGCTTTGTTGAGAGCAGGCATTTAGAAGTAAAAGGCTTATCAATATCAATGAGCCGAAGCAGCGGCGCGTTATATCTCTTGTTATGCAAGATAAGCTCGCGTATTTTGGTAGAGAAAAAAAGTGAGTCATCGTTATGCCGTCCTTCGATAAAGAGTCTATAGAGAATTTTATAGATAACGGATCAAAATGTAAATATCCCCCGGGACTTTACTTGGTTGCAACCCCCGTTGGGAATCTGGAAGATATTACATTGCGGGCGCTTGCGACCTTGGCAAAGGCTGATTTTATTGCTTGCGAAGATACCCGTGTTACAAAAAAACTATTGTCTCATTACGGGATTCATAAGCCTCTTTTAATTTATAATGACGCAAAAGGAGATCCGACGGGGGGGCAGATTATGGCACACTTACGGGAGGGAAAGCGCCTGGCTCTTGTCTCTGACGCCGGGATGCCTCTTATTTCCGACCCCGGATATAAGTTGGTCCAAAGCGTTATTGCTGAAAATATCTATGTCACTTGTATTCCCGGGCCCTCTGCCGGATTGGCGGCTCTCCTTTTGTCCGGTCTTCCGAGTGACTGTTTTTCCTTTCAAGGCTTTTTTCCTCGCAAGGAAAAGGAAACACAAGGCGTGTTGGGTGCCTTGCAAGAGGATCAAACGGTGATTTTTTACGAATCGCCAAAGCGACTTGAACAAACGTTAAAGCGTTTGAAGGAGTCTAACAGCATCCAAAACATGGCGGTCGCACGTGAACTGACGAAGAATTTTGAGCAAGTGATCCGAGGCACGCCGTCGGAAATTTTAGATCAATTAGCCGACTTTCCCTTAAAAGGAGAATTGGTTTTGATTCTGCGTACCAAGGCCAAAGAGTTGACACAGGATGAGATTGATGCACACTTAATAAGAGCGCTTGAGAATCAAGGGGTTAAGGGGGCTGTGCAAGACGTCACGGCCTTAACGGGGATTTCGAAAAAACAACTTTATCAACGCGCCCTAGAGCTAAAATGATGAGAAATAATAATAGAGGAATTTCGATGAAACGACTTTTTCTAACTTTTTTAACGTTATGTTTGATGTGTACTCCTTCTCGGAGCTCTTTAGAGGCGACTTTTAGGGAAGGGAGCATTGCCCTCAATGACGGCACACTTATAAAACGTTTTCATTACGGCGAAGTCGACTCCACACAAAAAAGAGCAAAAAATCATTTAAGTACGGAGCAATGGACTGTTGTAACAGCCGATTCACAGAGTCAAGGCTACGGTTTATGGGGACGAGCTTGGGAATCGCCAATCGGTAATTCTTTTTCAACATTTTGTATACCTTTTGATATTAAACACATGAGACATGTAAGTTGGATTCCCCTTTTTGCAGGACTTGCTGTGGCGGACACTCTTGCCGCTCTTGGTGTGCCCGAGGATAAAATAGGATTACGTTGGATCAATAATGTTCTTGTTTCAGAGAAAAAAATTGCCGGTATCCTTGTTGAAATGGCTCTTGAGGATAGCCTCATGATGTTAAGGGTCGGCATTGGTATTAATGTTGATATGACAGGTGATGTCTTGAATAGCATTGACCAACCTGCAACGTCCCTTCGACAACTTTTAGGCATTACTCTGTCGTCGGATGAGGTGTTGCCGGTGCTTACAAGTAAGTTGAAAGATCGTTTTCTAGCTTTTGAAGAAACGCTTTCTCCCCTTAATGATTATGCTTTAAAACTGCTTTATCAAAATGAAGAAGTCGTTGTTCGTGAGGGTGAAATCGCTAGGGACGGCGAGGATAAAACGGTTTATGGTTTCAAGGAAACCAAAGGAATTTTCCTTGGTGTAACGCCGGAGGGTTTCTTGATGTTGAGACCGGCTTTGGGCGAGGATATTATTGTTTCTTCCGGGGAAATTGTTCCAAGGGTAGATTATGACTCCTAAGGAAGACACTTTCTCTGAAAAGCCGGAACGCCTTGCTAAGGTTATGGCAAGATCGGGAGTTTGTTCCCGTCGAGAGGCTGAGCGTTGGATTGCCGATGGGCGTGTGAGGGTGAATGAAGCTCTCGTCGAGACACCGGCAACCCTTGTTGTGTCGACGGATATGATCGAAGTTGACGGTCGGCTTTTGCCCAAGAAAGAAAAAACGCGGATGTGGCTTTTTCATAAACCCCGCGGTGTCGTGACCACTCATTTTGATCCGGAAGGTCGAGAAACTTTATTTGATCTGTTGCCTCGTCACTTGCCGGATCATGTTATTTCCGTCGGGCGACTGGATCTTATGAGCGAAGGCCTGATTCTCCTAACCAATGACGGGGAAGTGGCTCGTAAGCTTGAGCATCCCGAGAGCGAAATTCCTCGTATTTATCAGGTGCGTATCTTTGGACACCTTGACCCTCTAGGGCTCGAACAACTTACAAAAGGAATTACTGTCAATGGTGTGGATTACGGGCCTATTCAGTGGCGCCGCGGGCCTCAAAAAGGTGATAATCAGTGGCTTGAGATGACCCTGACAGAAGGGAAAAATCGTGAGATCAGGAAAGTGATCGACCATATCGGCGGCCGAGTCAATCGTTTGATTCGTGTTGCCTATGGTCCTTTTAAATTAGGTGATCTTGAGTTAGGTAAGCTGAGGGAAATACCCTCGGCGGCTCTGACGGGCTTTCTTCAATAAAACTTCTTTTTTCTTTATTTTGTAGTTTTTCAAAACTTTGTTATTCTTATGTCATACAGGGAAAACGGGAGAAAAATATGTTGCAAACGGGCAATGTCATAAAAGGGAACGCAGCAGGCTTTGCGTCTGAAATTCAAGGACAAAAGCAATCCCGAAAACGGCAAGGGGCAAAACTCCTACCAAGTCTGCTCGTGTTAACCGCAGCTTCTGTTTTTTGGATGATGGCGCCTCCGGAGGGACTCACTGCTCAAACATGGCACCTTTTGATTATTTTTATAGCAACCGTTGTGGCGGTTATTTTAAAGCCTCTTCCCATCGGATCTATTTCTCTTATCGCAACAACTTTTTGTATCACTACGCAAACCTTAACCTTGGATCAAGCTCTTACAGCCTTTAGCTCGGGAATTGTTTGGCTTGTGGTGTTGGCTTTCTTTTTGGCTATGGGGTTTAAAAACACAGGCCTTGGAACGCGCATTGCTTATTTTTTTGTAGCGTTGTTAGGAAAAAGTACCCTTGGGCTTTCCTATGGATTTGTTTTAACGGAATTGTTATTGGCTCCTTTTGTGCCGAGCAACACAGCCCGAGGAGCGGGTATTATTTTTCCTGTGGTCAATGCCCTTGCAAAAGAACAAGGGAGCGACCCTAAAGATAAAACAGAGCGTAAACTCGGTTCTTTTTTATTAACCGTTTGTTTTCAAGTTAATATGGTAACCTCGGCTATGTTTTTAACAGGCCTTGTGGGAAATCCGCTTATTGCTAACCTTGCTCAAAGCGCGAATGTGACCATTGATTGGGGGACGTGGGCGCTGGCAGCTATTGTACCGGGCTTGGCAAATTTGGCTCTGATTCCATGGGCTCTTTATAAATTTTATCCCCCCGAGGTAACACATTCACCCAAAGCCCGGTTGATTGCCAAGGAAAAACTTAAAAACCTCGGGCCTTTGTCTATGAATGAGAAGTTGATGCTCGCAACATTTGCCGGCATCTTAACTCTCTGGATTTTCGGGGGACAATACGGCATTAAACCGACAACCGCAGCGCTTATCGGTTTTGCTATTTTGTTGTTCTTTGGTGTGTTGAGCTGGAAGGACTGCATAAAAGAAACAGGCGCTTGGGAAACGTTGATGTGGTTTGCGCCCTTCCTTATGATGGCAGGCTTTTTAACAAAATTCGGCATGATGGAATGGTTCTCCCTTCAAATGAAAGGCGTTGTCGGCGGTTTGAGTTGGCCCGTTACTTTTGTTATTGTCGCTTTTGTTTATTTTTATATTCATTATCTTTTTGCAAGTGTGACCGCCAGAATAACAGCGCTTTACGGAGCTCTTCTTGCCGTTTTGGTTGCTGCCGGAACGCCGCCGATGCTTGCGGCCATGGGGCTTGCCGTTCTATCTGCTTTAGCCGGAACATTAACGCATTTTGGCACAGGAACGGCTCCTGTTTATTTTGGAGCGGGGTATGTTTCCGTTAAAGATTGGTGGCGTAACAGTTTTTTCTTGAGTGCCGTTAATTTGACCGTTTGGGCGGTTGTCGGAGGAATATGGTGGAAATGCCTCGGATATTGGTAGGCGTCTCTTTTTATTCCCCCCCACTCAATAGGATACTCTAATGAAAATTACTTTTTTAGGCGCAACGGAAACGGTTACAGGATCAAAATATCTCATCGAACAGGGAGATAAAAAAATCCTTGTGGATTGCGGATTGTTTCAAGGTTACAAGGAATTGCGTCTTCGCAATTGGAATAGGCTGCCTTTTGATCCAGAAGCCCTTGATGCGGTTCTTTTAACCCATGCACATATTGATCACAGCGGTTATATTCCTTTGTTGGTGAAGCAAGGATTTAAGGGAAAAATTTATTGCTCCGAAGCAACCTATGCTCTTTGTCAAATTTTGCTCCCCGATAGCGGTTATTTGCATGAAGAAGATGCAAGGCGAGCCAATAAATACGGTTATACAAAACACAAACCGGCTTTGCCTTTGTATACGGAAAAAGATGCAAGAGATTCTCTTCATCGGTTTCATACGGTAAGTTTCGGGAATCCTGTTTACCTTGATGACGAATTTCATTTTACCTTAAGTCGAGCAGGACATATCTTAGGCGCCTCTTTTATTGCTCTTTCCGATACGCAAAGAACAGTTACTTTTTCCGGAGATCTCGGTCGTTATAATGATCCCATTATGAAGGATCCGGCGGAACTTCAACATACTGATTTTTTACTTGTCGAATCAACTTACGGAGATCGTTTGCACCCTAAAATAGACCCGTTGGAAGAAATTGGCGAGATCGTTCGCAGTACTGCTGCTAAGGGGGGGAGTATAATTATACCGGCCTTTGCCGTCGGGCGCGCTCAGTCCGTGCTGTACTATCTCTATCATTTAAAAAAGTCCGGTTCTATTCCCGATTTGCCCGTATTTTTGGATAGCCCCATGGCCATCAGTGCAACAAAGCTATTATGCCAGTTTCATAATGAACATCGGCTTCCCAAGGGGCTTTGTGCAGATGTTTGCGGTGTGGCAACCTATGTGAATACCGTTGACGATTCCAAACGTCTTGAGCAGTTGCGTGTACCGAGTGTGATTATTTCAGCCAGTGGCATGGCAACAGGAGGTCGCATCTTACATCATCTTAAATATTTTATGGGCGACCCTAGAAACACAATTCTCTTTACCGGTTTTCAAGCCGGCGGCACAAGAGGAGACCGTATGCTGAAAGGCGAAACAGAGATTAAGATTCATGGCCAATTTTATTCGGTAAAAGCGCGTGTTGAAAATCTAAGCAGCCTGTCGGCACATGCGGATTATGAAGGTATTTTAAAGTGGCTTAGGGGTTTCAAAAATCCTCCTAAAAAGACTTTTATTACCCACGGTGAACTTGCTGCGTCAGTGTCCCTTAAGGAGAAAATAGAAAAAGAATTGGGATGGGATGTTGTTATTCCTCGGTATTTGGACTCGCAGGAGTTATCATGACGCTTTCTAAATCGACACTTCATCTAAAGCGCCTTGGCATTGATACTTATAAGGAAGCTGTTGTTTATATGCGAGAAGATTGCCATGTTTGCTTGGCAGAAGGATTTGAGGTTCAAGCCCGTGTGAAGGTAAGTTTGGGGGAGCGTTCTATTATTGCAACCTTGAATATGATTAAGACCGACTTTTTGGACCAAGGAAGAGCAAGTTTATCAGAGCATGCTTGGCACCTTCTTGCTGCCCGTGAGGGAGATGAAATTACGGTCACACATGCAAAATCCATCCCTTCCCTTAGTCTTGTTCGTTCAAAAATTTACGGTAATGCCCTTTCGGGTGATAATTTTTGTGAGATTATCAAGGATATTACCTTCGGGCGTTATTCTGATATCCATATTTCTTCCTTTTTAACGGCTTGTGCCGGAGGGCGTTTGAGTTCCCAAGAAATCATTGAGTTAACACAGGCTATGGTAACTGTAGGAGATCGTTTAAGCTGGCCGTCGGATATTGTTGTAGATAAACACTGTGTCGGCGGATTGCCCGGTAATCGCACAACACCTATCATTGTTTCTATTGTTGCAGCCTTTGGCTTAACCATGCCCAAAACCTCTTCTCGGGCTATTACTTCTCCTGCAGGCACTGCCGATACTATGGAAGTGCTGGCTCCTGTTGAATTAGACGCTCTTACATTACAAAATGTAGTAAAAAAAGAAAAGGGGTGCATTGTATGGGGAGGGTCTGTTTCTCTAAGCCCTGCTGACGATATGATCATTCATGTAGAAAGGGCTCTTGATCTTGATAGTGAAGGTCAGTTGGTTGCCTCGGTTTTATCCAAAAAAATTGCAGCAGGTTCAACCCATGTTTTGATTGATATTCCCATTGGCCCGACAGCAAAGGTTCGCTCTCAAAAAAAAGCGCATCTCTTGAAGGATTACTTGGAATCCGTTGGCAAAAGTCTCGGTATCGTTGTGAAAATTATTTTTAGCGACGGCACACAACCCGTGGGTCGTGGTGTTGGCCCTGCCCTTGAAGCCCGCGACCTTGTGTCTGTTTTAAAGCTTGCCCCCGATGCACCGCAAGATTTGAGAGAGCGTAGCCTTGTTTTGGCCGGTCATATTATTGAGTTTTCTCCTGATGTAAAGGAGGGTGAGGGCTTAGGCATTGCGACACAAATACTTGATAGCGGGCAAGCTTGGGAAAAATTCCAAAGAATCTGTGAAGCGCAAGGAGGCATGAGAGAAATCCCAAAAGCGCCGTTTACTTATGTTTATAAAGCGAAAAAGCGAGGTACTGTTATGAATATTGATAATCGTCGACTTGCTCTTGTGGCCAAGTTTGCGGGAGCGCCGTCGGCAAAGGCGGCAGGAATTGACCTTTCTATTTTTCTTGGAAAGAACATTGAAAAAGGCGACGGTCTTTTTACAGTTCATGCAAACTCGCCGGGAGAGCTTGCTTATGCCTTGGGTTATTTGCATGATAATGCGGATATTATAACAATGCAGGAGGGATAAAATGCCTCTCTTATTTCATTTTCCGGGTTATGACTCCATTGCCTATCGTTTGAAAGAGCATCTTGGCGGTTGTGCCTTAGGAGAAGTGACGGTTAGACATTTTCCCGACGGAGAATCATTTGTTCAAATTCATACGGATGTGAAGGGCAAGGATGTCATTCTTTTTTGTGGTTTGGAACAGCCGGATACAAAGGCAATGGCTCTGCTGTTTTTTACAAAGGTTGCTAAAGAACTCGGCGCTAAAAGTGTGGGGCTTGTGGCGCCGTATTTGGGCTATATGCGTCAAGATAAGCGCTTTCATGACGGAGAAGCCGTTACCTCAAAACTGTTTGCTGCTTTTTTGTCTCACCACATTGACTGGCTTGTGACCGTTGATCCTCATCTTCATCGCCATAAAACATTGGAGGAAATTTATACAATTCCGTCCCGGGTTTTACATGCAGCCGACACCCTTTCAGCTTGGATAAAACAGAGTGTTGCCAAGCCTTTAATTATTGGCCCCGATGAAGAAAGTGAACAATGGGTCGTTGACGTTGCACAAAAAGCGAGTGCGCCCTTTATTATTCTTATAAAAGAGCGTTATGGCGATCGTAATGTTGAGGTTTCCGTGCCGGAAATAGCGGCCTATAAAGACCATACTCCTATTCTTGTGGATGATATTATTTCAACAGCACGTACGATGATTGAAACGGTTACCCATCTTAAAAAAGCGGGGACCAAACCGCCTATTTGTATCGGGGTGCACGGTGTTTTTGCTAAAGGCGCTTACGATAGCCTTTTAAACTCCGGGGTAGAACGAGTTGTTACCTGCAATACCATTGTCCATTCGTCAAATGCCATCGATATAGCGCCTCTTTTAGCCACGGGTATTAGGGAATTAGCTTGCTGTGCCGGATGATTATCGATAAGAATAATAAATTATTCCCCCATTCGGCAAAAACCATGACACCTTTTAGTTATCCTCTTAAGGATCAAAATGTAGAAATTTGTCCTCGCCGCCATAAGCAGGCTAAGCATTTAAATATGCGTTTTGATCCCTTGAGCCATAAAGTCATTTTAACTTTACCGCCTCGAGCAACACAAAAACAGGCAGTCGATTTTCTCAAAAAAGCGGAAGGGTGGATTGAAAAGAAACTTTCAAACAAAGTGGAGGTTATCCCTTTTAAAGAGAAGAGCATTATTACGATCTTAGGAAAACAACTTACGATTATTCACCAAAGAAATTTTATCTGCCGCACCGTTGAGATAGAGGGGGACAATCTTGTTGTTTACGGCCCGAAGGATCGTTTGAGTGATATGGTTACTGTTTTTTTGAAACGTTATGCACAAAGAAAATTCACTGAAATTTGTGAGGGCTATGCAGAACAAATCGGGCAAGATATTAATAAAATCACCATACGGGAGCAAAAGTCTCGTTGGGGAAGTTGCTCGTTACAACGGAATATTTCTTTAAATTGTCGACTTCTATTTGCCCCTTACGAAGTGGCATCTTATGTTTGTGCCCATGAAACGGCTCATTTAAAGGAAATGAATCACAGCAGGGCTTTTTGGAAAATTGTAGGCACTTTAAGTCCCGCTTATAAAGAGAGTATAAAATGGCTGAAGGACAATAGTCAGGAGCTTTTTAAATACGGTGAATAGTCGTTCTACAGTCCTTTCAAAAAGATCTCGGACGAAGTTCTACCCTTTTTTACCGGCCTTTTCTTTTTCGCCTTCACGCTCGCGGAGCCAGTCAATAGCAAATATTTTATGCTCATCGGTGAGTTCTTCAACAAGCTTCCCCTTTAAGTCATAGCGCCCTTTTGAGGCTAGAACGCCATTCATGTAGGGATAGCTATAAACATAGTGGCTGAGGGCTTTTTTGAGCATGCGCTTTGTAACGGGCGGTTTGTCACCAAAAGCGGCAATAATGTCTTTTTCCACATGGCGTTTTAGGGGTTTGCTGCGCTCTTTAAAAAAGAGATCCGGATAGGTTTTATAAAGCCACTTTACGGTGCGACCTAACTCGGTGATGGGAGGCTTATGATTTGAAGGACGGCGTTCGGGACGCACAAAGGGTTTCCGCTCAACACTTTTTTGAGGGTTTTTCATTTTATCGAGCTCAGCTAATTTTTCCGGGCTTAAGCTCGTTTTGAGGGTAATTTTTTTACGCTCTGTCATAAACTTCTCTGGTTCTTTTTAATTTGGTTGCTCCTTTCTGCCACATTTAGCTCTATTTGTCCAACTTTTTTTATGGTTTTCAAATATTAAAAAAGATTTTATATTGAGTTTTTAAAGAGTCGATCCGGTATTTATATGTCTTATTCTAATATTCTTGTCTATGTTGGCGGAGAGCTTGTGGGGGACGGGCTTATTAAATTGCCTTTTGTGTATGCCCTGCGAGACGCTTATCCTCAAGCTAAGATTACTTGGTGTTATGGAGAATTTGAAAGTGTTTATAAGGGAGTTTTGGCGCCCTTAATTATGTCAAAAATCGACGATGTTGTTGCTCTAAAAGAGTTAAAAAAGCAGAATTTTGATCTTGTGATTGATACCCAAAGCGAGTGGTTTACAACCTTAAAATTGAAAAGATCTTTAAAGTACAAAGCTTTTTTTTCGCCAACTTTGCGTTATCTGTTTTCAGATTTTAAGCCCTCAAAGGGATATGATGCCCCCCGTCGCCTCATTGATAAAATGCTCGATTTTCTTCATATAATAGGCATAAAATCTCAAAATAACTATAAATTAGAGCTCGCCGCAGACTGGAGGGAAACGGCTCGCGCGTTATTGCCGGAGGGAAAACACTATATTGGTTTTGCCGTAGGGGCGGGGTATCGCTCAAAATGTTGGCCAAGGACTTCTTATCAAGCGTTGGCTAAATCCTTAGTACGGGAGGGATACCAACCGGTTGTGATTTTGGGTCCCCAAGAACAAGACTGGGTACAAGAATTTAAAGAGCACTTGCCGGAAGCTCTTTATCCCCTTCAAGATGTGAGGGTGGCAAAGCAATCGCCCCTTTTAACAATCGCTTTGGCCGAACGATTAAGAGCAGCTGTGTCCAATGATTGTGGAATAGGTCATATGTTTGCAGCGGCAGATACCCCTCTGGTAACGCTATTTGGCCCAACGACAGCGGAGAAATTTGCGCCAAAAGTAAGCAAGGCTCGGATTCTTAGAGCTCAAGACTTTGGAGGAGAAACCATGGAGGCGATCCCCTTAGAAGCTGTTCGAAAAGCCTTAAAAGAGGTTTTATTTTCTTAACAAAACAACGCGATTTCGACAAGTTCTATATAAAAACAAGGCGCCTGGAATATATTTAAAAAGAGGATAAAGTTTCCGACCTCTTCCGGGGGCATGTTTTAAGAAATCCGTTTCGCAAAAGTTTGTTTCTCTAAAGAACTGTGAGAAAATTGCTTTAAGCTCTTGTCCGGAGAGATAGTTTAAATTTTCACGGGCAAATTTGTAGTTTGATTCAACAACTTCTTGAACGGAAAGATTTTCTTGAAACTCATTGCGAATACCGAGGGAGGCCCAAAATTTGTAATAAGACTTATGTTTTATAATGCCGCCAAGGGGAACATTTATATGAGGTTCAAGGGGCATCCATTTAGGGGGAAAGATATGGAGGGCAACACCGCCCGGTTTTAAAACCCGAGACATTTCTTTTAAGATTTTAGGGTAATCTGCAACGTGTTCAAGGACTTGCGTTGAGAAAATTAGGTCAAATAGATTATCGTTAAAAGGAAGGTTGTCTTCTGAAAAAGAAAAATGAGACAATTCTTTTTTATGACGCACTGTTAGGTAATTTTTTATATCGTAGCCAAAACAGTTTTGATAGCCCTGATCCAAGAATTCATAGGTGTGTCGTCCGGAGCCGCAACCAAAATCAAGGATATGATCTGTTTTACCGAGAGTAATATCATTTTCTTTGAGAATACATTGAATCAAGGTGCAAAGTTCTTGCGTCGGGTCTAATTTTATCGGGTCCATAAGAACACTTTCTATTTTATTGACTGTTTTATTGAAAATAACCCTGTGGAACCAAACCCCTCTTTGCTACGGGTGTTTTCAAGGTCTTCTTCTTTAAACTCCGATACTTCGTGTAATTTGACCTGTGCATAAGGGGCTATAACCATTTGGGCAACACGCATGCCCCGCTCAATAGTAGCCGTTTCTTGTCCTAAGTTAATCAGGATGACTTTGATTTCGCCTCGATAATCGGAGTCAATGGTGCCGGGGGTGTTTAAAACCGTTAAACCTTGTTTAAAGGCTAAGCCGGAGCGAGGCCTAATTTGTGCTTCATACCCTTGGGGGATTGCCAAAGAAATACCACAGGGAATCAGGGCACGTTCCCCCGGTTTCAAGGAAACGGTCTCTGTGAGGGCTGCCATGAGATCCATGCCGGCGCTTCCTGAGGTTGCATAAAACGGTAGATCCATATCGTAACCGTGTTCTAATTTCTTGAGTCGGACAGAAGGTGAGTGCACGGAAGTCATTGCAGAAGCCTTTTTTTTTCGGTAAGTTTTGCTTATGATTAAGAACTTAAACTTAGCGCAGAATATAGAAATATGTCAACGACAACCTCTTCAAAACAAACCGTCTTAAAAGCCTATCTGGCTTGGTTTACCTGCGCCTTGTTTTTCTTTTATCAGTATATTTTGCGTGTCGCACCGGGGGTTATGATTGATGATCTTCGTTTTGATTATAATTTAACGGCCGAACAATTTTCAACTTTTGGGGCCTATTATCTTTATGCGTATTCTCTCTTTCAAATCCCTTTAGGAGCTCTCGTAGATCGTGTCGGTATCAGACGTATGGTCTTGGGGTCCATAGCTCTTTGTATGGGAGGGGCTTTTTTCTTTGCGTCAACTCGTTCTTTTTATGGCGCGCAATTTAGCCGTATTTTAATAGGTTTAGGATCTGCGGCGGCGTTTATGAGTGCTTTGAAAATTGCAGCCGATTATTTCCCGGAGGGAAAAAGAGGGCTTCTTATGGGGGTAACTCTTTCTTTGGGAACCATTGGCGCTTTGACAGCAGGAAAACCTTTAGTCTTATTGTTAGAGGAAATCGGGTGGAGAGATACCGTCTCTTTCACAGCGTTTTTGGGCGCGCCGTTGCTCTTGATGTCTGTTTTTTTGCTTCCGGCCCAACAAAAGAGGCTTCAAAAAAACAAAAAGGGCGAAAGCCTCTTTAAAGAACGTTTGGTGAGTATTTTAAAAAATAGAATGGTTCTGTTATATACGCTTCTCGCCATTGGTCTTTATACGCCCTTATCGGCTTTGGCCGATTTATGGGGCACGGCGTTTTTAATGCAAAAATATGCCTTAAATCAAGGAAATGCAGCGCAAACGAGTATGATGATGTATCTTGGTATGGCTGCCGGTAGTTTCGTGTTGCCTTGGGTTTGCGAGAAATATCACATCTTAAATCGCGGTATCCAAGTTTGCGGCTTTTCCCTTCTTGTTTTAATGACCGTTGTTTTATATGCTCCGAGCCTTGATATGCTGACAATGACCTTTTTATTATTCGGTCTTGGCTTTTTTTGTGGGGCAGAGATGATGTGTTTTACAGGCGCTGTTGCCTATGCAACGCCCTCCACATCAGGCCTGACATTGGGCGTGGTGAATACTCTTAATATGTTAGGGGGCGCTTTATTGCAGCAACTCATCGGGTTTGGCCTTGATTGGCAATGGAGCGGTACTCTAAGTGAAAAAAACATACGCCTCTATAGCACCCAAGAGTTTGTTTTTGCCTTAAGCGCCTTGCTTGTTGTTATTTTTATCTGTTCTCTTGCCTCCTTAGGGCTTAAGAAAAGGATTAATTCACATCTTGGGTAATTTGGTAAAGGATAGTCTCATAGGCTTTTGTTAAGCCTGCAATGAAAGAATCGAGGGAATGCTTCTTAAGAGGAGACTTGGCCGTAAAGGTCTTTTGCCAAATAACGTCCCGTCTTTTAACATCAAGAAGTTTTGCAGATAATTCTATCTCTGCGTACATTTTCTCTTTTAGAAGAGCGACATCAAATTTTCGAATATCTGTTTCCAGAATAACGGCGTAGTTAAAGGAATCTTCTTCAAAGCCGACGGCTTTGAATTTTTCGGACAGCATCAGAGCCTGAACGAGGTGGCGCCGAATCATAAGGGGGAGGTGCTCTTGCCACTCAATGCCGGCGATGTAATCCGTAAGGGCAATATTCCCTCTTAAATCTCGTATGCGAAGCCGTTCGGAATTCAGCATACTTGGGGCTGTCGGTCTTGAGATTGCAACGGTTTGGAGGGTATTATTATGATCTCGAAGAGGAGAAGAGATCATAGCAGGCTCGAGCCAAAGGCGTTTGGGGGGCTCACCCGTATCCGGTAAAAGAGAAACACAAGCGCTTAGAAAAATAAGGGGTGAGAAAACTAATAGTTTGGGAAAAGAAATCATTGTACTTTGTATCCTTGATTAGAGTTCTTTTTTAAGAAAGAAGCCGGGCTTTTTTCAAATTCTTTGCTCAATTTATCAAAGTGATCCGATGTCTGTTTCAAGCTTTGAGACATCTTTGTAAAGGCCGGTAATCCTGTGCTGATAAAAGTCGATAGGGCTTCTTCATTTTCTGTTATGGTACGATTAAAAGACGCAGAAGCGCTTTTAAAATCTTTCAAGCTTGATCTGAAATCTATAACAAAGTCGGCAAGGGAGCTTGTCCCTTTGGATAAATCTTCTGTGATACGGGCAAGGTTGCCTAGGGTTTTTTTAGACTCGGTAATCATTTGATCGTCAAAAAACTTTCTTAATTGTGTCGCAACGCCGGAAATATCTTCTAAAATTTTGGGGGCATTAGAAAAGAGAGCTTCCAAATTAGAGGGTCTTGATTGGATGACGGGATGTTTCTGACTTCCTTTTGTGTTTAAAATAGGGCTCTCTTGTGTGCTGCCTTTAATTTGTACAAAAGTATACCCTGTAAGTCCTTGGGCTTCGATTGTAGCGATGCTGTTTTCACGGATGATATCGGGGCGGTCGATGTTCACAAGAACTTTTACGTTCTGAACGTTGTTTTTATAAACTCTAATTTTCTTTACTTTTCCAACGGGAATGCCTTGGTAAAGTACATCGGTATTTTCCCGCAACCCTGTAACGGCACCCTCAAAAAAAATGTAGTAGTGATGGTGGGACTTACCGATTTCCATTTTTGAAAACCATAAAACAAAGGTTGTTCCGGCTGCAAGGAGAAGCAGAACAAAAACACCGACAATAAAGCTGTTGGGACGCGTTTCCATTTTTATGTTTCCGTCTCTTAAGGTTTAGAGATCGATCCAAGCATCGCTTGGCTTCGAGCTCCTGCAAAGTATTCTTGTATCCAAGGGTGAGGGTTTTTACGTACCTCACTTAAGGTACCTGTAATCATTTGTTTATCTATGATAACACCAATGTGATCACAAATAGACAAAGAACCTAAGTCATGTGTGATCATGACAACAGTTAATCCTAAATTTTTCTTTAATTTTAAGATAAGTTGATCAAATTTTTCAGCCGAAATAGGATCCAGACCCGAAGTAGGCTCATCCAGAAAAACGAGGTCGGCATCCAAAGCTAATGCCCTTGCAAAGGCAGAACGCTTGACCATGCCCCCTGAGAGTTCTTCCGGAAGTTTTGACGCCGCAATATCCGGGAGGCCGACGATTTTCATTTTGTAATAGGCAAGTTCCGTGGCGCACTCGGGAGAAATGCCGCCTTGTTCAATCATCGGTACGCAAATATTTTGTAGAACGTTCAACGAACTAAATAAAGCGCCGCTTTGGAACAAAATCCCCATACGTTTTTTATGTTCAAAAGAACGGGTGACAATCTCACTGTCAAGACCAAAGAGGTTGATGGTTCCGCTTTGATGGGGACGAAGGCCTAACATAGCATTCAATAAAACTGTTTTACCGCTTCCGGATCCTCCGACAATGCCAAAAATTTCTCCTTGTTTAACGATCATATTAAGGCCTTTATGAATCTCATTTCCGCCGATGCTTGTGTGAAGATTTTTGATATCAATGATATTTGTCATTTTTTACCTGTTGCCTCAAATTTTTAAAATGGAAAAAACAACGGAGAAAAAGGCGTTAAGGACAATCACCATAAAAATAGATCTGACAACGGATCTTGTGGTGCGTCGCCCGACGCTCTCGGCGCCCCCTGAAACTTGCAGACCTTCATAGCAAGCGATTAAGGCTATGGTAAAAGCAAAGACGGGTGCCTTAAAAATACCTACCCAAAATGTTGAGGGCTTAAAGGAGGATTGAAGTTGTGAAATGAATTGTGAAAACGAGAGGTCAATTAATTTCATAGACATAAGCGCGCCTCCGGCAAGGGCTACGAGGTCACAAAAAACGGTGAGAAGAGGCATGACAATCATTAAAGCGAGAATGCGCGGCACAACCAAAAGTTGCATGGGTTCAAGTCCAAGAACCTTCATGGCGTCTAATTCTTGGTTGAGCTTCATAAAGCCAATTTGTGCAGTAAAAGCGCTTCCGGAGCGCCCTGCAACTACAATGGCCGTTAATAAGATGCCCAGTTCCCGCAATACGGAAATGGCCAATAAGTTAACGGTGAAAATCTCAGCCCCAAAACGCTCCAGTTGGCTGACACCTTGATAAACAAGAACAATACCGATAAGGAGGGCAACAAGTCCAATGATGGGTATGGCTCGCACTCCTGTTTGATCCAGGTATTTTATAAAAGACTTTACTCGAAAAGAAGACGGGTGCCGTATGCAGGAGCCAATGGCAAGAATAACTTCGCCAAGAAAAGAAATAATGCGATGAAATTTACCTATAGCTGTGAGGGTTCCCTTGCCGAGAATCTCGAGGGGAGAGCCTTGCTTTTGTTCTAGGGAGAGGAGGAGAGCTTCAGGAACCTCAAAGTTTTTCAGTTCTTTAAGGAATGTTAAATCATCAGTAGAACAATTCGTAAAAGAAATTTCCTTTTTTTTGTCTTCAAGATTACGCCATAGATGAGCCAATAACCATGCTCCGAAAGTATCAAGAGAAAGAAGTCCTTTAAAATCAAAAAGAACTTTTTTGCGATTTAGGGTGAGTATTTCTATTTGCGATTTTAAATGAGCCCAGTGCATAACCTCAAAGTTTCCGTTAAAGAAAAGTGAGACACTATCAGGCTTGGTTTCATCAAGGATAATTTCGGGAATGGTGCTCATTTTTTTTATTCTTAAAACCTTCTTTCAAGAATAAGTATAGTGAAGAAAGAAGGTTCTGTAAAATAGAGCCTCTCTTAGAGAGCTTTTAAGAGGATAGAACGGGAAGGTCTCTTAATTGCGCACCGTCAAATCGTTCAAGGTTATGATGTTCGATGTGTTTTTTTACTTTTTTAATGTAAGCTTGGTGCAGCTCCGAGTAATAATACAAACCGTCCATCATTTGAACGCCACAGAGTTCTTTGTTTTGTGATCGTAGGTTGGCGCGTATTGTGCGCATTTTTTTATAAGCAGGATTAGCATTTAAATTTCTCATATAGGCTTTTACGCTAATAACCAAGGATTCGTAGGCTTTTACGCCGGAAGGGAGGGTAACGCCGTGTGTTGCATTCTTGATGCGGGCTGCATAAGACCTGCCCCAACCTGTTTCTTCAGCGGCTTGAGCCAAAGCCATGGAAACGGGGATTTCATCTACACGCACCAGCAGCTCTTCCAACTTGTCATAGCTAAAGTTTTTTAAACGGTATTTTTCAGCTAAATTTTCAAGCCATTCTTTTTGAGATTCAAGAAGGTTGCCTTTGTTTTCAACAATTTCTTGTAAAGAAATGAGCATGGCGCGTTCTTGTGCTATTTCGTTATTAGCTTCAAGAATAAGAGGTAAAATGGCTTGCATAAACAACGCCTTTTTCTCGGCGACGGTAAGGTTCTGTGCAAAATCATTGGGAAGTGTCGCAAGGTAAAGGGCAGGAATCGTGATGCCCGATGTTGTGTTATCTGTTTCTAAGGAATAGTCGTGTTGGTCAAAAAGAGCCGTGAGTTCTTTTGTGGTTTGAACTTCAATAAACGTTTTCGGTTGCGTTACGGTGGCTGCGGCTTTTAACGGTGAAATCCCAAAAGAAGAGGGTTTGATATAGTTTTTGGCTACCATAATATATAAGGCGGCAATGAGTAAAAGAGCTCCGGCAACAATAACACGGCTTATACAAAAATTAATTTTTTTCAAAAAAGAAGATTGTTTTATCATTTTGAACTTCCTATACACATACTAAATTAAACGGCTTTAACTTCTTTAACTTCAGGTACATAGTGGCGTAACATATTTTCAACACCATTTTTTAAGGTCACACTTGAGCTGGGGCAACCCGAACACGCACCATGCATTTTCAAATAGACAACCCCGTCCGTAAAACGCTCAAAAGTAATGTCGCCACCGTCTTGTGCAACGGCAGGTCTAATGCGCGCTTCAATAAGTTCTTTAATTTCCTTAACAATTTCCGATGACTCTTCTTCTTCGTAGGTTTTGTCGCTTTTATCTTGACGCACAATCACCGTATCGTTTTCCATGAAATATTCCATGATCGAGCCTAGAATTTGAGGTTTTAAAAGATCCCAGTCTTGTTCAGGAGTTTTTGTGACCGAAATAAAATCTTGACCAAAGAAAAGTTCGCTGACTCCGGCCACCTGAAAAAGAGCTTCGGCTAACGGGGAGCGCCAAGCGTCTGTAGTCGAGGTGATTGTTAAGGTTCCTTGTTCCATAACAATACGCCCGGGGCTGTATTTTAAGGTTAAAGGATTTGGCGTTTCTTCGGTTTGGATAAACATTTTTGTCCTTAAAAAAAGAGAAGATAAAATTGATATTAAAGATTTAGAAAATATGGTCAACTCTTAAATTTTGACCAGAAAACAAATACTTAAATACTAATAATTCGTAAACACTTCTATTGGTTATATAATATTTATATATTAATAATCAAGGCATTTTAGAAGCTGATTTAATTCAATTTTAAATTAATTTTATATCCAGATGAGGTCTGCGAGGATAAAAAGAGGGACCAAAATCAAAATTGACCAGACCATATAGCCGAAAAAACTCGGCATCGCGATATTGTTTTGTTCTGCAATGGCTTTCACCATGAAATTAGGGGCATTGCCGATATAGGTCAACGCACCCATGAAAACGGAACCACAAGAAATTGCAATGAGGGTATGGGAAAGAGGACCCATGAGATCTGTCGGGTTACCTCCGGCAAGATTAAAGAAAACAAGGTAGGTCGGCGCGTTGTCCAAGAAAGCAGAGAGTCCGCCCGTAAACCAATAATAGAGATCATTGTGAAAACCGTCCCCGGTATTAACTAATTTGACCAGTCCGACAAAAGCCCCTTGTTCACCTGCTTTTAAAATGGCAATTACGGGAGCTGCCGTAATAAAAATGGCTGCAAAAACCTTGAAAACTTCCATAAAGGGAGCCCAAGTAAAATGGTTTTCGGAGCGAACGCGTTTATTGCCGTATTGAAGAGAAATATAGGTTAGAAGCAATAGGGTAAGGTCTCTTGCTACGTTCGGATAGGATAGAAAAACCCCCCCGATGTAAAACCCTTCTTTGCTTTTTAAGATACCGGATAAGATAATAACGGCAATGGCACACAAGAGCAGGAGTAAATTGCGACGCCCGCCAAAGCGGACAATAAAAGGGTCATTTGCGTCTTCGTCTTCATGGTTAAAGGCGTTATTATGTAGTCCTTCTTTTTTAAAGGCGCGCTTATCAAAAAAATAAAAAATGACAAGTAAGGGAATGCTTACCGTCAGAAACGGCCCGAATAAATGGGTAGTCGGCCAAAAAAAGTCGATGCCGTTCAAAAAACCAAGAAATAAAGGAGGATCACCGACGGCTGTCAAAGAGCCGCCAATGTTACAAACTAAGAAAATAAAAAAGATAACAAGGTGGCGTTTATTGGGGCGATTTTCGTTTACGTGTAGAAAAGGACGAATAAATAGCATGGCTGCCCCTGTGGTTCCGATCCAACTGGAGACAAAGGTCGTAATTGCTAGAAAAGTCGTATTAAAGTAAGGATTAGGCTTGGTGGTAATATCAATTTTAATACCTCCGCAAATGACATAAAGAGATAAAATAAAGATGATAAAAGGGATGAATTCATGGAAGTAAGTGAGCAGTACTTCATGAAAGGCCTCTTTGAGGCCAAATTGGTAGGAAATCATACCAAGGGTGATCAAAGACCATCCGGCAGCTATTTTGCCAAAATGATTATGCCAAAAGTGTCCTGCAATGATCGGCATTAAAGCAAGAGACAGGAGGATGCCCCCAAAAGGAACGGCCCACCAAAAACTCAGTGTTGTGCCGTCTAAACCGGAGGCATTGACCGTTAGGCTTGAAAATAGGGTTAACGCAAAGAGGATCGAATATTTGAGCATTAAAACAGGTCTTTCAACAGACCGCCGACGGCATTGCCGATCGCTTCGATCTCTTTTTGGGATTTTGTCGGCTTTTCTTGAGTCTTATCGGGTTGCTGTTGAGAGGGTGACTCTTCTTTACTTCCCAATCCTAAAACGCCTTTAATAATATCTTCCGCCCCCCCTTTTCCTTTTGATAAATTATCTAAAACATCGGTTAAAACGTTATTGATTAAATACTGCTCAAGCTTTCCTGTTTTTAACTCGTGTTTCGGATTATCCAAGGGGCCGTAGATGCGTGCCGCAAAAGGTGGAAAGTCTTTTGCTTCAAGGGTTATTTTTGAGGAAATATCCATCAAATAATGTAATAGGTTAACGGTTCCGTCAGCGGTAACGTCGGCTCCAACGGCATCCAAGAGGAATTTTTTAATGCGCGCCTCTCCCTTAGAAACGGAGGTGATACAGTCAATGGAGTTAAAGGCTGTTTGGCCTCCGGAAAAAGAGGTATTTAATAGGGTAAGGGCGCTACCGAGGCTTTTTACGTTTGCAAGATCTTTCACAATGCGTTGAAGATCAAATCCGCTAATAGTGCCTTTGGTTCCTTTAAAATTCATAGAACCCGATAAATTGGCAACATACTGATACTCGCTTTTCCCTTGGCTGGTCAGATCTGCATCTAAGCTAAAGAGTCCTTTCAGCACTTTAATTTCTTTTTGTTTGGGAATAATGTTTTTCAATTGTGCATCTTTGAGATGAGCCGTTAAGGCGACAGGTTGGTCTTTTTGTGAAGAAAGGCGACCCTTAAGGGTTAAAGAACCCCCATAAAGATTTCCTGTTAACGACGTTAATTCCAAAATACCGTTTGCAACACGCGCCGTCATTTTCACGGTGTCAAACACTAAAGATCCTTTGCTTAAAGCGGGGGCAAAGATCGTGATGTCTCCTTCAAAGCTTCGTAAAAATGCAAGATCAATTTTATCATGACTCCAACGTGTTTTCGGAGCCTGAGATTTATCGGGAGCGTTTTTTGCAACAAGCCGTATTTGTTTATTTTCTTGTGTATTAGGGGGGCTAATGACGGCAAGTAAACGATCAAGATTGAGGGCTGATAAAGAGAGATTCGCGTTAATTTTTGGTTTTAGGCCCGATAGGAAAAGTTCTACGATACCTTTAATATTAACTTGATCACTTCCGACGGTGAGAGAGGATTTATGGAAATCTAATTTAACCCGTTGAGGAATATCACCGCTTACTTCTGTTGTAACGGAAAAACTTCCTAAAGTTTTAGAAGGAGCCTCTTGACCCAGGTAACTCAAGGTTGAGCGTAAACTTTTTCCACTTGTGGTGAGGGTTAAAGCAGGTTTTAGACTTTTATCTTTTTTCTGTAAACGCCCTTTGATTTTTGTATGAGCCTTCGCACCGTCAACAGAAAAATCAAGCATTAAATCATTTGCGTCTCCGGAGGCCGTTCCTGTGAACTTGATAGGGCCGATATTCCCGGGGAGCTGTATTTCAAAAAGGCGCGTTAGTTTTTCAATGTTTCGTGTTTTTAAATCAAAGGAATAGAGACCTTTAGAGCCTTGGTTTTCAAGGGTAATTTGTCCGTCCAATTCTGCTGCCCCCATCTCGAAACGGAGCTGACGGAGAGCAATTTTCCGATCTTGATACGTTAGGTGCGTTGCAAAAGAAAAGGTCTTTAATAAAGAGGGCGGTACGTCTTTGGTTTTTAATTTTAACGCAGAACAGAGTTGCGAAATATCACCGGCTTTTAAAGAAATTGTACCGGAAAATTGATTGTTTTGTGAAACATCAGGGCGGAGTTCGAGTTGTAAAGCGCCCGGCATAACACTGATGTTAAGGGCTCCGGTTGTTTTTTTTAAGTCAACAACAAGGTCTCCGGTTGCTTTTAGAGGTTTTAAATCAAAGTCAAGATTATGAATACTGAGTTGATCTGCCGTCGCGTTAATGTCGGCTTTAAGTGTATATTTTTCTTTTAAAGACGAAGGAATCTCGATATCGGGTAAAAAGCGTTTGAGATTTTTCAAAGTTCCCTTTAACTCTAGGTCGCCGGTAAACTTCGTTGTTTTCGTGTCAAAAATCCCGCCGACGATTAGTTTTTCGCCTAAGGCTTTGAGCTTTGCCTCTAAGGGGATTTGAGACCCTATTTCTTTTAAATGTCCGGTAATTTCAAAAGGCGTATCAAAGGCATTAAAGTCGAGAGAAAAGTTAATAGGCCCCTTTAAATCTTCGATATCGAGGGTTAAGTCGATGTCTTGAACTTCTGTTGTGTTCTCACCGTCCGTATAGTTAAGCGAAGCTTTTTGTATTTTGATTGTTTTAATATGGAAAGGAGAAGGTTTAGTGCTGACGGCAGTGCCTTGGGAAGCTTGAGACTGCTCTTTTAAAGAAGCTTCTTTATTTTTTAAATCAAATTCCCAGTTTCCTTTACCGTTTTTGAGTTTCTCTAAAGAAATAGTCGGTTGATCGAGTACAAGCTTAGCCACCTCAATTTTTCCAACGAATAAGGGAGCAATGGAGAGAATTGCCTCTACCTCTTTAACGGAGGCCAAGGTTGTTTTTTGGTATCCGGAGGGTGAGGAAAGTTTGATATCTTTGATTTTTACATAGGGGCGCGGCAGAATCCTGAACTTGATATTACCGTCAATGGCAAGGTCACGCCCAAGAGCTTCTTTTGCTTTTGAGATGATTTCTTCCTTATAGGCGTTCAAACTGACAAAATAAGGCAAAATCAAAATAAATACGGAAAGAGCGAGGAACGTCGTTCCCAAGTATTTTAAGAATTTAAGCAAAATGAGCCTCATTAGCTGGTGTTTATCTTTGTGATTCTATACTTACAGAGGGGCTTTGACAACCTTATCTGCTTCTTTAAGAAGTGTTTTGGAAAAAGAAATTCCGGTAATTGTAGCCGCTTCTTGGTTTAAATACAGCTTCAGGCTGTTCGGATGACTCACGGGAATATCCTCTAAGGGGATCCCTTCTAAAATTTGACAGGCTTGTGACCCCGCTTGTTGTCCGATATTATAATAATCGATGCCACGCATCCCAACGGCTCCTCGTTCTACTAACATGATGTCCGATGTGAAAACGGGGATTTTCTTTGAGTTGGTGATTTTTATGAGGGACTCAAAGCTAGAAGCAATTAAGTTATCATTGGCAATAAAAATAGCCTGAGCAGTTTCCGTTACTTTTCTAACGGCCTGAGGGAGATCCGTTGATTTTGTAACGGCAACGGCTACCAAATTAAGATCGAGCTCTCTTAATATTTCTCTTAATTCTGCCACTGCATAGCGTGAGTTGTCTTCACCCGGATTATAAAGGACGGCAAGATCCTTAAGGGAAGGTACGAGCTCTTGAATAAAGAGGATTTGCTCCCTAAACGGGGGCTTATCTGTTACGCCGGTCACATTCTTCCCGGAGATTTGAGCTGCTTTTGGATCTGTAATAGCCCCAAAAATTAACGGTACTCGTCCTCGAACAGCGCTTAATACACTTTGAGCAGACAAGGTTGAAATAGCAATAATAACATCAGGTTCTTCACTGGCATGTTTTTGAGCAATTTGCCGGGCTACAAGGAGGTTGGCGCTGGCATTGGTGAGGTTAAAGACAATGTTGAATTTATCCTTTGTACAGTCTTTGAGACGATCCATAGCGCCGTCTCGTACAGCATCGAGGGCTGCATGGGAGACATACTGTGTGATTACAATACTTACATTTTTTAAAGGAACTTTAGGGGGAAGGGTCTCAGGCACGGCATGAAGGGATGTTGAGCCGGAAAGGGTCGCAAAAAGGCATAAAAGTGTTAAAAGTCGTAATCCCATGGGATGTTTTCAAAGCCTTATGTTATTAGACGGGTCCAATGATATCTTTCTACGATGCCTTATTTTCTAAGGTTTGCATACATTTTTTTATCCACAGAGCTGTCATTTTCTCTTGTAAGCTGTTTTGCTGCAGGCGTTGACGGAGATGAGAAAAATCAACGGATTTCATGTTTTGATCTTGGGTTGCACAAGTGTAAACGTAAAATTCAAGACCTGTTGCAGGGTCTACATGGCGTTGCAAACATTGGGCACAAATTTCCTTCATCATACATTGCATCGGAGCATTGATACCGGCAATGAGTCGGGCATTCTTTTTGAGCGTAATGCTTGTGAGGTGTGCCTTCACGGCGGCCATCATACCGTCGGATCCAATTGTAATAAATCGGTCAAAGGTTTTCAGATCTAAGGTTCTGAGAGCGTCAAGAATAGTGCCTTTTACGGTTTTGTCTTGAGGATTCGACGGTAAAATATCGCCGTCTTCATAAACCCAAATAACTTGATGAGCAGCCTTTGATATTTTATCAACATAAAAAATATCTTCTGTCTTGCGATAGGCTGCGAGATAAACCACATGATTGCCGGCCTCTTTTAAAGCGCGGCCGATGGAAAAGAGAACCGCATTACCGAGACCCCCTCCCATTAAGCAAATCGTTTCTTGTTCGGGTATTTCCGTAGGGGTGCCCGTTGGCCCCATGAGCACAACTTCTTCGTCAATTTTTAAAAGTTGACAAAGGGAAGACGCTCCTCCTGTCTCAAGGATAATAAGGGAAATCAGACCCTGTTCACGGTCCACCCAAGCTCCTGTTAGGGCAATGCTTTCAAGGACAAGGGTCGTATCCAAAACATGTAGGGCTGATGTTTCAAAATTTTGCAGGCGGTAAAATTGACCCGGCTTAAAGTTTTTAACTGCCAAAGGAGCGTGTACGATAAGTTCAAGGGTTGTCGGCGTTAATCGATTAATGTGACGAAGGGTGGCGCGAAATTGGCCGGAAATAAAATCAAGGAAGGATTTTTGGGGTTCTTTTCGATGTTTTAGGATTTTTGAAAGTGTCTTATAACCGTATTTTGCGCTGGCCATGGCTTTGACGATGCTCCCTTTATAAGTCGGGTGGAGATCGCCAAAATAGCTCATTGAGTAGGGGGATGTTGAGGGGGTGATAAGCACATTTTCGCTATCCTGAGCTTTGTAGTACATGCCGTCAAGTTCAAAGAGATCGGGGTATTCTTTTGAAAGGGTTATATTGGGCTTTGTGCCGGCAGCAATCAGAATGCTGCAGGCCGGAATGTATTGTTTTTGTCCTTTTGTATCAAAGGCTACAAGGGATTTAGCGTGACCAAATTCATCAAGTTGGACTTCCGTCGGGCGGAGTTCCCCGACAAATTGTATGCCTTCTTGAAGGGCTTGAAAAATTTCTTCAGGGTTGAGTCGGTAGCTTGGCGCATTTTGTAGCGATTTGCGATAAAGCACGGTAACGCCGCCCCAAGCTTGGAGATGTTTTAAAATATCAGGCGAGGCTTTTTTCCGTTCGTTTCGCAAGATTTTTGCATGCTCAATCCACGTTTTCGCAATGTTTTCTTGCTCGGGTGTGAGTGAAAGTGATGATAAATCTCGGCCTAATTTTTCATGACGACTAAGGAATTTCTCCACTTGAACAGGATAATAGGCAAGGGCTTCTGTGGCGCTGTCAATGGCGGTGAGTCCGCCGCCAATGACAACGACCGGTAAGCGGAGCTCAAGGTTGGCAAGGGACGATTTCTTAGCAGCGCCCGTTAACTGCAAGGCCATAAGGAAGTCTGAGGCTTGACGCACTCCTCGGGCAAGAGCATTTTTTAGGGGAATTAAATTGGGTTGACCGGCTCCGGCACAAAGGGCAACGTGGTCAAACTCTGTTCCTTCTTTAAGGCCTTTTAAGGCTTGGTCCGGTGTTATGGTGCTTCCAAAGCGCACGCCGCCCTGTAATCGGAAATTCTCTCGGCGCTCTAACAAAAGACGGATGACGGTTAAAAAATTTTTATCCCACCGAACCGTAATGCCATATTCGGCAACGCCCCCGAATCCGCCGATAATGCGCTCTTCAAGATTTTTAAATAAGAGAGAGCTGTCTTTTATGGGGTTTTCAATAAACTTGCGCGGTAAGGGTTCTATTTTTAGGCCGTCTACACCGAAAACACTGTGACCCTCTTGTAAAAGGTAGTGGGCTAAGGTAAATCCCGCGGGTCCCATGCCGACGATTAAAGCACGCCCCCCCGTTGATTCTTTTGGAACCGGAGAGTCAAATCGAAGGGGATTCCAGCGTGTTAAAAGAGCATAGATTTCAAATCCCCAAGGAAGACTTAAAACATCTTTTAGGTTTTGGGTTTCAATACCCGGTATATTGACAGGATCTTGTTTTTGGAAAATACAAGCTGCACTGCAGTCATTGCAAATACGATGGCCTGTTGCAGCCACCAAAGGATTATCTATGGTGACTACGCAAAGAGCGGCCAAAGAAAGCCCTTGGGATTTTAAAAGATTCATTTCCGAGATTTTTTCTTTTAAGGGACATCCTTCAAGGTCACGAAGTAACTCGGTTTTTAACGCTTCTTTTTGCTTGAGTCCTGTGGCACAAGAATCTTTTTTGCGTTCATGGCAATAGAGGCAATAGTTGGCTTGATCTAAAGCTTGTTCCTGTGACAGACCTTTATCGGTTAGAGCAAACCCGTCACGTTGATGCGTTCGGATTGTTTTAGGAATTAAACGGTTAGGGTCACGCTTTTGAGGCAGATTAAAAAGCGGAGACTCTTTATGAAAGTCTTGTCCTTCTTCTGTAAAAAGAGCCCAAGCAGCATACTCTTGTGCAAGTTGTAGAGGTTTTGCGAAGGTATCGCCGTCTTGTAGCCATCTTAGAACATGGTCGGCATAAGTTAAATCGTCAAAGGGTTTGTTGAAATACGTTTGAAGGGAGCGTCTTAAGTTCTCTCCGTCACGGAGGAAAATATCTTCTCCGACGGAGTTTTTTGCGACTTGTCGTTGAATAAAAGTCCGTTTGCAGGTGTGTAAAGGAGCGAGGTTATGATGCTTTGTTTGAAGATTTTGTACTTCTTTTTCAATAGAGAAAAGATGAGCCAGAAAGTCTTCTACGACGGGAGCGGCGGCCAGAATAAGATCGGAGTTTTCCGTGTAAGTCGCTCGAGCTTCTTTATAGCGCCGATAGACATCTTGATCGCTGTCTTTTAAGAAAGACTCAAACAGGCCGTCAAGGCGTTGCAAACCGTGCGGAGTGTGCAGGTCTTGAAAGGTAATGTCAAATTGCAGTTTGAAAGGAGACATGATACATTGGATAAAGTGGCTTTATCCCTTTAATACCACTTTTCACATCATGGAGGCAACCTATTGGCAAACCTACCTTTATTTTCTTTGGAAGACGTTAAAAATAAACGTGTCCTTGTGCGGGTTGATTTTAATGTTCCCGTACAAAAGAATCATGTTACGGACATCACGCGTTTAGTCGCAGTGTTGCCGACCTTAAGAGAGCTTATTATGGCTCAAGCTAAGATTATTTTGTTGTCTCATCGAGGACGTCCCCGAGGAAAAATTGATCTTGATTTGAGCTTACGTGGCGTTGCCGACGCCCTTAAAGATATTTTGGAACGTCCTGTTGCTTTTTGTCCTGAGGCCGTTGGTCAAACGGCCAAAGAGGCTGTTGGTAAGCTTAAAGCAGGCGAGATCCTTCTTTTGGAAAATCTTCGTTTTTATCCGGGGGAAGAAAACAATGATCCTGATTTTGTAAAACAGTTAGCAGAGCTTGGAGAAGTTTACATTAATGACGGATTTGCGGTGTCTCATCGAGCGCACGGATCCGTTGTCGGACTGCCAAAGCATCTTCCCTCTTTTGCGGGACTCTTGCTTGATAAAGAAGTTCGATCCCTTGCCACAGCCCTTGAGCCCAAAGCTCAACCGATTACGGCTATTATTGGGGGCGCAAAAATTTCAACAAAAATTGCCCTTTTGGAATCCCTTGTAACAAAAGTCAGGAACCTTGTTGTGGGCGGGGGAATTGCAAACACCTTTTTGCTGGCTTTAAAGCATGATATTGGGAATTCTTTATGCGAAAGGGATCAGGTTCCCATGGCACGGAAAATCATCAAACAGGCCGAGAAATCGAAATGCAAACTTATCATTCCCCATGATATTAGGGCATCAAGGGATCTAAATGCGAATTCTGAAGTGTATCATATTCCTGTGGCAGACCTCCAAAAATCCGAAAGTATTTTTGATATCGGCCCTAAAACGGCCGAACGTGTGGGAGAGTGTCTCCAACACTCAAGAACGGTTATTTGGAATGGCCCCGTCGGCCTTTTTGAGCATCAACCTTTTGACCGAAGTAGTGTTCAAATTGCACAAGATATTGCCCGTCTTACAAAAGAGGGGCGTTTAAACAGTATTGCCGGTGGCGGCGAAACCCTTGCCGTTATAAACCGAGCCCATGTTTCGGACGGTTTTTCCTATCTTTCAACCGGAGGAGGAGCCTTCCTTGAGTACATTCAAGGCCATGAACTGCCCGGAGTAAAAGCGTTGCAGAAATAACAAGGAAGCTTTGATATATGATTTATTGCGTGGCAAGTCGTTGCTTTGGCGGCGCACGGTTATCTCGTGACCTATCGTGACCTATAAGGTTTTCAAAGAAAAAGTCCCGAATGTTGTTTCTGCAATCCTTATCTGTCAATAGAGACTTCCTCGCACGCGCCATCTCCACCGTTGTAAAAGGACGATACCGGAGAGAATAAAATTAATAATTAACCGTTTTTTCATTTTTTAAATTTACAATATAAATTGTCGGTATATTTAAAGGATTAAAATATGATGTCGAAATTAGTAAACATAGCCTTTTTCTCATTTTTATTAACCGTTTTTGTGCCACAGGGTGGACATACAAGTGCTTCTGTAAATCCGAAAGATCAGCAAATAAAAAATTTAGCAGCTTTGCAAGAGGATTTTCGTAATTGGCAAGTAGCAGTTTTGGAGGCACACGGCCACCGCGTGAAAGTGAATATGTCTCCCTTGCCCGGTTCAAAGCTTTTGGATCCCATAGATATCTTAACGATAACGCACTTGTCTAACATAACGAGTCCGCCTTCCTATATTTCAAGGAATAGCCATATTGACGAACCGGGAACCCATATAAAAAAGTGGATTGCACAGGCAGATGATTCTATTAGAGTGCTTCGTACTTTCTCAGGTGCTTCTTTTGCCGCGGGAGGTTTGTTGGTGAAATATGAGGCTCTCAAAAAGAAAATGTCGGAAGCCTTGCAGATTAAATAGATTCCACAGGGAAATCTAAGAAATCTAAAAAAGCTCGGGCGTCGTTTTTCATTCCTTACCTATACATATAGGCTTCGTCGTTGACGCCTAAAGTCGGAACTTTTTTGAAAAGACTTAGAGCTTTAATCTTAGGATTTTACAGGCGGTGCAGATTCTACAGGATGCAAGGAAAGTATAATTGTTGCTTTTGGATCCTCAAGATTGACGTTGAATACTTCTGCTTTCCAATCGGGAAATGCTTTATAAGGTGTTGTTGTTTCGCTATCTTTTTCCAAGAGGTTTAGTTTTGTGACAAGGTCTCCGAAATTTCTATAGGTTTTAGAGTTTTCAAGCCCAACAACACGTAGCGTTGACACTTCATAGGTTTGTCCTTTTATTTTAACTAGGGCTGCTTTTCGTCCGCAGTGAAAAGCTTCACCCTTTTTAAAAGCCCAATATTTTGAAACAGCTTTGCAATTTTTTACAACGTCAGAGAGCTTAAGGCAAAAAGCAGGTTGAGCTATTAATGAAAAAGTGACGATACTTAACGCAAGAGTTTTTGAAAATGAGAGTTTCATCGGACATTCCTTTTTTATATGAGTTTACCTTATGTTTTTGGGAAACTAAACTTAATTTATATTTTTGTTTTCACTTTCGGTATCGGTTCGAGCTTGTGCCTTTTGACCAAGCCCGAGTTGATCTCCGCTAATTTGAACATCGCCTAAGTTTTTAAATGATAGTCTGAACATAACCGTTACACCCGGTTTATAATCGCGATCTATATAAAACGTTTTCACAATAGAACTTGTGAATCTAAAGCAATCGTCTTCATAAGATAAAGAACCGCCGTGGGAAAGGTTCCCCCCTTTATTGCCCAGTTCTCGGGTTATATTTCCCGTAACAGACCAGTGTTTTGTAAATTGTGATGACGCGCCGTAGCTAATTTGTTCAACGGAAATTCCCGGAAGGCTTAGTTTTGGAAAGCGTGTATAGGCGGCATTTAATTTTAAAACAGGTTGACCGACGGTAATTGAAGATTCATTGCGTTTCGCGCGTAGATTCTTTTTACTTAATAAAAGATGGTTGGCTATTTCTACCCAATCTTTATAAATATAATTTGCCCGCGCAACATAGTCCGAGCGTTTTGAGCGTAGCCCTGTTTCATCGAGGTATTTGGGAACTTTTGTCAAACTGTGGGATTGGCCGAAAAAGAGTTCGGAATTACCCGCGTCCTTTGAATAATAGGCAAATTTGGTGCCATAATTAATCCGCGACCATTCATCCACAACATCCAAACCTGTAAGGCGATCGGGGGATAAAATATTCGCATCACTAAGCTCAAACAATAGGGAGTCTTCATTCGGAATGCGTACGGTATTGCGACCGTTGGCAGTAAGAACAACACCTGCAACGGGTTCAATAATAAAACGTCCCCCTTTGACAAGAGAATAAAAAGGATATTTTACATGGGCATGCGCCTTTGGAATAAACCTTGTGCGCTGTCCTGAATAATGGCTTTGGTCATTTAAGGTCAAGTTGGTAATACGATAAATATCTCCTCGTCCTTGAAGCCCGAATTCTGTGACCGTGCCAACGGTACTAATCCACTGAGCATTCCAACCGAGTGCTGAGGAAAAACGCTTCATGTTTTGACCTTTGCGGCGCTGTAAATTTAAGATGCCGGCATCAAGGGAGAATATACCGTCCAAGAAATAAGGCTGAGACAAAAGATGGAGCTCTGCAGAAGGAGCAACAAACGGGATACGGGAGGTAGAGTCTTGTTGTTGAAGACTCTGATAATTAATGCCTTCAACAAGGCCGTAGTTTCGTCCCCAAAAGGTATCGGTGTAAACGCGGGAGGTCAGAAAACTCTCTTGTCCTAAACCAAGGAAACGATATTTTTTAAGGTAAGTATCATCAAGAGCTCTTTTAATATCAAAGCCCAGATGCCAATTGTCTGCTATATCAAAATTTGCCTTGGTCTTAATGTGTCCGCGTAATTGGTTTTCAGATGTCTCTTTGCCTTCCGGTCCCCGTATATAACGACTTTTCGTTATACTGGTTTCAAAATCCCAAAATCCTTGGCAAAAAGCTTGTCGATAAGCAACGATAAGCAAAGGGTTTTCTCGGGTATAAACCGGCGTAACGGTGAGGTCTTTGCTGTCATCGATTACCCAATAATAGGGCACTCCGATAATGGCTCCTAAGTTTCCGGAACCCCCAAAAAAGGGTGTTAGTATCCCCGAACGACGCTTAACCGTTGGGCCGGGGTGGGAGAGATAAGGCGTATACATTACGGGTATGCCCCACATCTCGAGGGTAGAGTCTGCGTGTGTGATATCTCCTGTTACTTCATCCCAAACCATATGGCGCGATTTTATTAACCATGTGGGAGCAGTTGAGGGATCCTTTCGACATACGTGACAAGGGCTATAAACCACTTGGTCTAACTGGTTATGAGTCCCCTCTTTTCTTTTAATTTTATTGGCTGCGTAAAGAGAATTATCGGCCATAATCCCTTGAACGGTCTCTGAAAAGCCCTGTTTAAGATCGCCGCTAATTTCAAAGCGATTTGTGAAAGTAATATTTTGTTGTGCATCCACAAGTCGTACATTGCCCATGGCAATGATTTGATCGTGTGTTTGGTCATAAATAATTTCATCTGCATAAAGCGTCATTTCGCCCCTGGAAATCTCTACATTTCCTTTGGCTCTTACAACATTATTTTTATCATCATAGGAAAGGGCATCGGCAAATAAAAGAGTGCGTTGCTCTTTAGTTTGCGATTCGAGAGAAGAGACTTTGAAATCGGGCTTTAGAAAATCTTGGTTTTCAGCGTGCAGAGAATTACAAAAAAAAGTGCAAAGCAAAATAGCGCTAACCGTAAAAAAGGTGAGTCGTTTTGTAAGGAGGGCTTTATAAGTCATAAAATTCTTCTTCTTTTATCCGTCTTCTGAATACAAAAGTTTGGTTGTTGCAAAAAAAGCAGTAACAAGGGTCGGTACCCAAGCTGCTAAAAGAGGGGGGAGGTTGCCGGAGCTGCCAAGGGCATAGGTTATATCTCTTAGAAAATAAAGCAAGAAGGTTACTGCAATTCCGCCAACAATCAATTTTATGGTTCCGCCGGATCGCATGGGCGTCATAGAGAATGTTGCAGCCAATAAAACCATAACAGCAAGCCATACACAACGTGCCAGAAGAGCGTGCCATTGCATGAAATATTGCGTTGCGGACAGACCGGACTTTTCCAGAAGCTTGCCGTAAGAACGCAAATTGTAAAAAGTTAACGTTTTAGGGTCTAAAAAAGAATCTTGAATGGATTGCACAGAAAGGTCGGTTTCGAGGTGATATGTTTCAAAAGGCTTTGGGAAACCGTCTTTTTGAAGATGCCATCCGTGACTGAGCTGAAGAAATTCTCCTTTTAGGTAGCCTTTCTTGGCATCAAGGCGTTCAATAAAGCGGTCTTCCTCATCAAAAATATAAGCATTTACGTTATAAAGGGTCGGGTCTTTTTGGTCAAAGTGCGTAGCATGAAGAATAATTTGTCGATCCCCGACGATTTCTCTTAGCCAAAAACCGTTCTTAGAAATAGAAAAAGGCGTGTGTTCTCGGTGGATATATTTATTCTCAAGGTTATTTGCTTTTTCTAAAAGTTTTGCGGAAAAAGAATTGATAATTAGTAAGTCGGTTAGGCCAAGAAGCAGAGCAACAACGCCAAGGGGCGCTAAGATTTGCCAGATAGAAACACCGGACCCGCGAATAATAAGGAGTTCTTGAGTGCGATTCAGACGCCAAAATGAAATAACGGCTGCAAAAAAGAGAACAAAGGGGAGGATTTCTTGAAAGTACCCGGGAAACCTGAAAAGAAAAATTTTTATAACTAAGCCGATACCGATATCTGCTTTTCCCGAAGTGCGCCTGAAAAGCTCCATGAGATCAAATAAGGAGAAAATAAAACCAACGGCACTAGAGGTGATAACAAACCACTTCATAAAGCTTGTGATAAGGTATTTTGAGAGGGAGTAGGTTAGTTTCATGTCGTTGCTCCCGACTGCTCCGTTGCCGTGTTAAAAGCAATTTTAGGTTTCGGCGGCCATATTAACAGTTTAAGACAGACAAGAGTTACAAGACAAACAAGTCCGTAGGCTCCCTCGATTAAATACTCATATTTTCCCGACATATTTAAAATGGAAAACAAACTGACTTCTAAAATAAGACAGGAAAAAACCGCCAAAATGATTCGTTTGGATCTCCCCCGTCGATTATAGTCCCCGAGTAAAAAAGCAAGACCTGCAAGGAGCAAAAAGGGAAAGACCATTAAGGGAAGCAAAATTCGCTCATGAACTTCTACGCGAAGGAGCGTTTTGTCTTTCTCGGATAGTTCTTCATCGGGGTAAAAGAGTTCTTCCATAGAGAGTTCGTTGGCTTTTTTATGGCGGGGGCCTTTATCTTTATTGGTTTCAATATCAACACTATATTGCTCGAAGTTTAAAATAGAGGGCTTTTGACTTTTTGAATCAACAGCTTGGCGTGTACCGCGATAAAGGATAAAGCGTAGCCCTTTAGGCGTTTCAACAATTTGTCCGACTTCAGCCGTTATGGCCGCTACATTCTTAGGATCCCTTGCGTCATAAACAAAAACCCCTTTCATGTCTCCCGAACGGGTTTTGCGTTTTGTATAAAAGGTAATCCCTTCGATGGCCGTAAAGGTTGCCGGCTGGAGCCATTGCCCTGTTAAATTATGGCGAATATCTTCTCGTAAGTCTTTAAATCCCGTATGAGCTAAGGGTTGGATATAGAGATTAATAGCATACAAAATAGTTAAGAAAAAGACCGCGGCAATAAAAGGTGCATTCATGATTTGTATATTTGAGAGACCAAGCGAACGCATAACCACAAGTTCGCTGTCGCTATAGAGCTTGCTAAAAATAAAGAGGACGGCAATTAGGAAGGCGATGGGTAAAATGGTACTAATAAGGGTCGGTAACAGAAACCCGGAGAGTTTAAGAAAAATTAGGAAAGAAATGCCTTTTGTCATGACATAGTCAATAAAACGCAAGGATTGCATCAACCACACGGCCGTTGAAAGGATAACCGTGATAAGAATTGTTAATAAAAAGGTCTGGGAAAAAATATAGCGACCTAAGCGATTCATTTGTGTTCCTGGTAATTTAATTTTCGGTTTGGGGGGCGGATATACTATATTAACGCCTTAAATGCATTTTATCCTACCCTCTTATGGCTTTTTCTTGTAAAACACATATAATGCATATTTGTTTGTAACCTTAAAAGGGTGCATAGCTCAAGTGAAACTTTGGTAAAAAGGACCTTAATTTTATGGGAAAACGGATTCTCGCTTTTATTACAGTTTTTGTTTTAGGATCAGTTCTTAGCATAATAACGCCCGTTCACGGCGCAACCATTGCTGCAACTGTCAATAACAAGGCTATCTCCGGCCAAGATCTTAATAATCGTATTAAACTTGCCCTTATTTCATCGGGTATGCCCGATACTGACGAGACACGCCGCCAGCTTCACGAGCAAATTCTTAATATGATGATTAATGAGCAAATTCAATTACAGCTTGGGGCGGAATATAAAATTAAGATCGATGAGGCAACGCTTATGGCTTCAATTCGAGACATTGAGCACCAAAATAATATGCCGGAAGGCGGCCTTAAAAAAATGCTTCTCAGCCATGGAATTCCCTTTGTGCTTATGAAACAACATTTAGAAGCCTCTATTATTTGGCGTGAATATATTAGGGAACGTTACCGTCATTTGGTTCAAGTAAGCGAAGCAGAAGTTGACCATGCCTTGCGTGAGCTGGCATCTGCCAACAAAGAAACGCGTTATCACCTTGCTGAGATTGTATTGTACTTTGATGATAAACAAGGGGTCGGCAGTGTCAAAGCACAGGCTAATCGAATTGTCGGTCAACTTAACCAAGGCGCAAAATTTTCTATGCTTGCCGGGCAATTTTCCAATGCGCCGAGTGCCGCTCGCGGGGGGGATATCGGTTGGATCCCGGAATCAAAACTTGATGAGAGTGCGTTGCCTTATTTGAAGGCTCTTGAATCCGGTCAAATTTCTGTGCCTATTCAAACAGGCAAGGGATTTCGTATTTATTTTGTAAGGGATAAATTAAGTGCGGGACAATTCGCAAAGCCTGTGACTACCGTAAGTTTTAAACAAGTTTTTATTGAAACCCCCAAAGAGGCGTTTAGTTTTGAAATAGAAGAGAGTATCAAGCAAACGGCAACTCTTGCGCGCCAAATTAAAAATTGTCGCACGGTTGAAAAAATGACAGAGCGCAAAAAGGCAAAAGTGCAACATGTTAAAGACGTGCCAGTTCAAAATCTGCCGCCTGAACTTAAGGATCTTTTAATGAGCACCAAAGTCGACCACGCAACAAAGCCTGTTTATACAGGAAACGGTGCTATGTTCTTTGTGATTTGTGAAAGGAAAACAACCAATCCTAAAGAGCCTGAAAAAGAAGACGTAAGGGCGCAATTGGTGGATCGTAAGTTGCAAAACGTTGCCGAGCAAGAGCTTCGCACACGTAGGGGCGGAGCCCATATTGATATCCGATAAAACCCGTACTACAATGCCGTATGATCTTCCGACGATTTCCGAGACCATTGCAGAATTTGATCTTGCGGCTAAAAAATCCTTGGGTCAAAATTTTATTTTAGACCTCAATATTACGAAAAAAATTGCACGTCAAGGCCTTCCGTATCGTGACGATGAAACCCTTGTTGAGATTGGTCCCGGTCCCGGTGCTTTGACGAGAGGCATTCTCTTAAACGGGGCACAAAAACTTATTGCTCTTGAAAAAGATCAACGCTGTTTGGCGGCTCTTGAACCTCTCCAAAGAGCGTCTCAGGGGCGACTTTTTGTGCAGGAAGCCGATGCTCTTGAGATAAACTTTTCAGAAATTTCTTCAAAACCTTTAAAAATTATCTCTAACCTGCCCTATAACATATCGACCCAACTCCTCATAAAATGGATTGAAGGAGTTGAGCATATCAGCGGTCTTGTGCTGATGTTTCAAAAGGAAGTCGCTTTGCGTTTGGTCGCCGATCCTCGCACAAAATCCTACGGTCGTCTGAGCATTTTAACCCAACTGCGTTTTCAAGCACATATTGCTTTTGATCTTCCGCCAAGTGCTTTTAAGCCGGCACCAAAAGTCACCTCTTCTATTGTGGTTTTTAAGCCTCGTGCTTCTTATCCGACGGACGACTTGTGGGAGGCCGTTAAAACCGTCACTCAAGGCGCTTTTGCACAGCGTCGCAAGATGCTTCGCAAAACCTTATACCCTCTTTTTTCAGATCCGACGGCAACGTTGATCGCCCTAAATTTATCCTCAACGGCGCGAGCCGAAGAGCTTTCTCCCGATGATTTTATTAGGCTAAGCCAAGCCTATCTTAAGGAAACCCGATGATTCGATTGATTACGGGCACATTGCGGGGGCGAAAACTAGAGGTTCCGCCTTCGAAAATCACACGCCCGACAACGGATCGTGTACGAGAGTCTATCTTTAATTTGCTTGAAAGTTATTTGGCTAAAAAAGGTCGTTCCTTTGAGGAACTTTTGGTTTTAGATGCGTTTGCAGGCTCGGGGGCTCTTGGTTTTGAAGCTCTCTCCCGAGGTGCAAAACACGTTACTTTTTTCGAGACGGCTCCCGATGCGCTTAAGGTGCTTCAGCATAATGCAGCCCATTTAAAACTGCAAACTTCGCAGGTGAAAATCCAACGTGTTGATGCAACAAAACCTTCAAAACCAAAGACTCCGGCGACCCTTATTTTTCTTGATCCGCCCTATGGAAAAGGGTTAGTGGGACAGGCGTATAAAGCATTAGAAAAAGTAGGGTGGGGCGGGCCGGAGACGCTTTTTATTTGCGAGACCTCCGATAAAGAAGAGCTCCCCGAGTTCTTGCAAGGCTTGGTGATTAGTCAACGCACCTACGGATCAACGATCGTCAGCTTTATCGAACGGCAAACATGATTCCGAGCAAGAGCAAAGCTATAAACTGAAACCCAACCCGCAGTTGCATCATTTTATTTTGCTTTTTATCAGATGTATCTTTTTTAACCATGCTGATAAGCCCAAGGGCTAAACTTGCGAGGACAGCAAGAGCGGCAAGGATAATTAAAATAGAGAGCAGCGTGTTCATTTTGAGAGAACCTTCTTATTTAAAAAAAACGGGGTATGGTGTATGATACACCTAATTAACAATTCTGCAAACCAAAGGCGTCCTTCTTTAGAGGCGCTTTATCAAGGTGATAGTTAAATCATGAACGATCTTTTTGCAAAAAATGCTCCGCAAGGTGTCCCTCGGAAGTCTGAAAGCTCCCAAAGTTATACGGCCCAAGACATTGAAGTCTTAGAGGGTTTAGAACCCGTGCGCCGTCGTCCGGGAATGTATATTGGAGGAACCGATGAGCGTGCTTTGCATCATTTGGTGACAGAGGTACTGGATAACTCTATGGATGAGGCTGTCGCCGGCCATGCAACGCGCATTGAGCTTGAACTCCATGGTGACGGGCGGGTGAGTGTGCAAGATAACGGTCGCGGTATTCCCGTTGACCCCCATCCAAAATATAAGGACAAATCGGCTCTTGAAGTCATTTTGACGATTTTGCACGCCGGTGGAAAGTTCAGCAATAAAGCCTACGAAACCTCCGGCGGGCTCCATGGTGTGGGTGTATCCGTTGTCAACGCCCTTTCCTCCGATTTGCTGGTAGAAGTGATTCGCGATAAAGTATTGTGGTCTCAAAATTATAGCCGAGGTCACCCCACATCGAAACTTGAAAATAAAGGTCCTCTTTCTAATCGTCGAGGGACAAAACTGACCTTTCTACCGGATACGGAAATCTTTGGAGACAAACTAAAATTCCGTCCTAAAACCCTCCATCATATGGCGCGCTCGAAAGCTTACCTTTTCAGAGGCGTTGAAATCCGTTGGAAGTGTGATCCGAGCCTTATTAAAGAAGGGGATGAAACGCCACCGGAAGCTGTATTTCACTTTCCAAACGGTCTTGCTGATTTTTTGAAAGACGCGGTGAATGCGGATCATGCTTTATTTGCAGAGCCCTTTTCAGGATTGGGCAAGCTTGATAGCCAATCTGAGAAAGTTGAATGGGCGATCACGTGGCTCACCAGAGGAGAAGGTTTTTTCACCTCTTATTGTAACACGATTCCAACACCCTTAGGGGGAACCCACGAAAATGGATTCCGCCAAGGAATTACCAAAGCTCTTCGGCAATACGGAGAAATGACCGGCGTTAAAAAAGCAGCTCAATTAACATCCGATGATGTCCTATCTCAAACCTGCGGCATTGTTTCGGTATTTATCCGAGACCCTCATTTTCAAGGACAAACCAAGGATAAGCTGGTCACACAAGGCGTCGGGCGTTCCGTGGAAAACTTGATCAAAGATCGATGTGATCTTTGGCTCTCCTTGCACAAGGAAGAGGCAGATGCTTTATTGCAATTTTCCTTAGAACGTGCAGAAGAGCGTCAGCGCCGTAAACAAGATAAAGACACAGTGCGCCAATCAGCTACAAAACGTCTTCATTTACCGGGCAAACTTGCAGACTGTATTGCAAAGGATCGAGAAGACACAGAAGTTTTCTTGGTTGAGGGAGATTCTGCGGGGGGATCTGCAAAACAGGCCCGAAATCGTAAAACACAAGCTATTTTGCCTTTGCGCGGCAAGATTTTGAATGTGGCAAATGCGACCCATGATAAAATGCGGGCGAATCAAGAAATTACCGATCTTGGCAAAGCCCTTGGATGTGGTTTTGGTAAAGACTGTGACCCTGAAAAATTGCGCTATGGCCGAGTTATCATTATGACCGATGCGGATGTGGACGGTGCTCATATTGCGTCCTTGTTATTAACTTTTTTCTTTCAGCAAATGCGCCCTCTCATTACTTCCGGACGTATTTATCTTGCATTGCCTCCTTTATATCGTTTATCCACCAAAGGAAAAGTGGTTTATGCCCATGATGATGCGGATAAAGAACGCCTTATGGAAAGTGAGTTTAAAGGGAATCAAAAGGTAGAGGTAAGCCGTTTTAAAGGCCTTGGTGAAATGAACTGGAAGCACCTCAAGGAAACAACTATGGATCCGCAAAGCCGCTCTCTCCTTAAGGTCAAACTCCCCCAAGAGACAGGTCTGGAAAGCACGGAAACATCGATCCCCGTTGAGGTTTTTATTGAAAATCTCATGGGTCGCAAGCCTGAAAAACGTTTTGAATTCATTCAACAAAATGCGCAATTTGTTGATGATATTGATATTTAATACCTTACAACCTTTTCTATGGCCTTAACTTTTCCTAAAAGAGACCTCATAGGCCCACTCGAGCCACGGTAAAAGGTTTTCCAGATCTTTTGAGTCAAGGGTGGGGCCTCCCCACAAGCGAAGGGACGGAGGGGCTCCCCCATGGTTGGTAATGTCGTAGGCTATACAACGTTCTGCTAAAAGCCCCGTCATCTTAGCCAAAAAGGCACGATGGTCTTCTTCACTCAACGCAAGAATTTTAGAATCCGTAAGCTTTAGCACAATGGTTGATGTAGAGCGCGTTTGGGGGGCTATCGCCATAAATTCAATCCATGGTGTGCGTTCAACCCATCGTTCAACGGTTTGAAAGTTATTTTGAGAACGCTCAATGAGCTTTGAAAGCCCGCCTATTTTTTGTGCCCATTTGAGGGCTTGCAGGTAATCCTCCACACAGAGCAATGAGGGCGTATTTAACGTTTTTTCTTCAAAAAGCGGTTCGTACAATTTACTGTCTCCCCGTAATTTAAATAAATAGGGGAGGGGCCAAGGCGGTTGGTAGGTATTAAGGCGTTCAATGGCTTTGGGACTTAAAATGAGCATGCCGTGAGCGGATTCACTGCCGAGCCCCTTTTGCCAAGAAAAAACTGTTGCATCAAATGTTTTCCAAGGGATCGATGTTGTAAAAGCAGCTGAGGTAATATCTGCAATCACAAGCCCGGCGCGGTTATCTTTTAAAAAGTTTCCTGTTGGGAAACGAACGCCGGAGGTGCTGCCGTTCCAATTAAGAAGAACATCATTTGAGGCAGGAATATTTTGTGTGTCGGGCAAAATGCCATGGGAAGATTCTCGAATGTCGATGTCGTCAAGTTTTAGATGTTTCGTGAGATCTATTTTCCAGCGTTTGCTAAAAACATCGTGGGAGAAAACCGTTGTGGGGGCGGGGCCGAGTAAGTTCCAAAGAGTACTTTCAACAGCGCCTGTGGCTGAACCCGGCAACAGTGCAATTTTATAGTCCGCCGGAATTTCTAAGACGGCGCGGGTTAATTGCACAACTTCAGACAGCTTGTTTAGCCCGTGGACAGAGCGGTGAGAGCGCCCCACGGCTGCCTCTTTTAATAACTCTAAAGACCAACCGGGGATTTTTGCACAGGGACCTGAGGAAAAGTAGGGGTGAGAAGGTTTTGCCTGCGGTTCCTTCAAAGGAGGCCTATTGGACGACGGTTGAGATAGGGCGTTTTTCATAGTCAAGTAGCTTCTTCTTTAGGGCGGAGCCCCAACGGTAATTACCAATGGCACCGTTAGAATATAGCACACGATGGCAGGGTATTAAAAGACTTATAGGATTGTGTCCTATCGCCGTTCCAACAGCTCGTACCGCTCTCGGACGGCCGATGGCACGGGCAACATCCGAGTACGAGCGTGTTTCACCCCGAGGGATGCCCTCAAGGGCTTTCCAAACGTCATGTTGGAATTTTGTGCCTGTGAAAAAAAAGTCGGTTTTTAGGGGTTTTTCTTTAAAAAGAGCTTCAAAGAAAGGGCGGGTTTTTTCAATATTGTGAATAAAAGGATTGGTCTTATAGTGCGAGCGCATTTCCCGAGGGGCATCGGTTAATCCTAAAAACGCTATTTTTTCCTCGCAGAGCCCCAGCAAAATAGGGCCATAGTCGTCAGAATTGAAAATGCCGTAATAAATACTGCTTTTTGTCATTTTGGCTATTTTTTAACCTTTCGTTACTATAGTGGTATTATAAGCTTTAAAAAATAAGGAGGTGAAAACGATGCGCTATTTTCTATTCATTTTAAGCTTTTTATTTTTCTCTACAATGTCTTTAAAGGCAACATATGTCAAGGCCGAAGCTTTTGTTAAGAAGATCATTACTCTGCCTGAGCCAAGGGCTTTTTTAACGAACGGAGAGGGGGATGATTCGCTTCTTGAGCTTTATCTTGATGCTGAACCTGATGATTTTGTTAAAGATGAGGGGCTTGAAGACTACAACGAACTGCTTGGTGTGTCGGATGAGTATATGAAAGAGGCTTAAGCAGCACCCCATTGGGCGGGTTTATCTCGGATGTCCACATGGACAAATCCTGATTTCGGATAGTATCCGACCCCACCCATTTTATAAGAAATAGCAAGATTCCTTAGTTCTTTGAGGTGGTTAGGGAGCTTGATATCAACGGCACAGCCCTTCATGTGATAGCTATTTCTTGCAACACCGGCATTTTGGCGTCGTAACATGTTGTTTGTTGAGGGAGAACGATACCCGCTGATAACATCAAAAGTCGCAAGCCCCGGAACACGACAGTCTTTTTGTAATCGGTTAATAAGGTTAATAAGCTCGGGGTCAATGTCATGGGTTTGGTTGTTGCGGTGATCTCGTAAAAACAATTTAAGCCGCTCCATAGCTTCGGGAATAATAACCCCGTTTTCTACATACGTTTCTTTAAACCATTCGCCCGTGTGAATATTGTGCAAAGCAACTTTTTTATCAAGATGAGCAGATGCGAGCCCGAAACGGGGAAGAATAAGGCTCGTTGAGACAACGGCGGATCCCTTTATAAGGAAATTTCGGCGTGATATTTTAATAATCATATGATATTTATAGAGCTACCGGTTTGTCTTTTCAAGTTTTTTCCATAAAAAATAGGATTTTTAGCTATGGTTACTCCTCTTATCACCGTGACACGTCTTTATACCGGTTCCGACAATGAAAGTCATTTTGAAGATATACAAGTTCCCCTTAAGGGTGTCGGCGGTATCGGCTGTTTATCTCAGACTTTTCCTGCCACCGGTGTTGTTTTTAGAACTATGCCGGGGGATTATCGGACGGATTGGCATAATACGGAGACGCGTCAGTATGTTGTTATTATTTCCGGCGCCGTTGAAATGGAAGTAGGAAGCGGTGAAAAACGCTTGTTTAAGCAAGGGGATATCGTTTTAAGTGAGGATAAAACCGGTCGCGGTCATAAGAGCCGCAGTGTTGAAGGGCAAGAAAGGGTCTCCCTCTTTATCACCCTTGAATAGCCGACGGACGTTCTCCGGAAACCTCTATAAACCGCTGCGCGTAGCTTTTTTATAAAAGCTTCTGCGGTTATTTTTTAGTTTCTTTTACTTTTCTTTCAGATAAATCTTCGGCTAGCGCTTTGTGTTCTTTTCTACTGATAAAAGTATAAACAGCGGGCAGAACAAAAAGGGTAAAGATCGTCCCGATAAGCATGCCTCCCACAATCACCAGGCCAATGGGACGACGGCTTTCCATACCTGCACCGTCTGCAAAAGCGAGGGGGACGGCTCCCAAGACCATTGCAAGGGTCGTCATGATAATAGGGCGCAGGCGCAGGCGTGATGCTTTAATCACGGCATCAACCCTTGATAATCCTTCTGCTTTCAGGGCATTAGCAAAGTCCACAATTAAAATACCGTGCTTTGTAATAAGGCCGATAAGGGTCATAAAACCAATCTGGCTATAAATATTAGACGTTTGTCCAAAGATCTTAAGGAAAATCACAGCACCCGCAAGGGACAGGGGCACACTCAAAATAATGATCCAAGGATCACGCCAACTTTCATACTGGGCAGCTAAAACCATAAAGATGAAAAGCAGAGCCAAAACAAACATCTTTACCATGGTTAGGCTTTCCTCGAGGAATTCTTGGCTACTACCGGAAAAACTGACCTGTGTTGACGAATCTCCAACGCTTGCTTCAACAATATCACGGGATTTTTCTAAGACTTCTCCAAGGCCAAAACCGTCCTTCAATCGCCCGCTGATTGTAACGGCCCGTAAGCCTCTAATATGACCGATTTCAACGGGGGAGGAGGCTTTATCAATGCTGATTACTTCGGAAAGAGGAACCATGGTTTCTTTGCGTTGGCCGCGGTTTCCAACGCTGCTGCCCTTAATGAAGATATTGGCCAAGTCTTCAACAGTTTGACGTACATCATCGTCCACTTGAATCCGAACGGAAAAAAGCTTGCTTTCTTTTTTGAACTTACCGATGGGTTTGCCGCCGACAAGGGTGTCAAGAGCTGAGGAAATTTGATCAATTTCAATGCCGAGAACGGCAGACTTTTCGCGGTCAATGGTAACAATGTATTCTTGGGCATCACTGCTGATATCGGCTTCAACTGTTTTAGGCTCGAAAAAGCCTGTTTTGTTTAAGATGCTCATGGCCTTGTGAGCTTTCGCTGTTAAGGCTTTGAAGTCTTGGGTACTACTAATAACCAGCTCGAAACTGTCAGCTGATTTGCTACTTCCCAAGCTTGTACCGCTGGAATAAGCAATAACGTTTAAGCCGACGATATCATAGAGGGCAAGACGAATGCTTTCCGCAACATCTTTGGTGGATCTTGAACGTTTTTCCCAAGGAACAAGAAGATTAAGAGAGTGTGATTCACCGGGGACCTGAACAATAGAAAGGCGCTTATCCATTTCAGGAATATCTTTTAAGATAGCTTCGGCTTGTTTGACATACTTATCCACAAAATCAAGGTTTGCATTGTTAGCCAGAGGTACGGAACGCATGGTAAGCTGCCCTTGATCTTCGCGGGGAATATATTCGTCTTTTAGGGACTTATATGCAAAAATCGAAAGACCGAAGAAGAGGAGACCGACAAGAATGACGAGAAAAGCACCGTTAATTTTGAAAGTCGTTTCTTTATTGTGGAGAAGCTCTGTGTGAGGCAAGGAAATTTTGAGATCGGATTTAATAAAAAAGCTCAAAAGACGACCATAGGAATCATCCAATTTATTGAGCCATAGCTCAATTTTTGCATCTAAACGCTCTAAACGTTTTTTAAGTGTCAGACTACCGTCCTCTTTTTCTGTAGCAAGCTTCAAGTTATGGGCTTTTAAAAGGCGGCCGCACATCATGGGAGACAAAGTTAGGGCAACGAATCCCGAGATAATAACAGCCCCTGCCAACGTCATGGCAAATTCCGTGAAGAGCTTACCCGTTGTTCCGGGAATAAGGGTAATGGGTGCATAAACCGCAGCCAAGGTGATAGTCATAGCAATAATGGCAAAGCTGATTTCTTTAGCCCCCTTAAAGGCTGCTTGAATAGGTTTCATCCCTTCCTCAATATAGCGGTAAATATTTTCAAGCATAACGATGGCATCGTCAACCACCATACCGATGGCAAGGACTAAAGCTAAGAGAGTTAGAATATTTAAGCTGAATCCCATAAGTTGCATGAGAAAAAAAGTGCCGATTAAAGAAACGGGAATGGTCACGAGAGGAATCAAAGTTGCCCGATAAGAGCGTAAGAATAAAAGAACAACAATGATAACCAAGAAGGTGGCTTCAAAGATTGTCGTGTAGACTTCTTTAATGGAGCGATCGATGAAAATGGTTTTATCGTTAGCAATTTCCAGCTTCATACCGTTTGGAAGAAGGCGTTGTAAACTCGGCAATTCCTTTTCCAGTTTTTTTGCAATACTCAAAGGGTTTGCAACCGATTGTTTTGTAATGGCAATGGCAATGGCAGGTTTGTCATTAAAGCGGACTTGAGATTTTGTATCCACCGTTGAGAGTTCAACGTACCCGATATCTTTAAGACGTAACAAAGCGCCGTTACGTTCGCCCAGAATAATATTGCTAAAATCAATTTCTGTAATAAGCGGGGCTTTTGTGGTAACCAAAATTTCTTCGTTTTTGGTTTTAATATTACCGGCAGGTTTTTCAATATTTTGGGCTTTGACGGCCTTGGCGACTTCGTTGGGCGTCACTTTAAAGTTAGCCATTTTAACGGGATCGAGGACAATGCGCATTTCAAATTCACCGCCGCCGTAAATATCAATACTGGAAACACCGTTAATGGATTCCAGCTGACTTTCAAGGAAACGATTGGCGTAGTCGGCAAGCTCTTCAATGCCATGCTGGTCGCTATAAAGGGCAAGGTGAATGATAGCAACGGCATCGGCATCTGCCTTTTTAATACGAGGCTCAACCACTCCTTCGGGAAGTTTTTGGCGTACACGGCCAATTTTATCGCGCACATCATTTACGGCTCCGTCAATATCGCGTTCGATATTAAAGGTCAAGGTGATGCGGCTTTCTCCCGTAGAGCTTTTAGATTTCATATCTTTCAAGCCTTCAATGCCCGACAGGGCATCTTCGAGAATTTTTGTAATCGTTGATTCGATAATAAGCGGACTTGCGCCCTCAAGTTGTGTCGAAACACTGATTTTCGGATAGTCAATTTGAGGGTATTGACGAACTTGCAGTTGCTCAAAGGCAACAATGCCCAATGCAATGATAATCAGCGAGAGCACAGTGGAGAGAACGGGGCGTTTAATACAAAGGTCTGTTAGCTTCATCTAACTTCCTACTTCTTGCTTGCGTTTGAGAAAAGAGCTTTTAAATTATTATTTGTTTTATTGTAATAGCGAACCGTAGACCGTGGCGTTTCTTTGTAGGAGACTGGTGCTGCAGCCTTATCTGCTGCATCTCCTTTTGTATCGGTCTTTTTAGGCTCGGTTTCTTTTCCTATCGGCGCTTTCGGCTCTTTAGGAGCTGTTTCTTTTCTTTGAGAATCATCCTGTGCCGGCTCTGTGGGCTCTTTAAGGTTGTCTGCTGTCGTCGGTGAAGAAGGATCTTTTTTAGGATCTTCCTTCGGTTCTGTTTTTGCTGTTTTTTTGGAGGTAAAAAGACCTTTAAGTTTCATCCATAAGGAAGGAGCCTGATCTTTTTCCGGCTTAGCTTTGTCTTGTTCTTTTTTCGTTTCTTCCTTTTGTCCGGAGGGGGCTAAACTTTCGTCTTCCGGCGGTGCAAGATCTATACTTCGAAGGTCAAAACTAACAGGCACACCGTCGGCAACTTTTTGGTGTCCGACGGTGACAATAATATCACCTTCTTTTAAATTTTTTGTGATTTCCATCCGATCTTTTTCTTGAATTCCGGTTAGCACTTGTATACGGAAAACAACATATAAACCGGGATGCTCCGGGTGTTCGATCACCTTCCAAACATAGGTTTGATCAGAGACGTTGACAATGGATTCTTCCGGGACGATAAGACTGTTGTCTTGAGAACCGACAATGACTTTTACACGAACAAACATACCGGGTTTCAATAGATTTTTTTTGTTAGGAATGGCTGCTTGGATGGCGATACTTTGGGCGCCCGTATCAACTTGAGCATCAATAGCTTCAATTTCACCAGGAAACTCTTGGTTAGGGTAACTGTCGACAGATACTTTAATGCGTTGGCCGACATTTAGGTGGGGGATAAATTTAGACGGCATTTTGAAGTTAACCTTCATGGGATCCATATCGGTAATGGAAACTAAGTCAAGGTCGGCTGTAATAGGAGTTCCCGTACTAATGTGGTGCAGACCGACAATACCTTCAAAGGGAGCTCGAATTTTTGTATCGTCAAGGTCTTTTTGGGCTTTTTCAACACCGGCTTGGGTTTTTAGGAATTGCGCACGGGCTTCTTCAAGCTTTTTAACCGTTCCAAAATTTTTATCACTCAGTTTTTTTTCACGTTCAAAAGCTGATTCGGCAAGGGTAAGTAAGGCTTGGGCTTCTTTGAGTTGTGCACTATAAGTACGGTCGTCCAGTTCAAAGAGCAAATCACCTTTTTGCACATTTTCGCCACCAACAATGTAGACCTTGGAGACTAAGCCTCTAATTTGTGCTTTTATAGTCACAAAGTGGTCGGCTTCGAGGGTACCGACAACGGTCATTTCACGGGTTAGCGACCCTCTGCGAACTTTGTCGACTTCGACGCGAACACTGTCCGGACGAGCTTGTTGTGCGTCATCTTTTCTGGACAAATAGAACCCTGCACCGATTAATGATGTTACAAGAATCGCAATAGCGATGCCGATTAAAGTTGGTTTTTTGATAAAATCCATTTAACTTTCCACATTTTTCTACTATTAACTTAGGTACAGTGTATCTAAAATAAGTTAACTTTTTATAAAATTTATAAATAAACCTTAGGATAATTTGGTCTAATTGGCAATGCAAGAACAAAAAAAACATCCTCGATTGCGGATTTTGCAAGTGCTTCCGGCTTTACAGTCAGGAGGGGTGGAGCGCGGCACCATTGATCTGGCATCCTTTTTGCTGAAAAAAGGTCATGTTCCTTTTGTTGCCTCAAAGGGCGGAGATTTATGTCGTATTTTAGATGAAAAAAAAATAAAACATTTTTCTTTTGATCTGGCTTCTAAGAACCCGTTAGTTATTTTAAAGAATGTTTTTCGCCTGAAAGACATTATCAAAGCCTATAAAATTGATCTTGTTCATGCCCGATCCAGGGCTCCTGCGTGGAGTGCTTACTTTGCCGCACAAGCGGCAGGTGTTCCTTTTGTAACGACTTTTCACGGAACTTATAATTTTGAGAAAACTTTTTTGGGGCGTTTTAAAAAAGCTTATAATTCTGTTATGGCTGGCGGTGAGAGGGTTATTGCGATTTCGCAGTTTATCCAAGACCATGTTTTAGCCAATTACGCCAAGAGCCTGAAACCAAAGGCTCTTACCTTGATTAATAGGGGGGTTGATTTAAAAGAATTTAGTAGAGAAGCCGTTTCAACAAAACGTATTCAAGACTTAAGGACGCAATGGGGACTTACAAAGGAGCATAAAGTTATTTTAGTTCCGGGGCGTTTAACACGCTGGAAGGGGCAAGGTGTCGTCCTTAAAGCCCTTGAGATCCTTATCCCGCAAAAGGCCTGCCTTGTTTGTGTGTTTATTGGTTCGGATCAAGGGCGTCATGCTTATAGACAAGAGCTTGACGAACAGGTTCAAAAGGCTTCTTTAGAGAATAATGTGCGTTTTGTAGACCATGTGGATGATATGCCGGCGGCTTATTGTGCGGGGGATTTGGTTATTCACGCGTCAACGGAGCCGGAAGCCTTTGGGCGTGTTATTATTGAGGCTCAAGCCATGGAGGTTCCCGTTATCGCTTCGAACTTAGGCGCGCCTGCTCGGATAATAGAGAAGAACAAAACAGGCCTGCTTCATAAAGCAGGAGATCATGAGGACCTGGCCGCACAAATTCGACAGGCTCTTGAAACAGACTGTAGCCCTTTTATAAAAAAAGCCCTGACCCGTGTGCAAGAAAATTATAGTGATCGGCTTATGTTTGAAAAAACAATTGCCGTGTATGAATGCGTTTTAAAAAGAGATCGTTAAGGTTATGCCCCAAATAATACTGCCCCACCCTCAAAAAATTCTTGTGATTCGTCACGGTGCTTTTGGTGATATTGTAAAGTCTTTAGGGGCTTTTCAGGTCATTGCAGAAAATCATAAGCAAGACCGTATTACGCTTCTCACCATGCCTTTATTTGAAGATTTCTGCAGAAAAACAGAGTTTTTTGATGACATCATGTTGGATGAAAGAAAACGTAGTTTTGCCCATTATTTAAAAATCACGAACCGGATTCATGAGAAAAATTTTGATCTCGTCTATGACCTGCAAGGTTCTAAACGGACGGGGCGTTATTTTAAGATTCTTAATTTTCGTCGTAAGATTCAATGGTCCGGAAATGTTAAAGGTTGTTCTTTTTATCAAAAGATGTCTCAAAAGAAAGTGTTGCACCCTTATGAGCGTTTAGCAGAGCAGCTTCGTATTGCCGGGCTTGATTTAAAAGGGAAAACGGATTTACAGCCCGACTTATCTTGGCTCAAGACGGGGCTTTCTTTAACTCTTCCTCGGAAATTTGCCTTAATGATTCCGGGAAGTTCTTCCCATACCCTTGAGAAAAGATGGCCTGCTCTATTTTACGCAGACCTTGCAACGCGCCTAAAAGACCGAGGTTTTGAAACGGTTATTATCGGAGGGCCGGACGAAACCCCTATTGCTCAGGCTATTAAACAACGTTCTCCTTTGGTTGTGGACGTGACCGGTAAGACCAAACTTTACGATATTTTAGGCATTGCTCATCGAGCTAAGGTCATTATCGGAAACGATACGGGGCCTACCTTTTTAGCGTGCGCATCCGGCAAGCCCACGTTTGTGCCGTGGTCGAATTATTGTAAGGCCGACCTTAACGCCCCTCGAGGAGATAACGTATCTCTGTTTGAAGAGCCGATCTTATCAAATTTAAATCCCGATCGCCTATGGCATGCTATGGAAAAGGTTTTATAGTGTCGCTCCCCCTCTTTTCTCAAACCTTACTCGGTTGTCGAAAACAGCGTGCCCGGCATACTTTTCAAAAAGCCTCCTATCTGGCGCAAGATATTGAAAAAACCTTGATAAAACGGTTGCCGAAGAATAGAGAAAATCTCAATAGGATTCTTATTATCGGGTGTCCGGCAGGTCTGCCGCAAATTCATTTAAAAGGCGTTGTTATTGATGTTTTTGACCCTTTTTTAGGGGAGAGGTTTGTGGAAAATAACTTGCCTTTTCAAGATAATCATTATGACCTTATTCTGGAAGGGTTTGTGTTTCACTGGCTCAACGATCCCTTAGGATATTTGCGAGATATAAAACGTCTTTTGAAATCCGGCGGCCTGTATCTGTCCGGTTTTTTGGGCGGGACAACCTTAACGGAGATGCGCCAAGCTCTTTTAAAAACAGATATTGATCTTTACGGAGGCGCCTTTGCCAGGGTTTCTCCTATGATTAAACCTGAGGCTGCAACCCGTTTGTTGCAATCTGCCGGTTTTAAAGATGCCGTCGTTGACCATGAAGAAATCGGTGTTTCTTATCCCCGTATAAAGGCTCTTATTCAAGATTTACGAGCCATGGGAGAATCTAATGCGTTGAGGGATCAACGGTCGCCTAAAATTTCAAAGGACTATTTTGAGCGGGCTCAACAAAATTATTTTTCGCTCTTTCCTCAAAAGGATGACACGCTCGTGGCGACCTTTGATTTGGTGCATATGATAGGTTGGTCAAGTTAATTAGAAAGTCGACCGGCGTCTTTCGCGTGTGAAAAGCCTACGTTTCTTTTTTAATAATCCTTATTTCAGACGGTTGTTCGCGAAATTATCGGCGTAGCTTTTTTTCTGCTGCACGGGAACTTGTTGAGGAATAACGGTGTAAGGAATCTTGTTTTTCTCAGCATATCGTGTTGCGGCTTCTTTTGTCGGAAATTTGAGACGCAGCTGGGTTTGGGTTTGCGTATTGCAGGTCCAGCCCATTAAAGGATCTAAAAAACGATCCCCCGACGGAGAATATTCTAAAAGCCACTGCCTTGTTTTTGCACGCCCTACTTGCATAGTATGGCGATTAGGTTTGTAAATACGTGCCGTCATTAAAGAAGCCTTTCTAAAAGTCTTATTAAGACCAGTGTAAGGGAGAAAGCACTCTGAAAACAGCTTTTTTTTCTGTTGTTTTCTCCCTTAAGTTCTTTTTTAGCTTTATGAACTGACATGTGCCGTTAAGGAACTGCTTTGAAAAGACTCTGTGTCTTCTTCGTAGAATTTCCGTGTTTTCATTTCTTGTTCGTTAATTCTTTGATAAAAATTATAAATGGTTCGAATACGATCATAGGCTTCTTTGGCTTTCCACTGTTTTGAGGGATCCTTTGTCGGAACGGAGAGTAAATTCGAGCCGCCGATAAGGTATTGTCTAACCATAATATCTTGGAAAGAAAGGTCGGCATTTCTATGATTGGAGAGAATATCAAACAGAGCCATCCCCGTTGTTGTCCGTCCTTTGCCCCCACGGCAATGGAAATGCTTCCAAGTCCCAAAGGGAAGGGCATCAAAGGCTTTAATGATATCATCTAAATCATCGTCCATAGCGCGATGATGATCCGTAATGCCAATGCGCAAATATCCGTGGCCGTTAAGGTTCTTAACAAGATACTTTTCGGTATAAACATCCATAACAGGGGTCATAAAAGTTTTGGCTTCGGTGACAAGTCCCTCTTCTTTAGCTGTAATTTGGTGAAGTTGTACTTCTTTATGGCCGGCAATAGATAAAATAAAGTTACGTTCGACGGCTTCTAACTCCGACCATGTTTTACCGATGCTATAAGCATCGGCTCGGCCGTAAAGACTTAAGGGGATACCGCTTTCTAAAAATCCATGGGGTTCTTCTCTATGATCAAAGAAAACGATTTCTCCGGTAAAGTCGGTTTCCCTGATACGCTCGACAATTTCCGTTAAACCCTCCTGACCGAATTGCCCGCTTCCGGAGACATTTTGGTGATCAAGACCTGCGCGGTCGGGAAGCGTGTCCCGTATAACGCCTTGTTTATCTTCCTCGCTTAGTTCTTCCCATGTTTTATTCAGAATGCCGGGATCAAGAATTCGAAAGGAGCCGCTGTTGATTTCTTCTAGGCGTTCAATGATATAGGGATCTTGTGTTGTGCGGAAGGAGTTATAGGTCTTGCCCTCTTGGTCAGGGCTGTCTAAAACTAAAATAGCGCTAAAATGTTGAATACTTGCACTTGTTTGTGCCGGGGAGATCCCCATGAATATAGCGCCTAAGATAACAAATGCTTCGTATAGTTTTAATTTTATATTAATTTTCATGAACAAACCCTCTATTTATAGCCTCTTTTTTCAAAAGCAAGTCTTTGCCAAGCCATGGCGGCAATCATTATGAGTTTTTCAGAAAAATATTAACAATATGGCAAAAGAAAGTATCTTTTTAGAAAAAAATAGGGAGAAAGAATATTAAATTAAAGGGAATAAAAAAACGTTAAAATTCTTATTATTGAATTATAGGTGACTAGATCTATTTTATATGTTGAGGAATATCGAAATAATATCTGTGAGTTTTATAAAGGAGACACGAAACATCCAAGGGATTGTGCAAGGGTTTTAACGTTGCTTTCCATGAGTTTGATGTAGGTGCTAGCAGGTTCCTCTGCGGTTGATAGGGCATCGGAATAGAGGGTGCCTCCAATTTTAGCTCCCGTCTCAGCGGCTAATTGCCGAATGAGACGTTGGCTTGAGATGTTTTCTACAAAGATCGTTTTTATTTTCTCTTTCTTGATTTGCTTAATAAGAGAGGCCATCTCATGGGCTGACGGTTCGTCGGTCGTTGAAAGTCCTTGGGGCGATAAGAAAACCAGACCATAGGCTTTTTCAAAATAATTAAAAGCATCATGAGCCGTGATTACTTTGCAAGACTCTTCGGGAACGTCCTTGAACTGCTCTTTAATCCACCGGTCAAGGTTTTGCAGTTCTTTTAAATAGAGAGTTGCCCTCTCCTCATAGACAGCTGCATTTTGAGGATCAAACTCTTGCAAAGCTTTTTTGATATTATAGACCCACGTTGCGACATGCCGTACATCGTTCCATACATGGGGGTCGGGAACGGGTTCATTAGAAATTTGCGGTTCCATCATTTTATGAAACGGGATGCCTTGTGAGGCCACAATAATAGGTTTTTTATAACCGGAAGCCGAGACAAGGCGCTCAAACCATGTTTCAAAACTCAAACCGTTAATAACGACAAGGTCGGAGCTAATAATTAAAAGATTATCATCAGGGGTGGGTTCGTAAACATGAGTGTCTTGGTTCGGGCCTACGATCACATTAACGGTAACGAGATCCCCTCCTATGTTTTTAATAACATCTCCAAGGATGCTAAAGCTCGCCGTCACAATAAGTTTTTCTTGTGTAGGATTATCTGCTTTCGGTTCTAGATACGCAAAAAAAGAAAGAAGAAAGGAAAGGGTAAAAACGACTTTTTTGATCATGAGAGAACCCTTCGGCGAACGGAACCGTACTTGCCGATTAAAAGTGAAATAATATAAATGACCCCGGCGACTAAAATAATGGCAGGCCCGCTGGGTAGTTTGTAATGATAAGATAAAAGGAGTCCTAAATACCCTGAAATAAAGGCTAGTATAAAGGCAATGACAAAAATACTGCCGACTTCCCGACCCCAAAAACGAGCGGCAACGGCAGGAAGCATCATCATACCGAGAGCCATGAGAGTCCCCAGAGCTTGAAAAGCAGCAATCATGTTTAAGACGACTAACATCATGAAAATAACATGATAAAAAGCACCGCTGGCACCGATGGAGCGCATATAAACGGGGTCGTAGCATTCAATCATGAGCGGTCGGTAAATAAAACTAAGCGTCACAAGGGAAAAGGTTGTAATGGCTCCGATCAAATAAAGGGCATCCGTTGTAACGCCTAAAATTTGTCCGAAGAGAATGTGTAATAAGTCGACGTTGCTGCCAAAAATAGAGACGATGACAGCCCCCAAGGAAAGGGCAATTAAATAAAACCCGACAAAACTTGCATCTTCTTTTAAAATGGTATGGCGGGTTACAAGGGTTGCAATGAAGGCTACAAAAAGACCCGCGATAAAACCGCCGATTCCCATGATGGGTAAAGAAAGCCCTGCAAAAACATATCCCACGGCAACGCCGGGTAAAATAGAGTGTGATAAAGCATCCCCCATAAGGCTCATGCGGCGTAAAACCAGTAAGACCCCAATGGGGGCACAGCCAAGGGACAAGGCAAAACACGCGGCAAGAGCGCGCTTCATAAACATAAAGGAAGCAAAAGGTTCTATAAAAAACTCGTACATTTAAGTTGCCTTTACCTCAAAAATTTCATCTCCGGGGTCAACGTCACGGTTTTCCAAGTGTCTTGAAATATGTTTTGCGCGGCGTAGATTATCCAAGGTGATGACATCTTTTGTCTTGCCCCAATCTAAAATGCGTCGTGCAATCATCATAGATGTTGGAAAATGGTCTTGAACAAGGTCAAGGTCATGGTTCACAATCAACAAGGTTTTGCCGTCTTTGTGCCATTTTAAAATGACTTTGATCAAATCGTTAATGGTATAACTGTCAATGGCTGTAAAAGGTTCATCCAGTAAAATGCAATCGGCATCTTGAAGAATCAGACGGGCAAAAAGGACGCGCTGAAATTGTCCGCCCGACAGTTCGTCAAGGGCTCTGTTCATACACTCAAGCATACCGACTTCTTCAAGGGCAGATTCTACCTTTTTTTGCAAATTTTTGTCGAAACGTTTAAAAAAACCTTCATGCTGACAATGGCCGGTCGCGACCACATCTTGAACGGTGAGAGGAAAAGAGCGATCCATTTCTGCTTGTTGAGGGAGATAGGAAATTGTTTTGTCCAAAGAGACGTTGAGAGAGATTCTTCCGGACGCAAGGGGTACTATTCCGAGAATGGCTTTTAGAAGGGTACTTTTTCCTCCGCCATTTGGTCCGATAATAGCCGTGAGGCTTCCTTGCTCAAAACAGCAGTTGATTTTTTCAAGGGCGATGTGGTGGCGATAGGTAACGGAGATATTTTCTAAGCGAATAAGATCCCGTCCGTGATCATGGGTTTCGTATAAAGATCGGGACTGTAAGTTTTGTTTTTCGGGGAAAAGATTTTTTAACATAATATTTTATTAAACGGACCACCGAATAACGATCCACATCATCATAATGAGGAAAAAAACAATTTTGAGGCGGTCAAAAGCGCTCCAAAAAAGAGGGGATCGTTTCATAGGGTTACCTTTTCTATTTATTAAAAGAATAGGGATAAAACCTCCCCGTTGTCAATCTTGTTGAGAAAGGGGAGGTTTAGCTTTTTAAGCGTGGCGTTTAAAAACACTATAAATCAGAGGTGTTGCTATTAAAACAGCTCCTGCTGAGGCAAAGGCGAATTGAGAGACAAAGGTAAAAATGCTTTCAAAACCTGCAAGTGAGGCCATAATATCGGACTTTGTATCAACCCCTTCGGGGGCGCCGAAGACTTGCGCTATTTTTTGGGCTAGAAAATGGGAAAAGGCGTGAGAGAAAAAGAAAGTTCCCATCATTAGACTGCCTAGGCGAGCGGGGGCAAGGCGCGTTACCATAGACAATCCGACAGGGGAAATAAAAATTTCTCCAAGGGTAAAGCAGGCAGTTCCGGCTACAAGCCACATTATATGTACAAAACCGTCGACATGGGATTGAATGCCTAAAACAAATAAATAAAATCCAAAACCCGATATAAGGAAGCCTACTAAGAATTTAAAGGGTGTTAGGGGTTCTAATTTATGTTGCCCCAGTTTCGACCAAAACGAGGCCACAAGGGGGCTGAATAAAATAATAAAGACCGGATTTAAAGACTGAGACCAAGAGGCGGGAACGGTCATGCCAAGAAATTCACGGTTTATATTGTGCTCTGTAAATAATAAAAGAGAGCCCCCTAATTGCTCGAAGATCGCAAAGAAAGAAGAAACAAAGACAAACATTAGTAATAATGTAAAAATGCATTTTCTTTCCTCAAGAGATGATTTAAAGGCCACCGTAGAGATAATAATGAAAACAATAACGCCGGCAATAGTTAGAAAACTTCCCATATTATGATGGTTTCGAATCATGAAAACCACAAGCGGGACAAAAAGGAGAGAGCCTAAGACAATGATTTTGCTTAAGGATAAACCGAGCAAAATCGGACGTTTTAGTTCTTGTGGAAAAGGGGGGAGACCGATGCGTCCGAAATGTCTGTACCCTCCGTAAAATACGATGGCTCCTGCAAACATACCTATGGCGGCAAGACCGAATCCATAATGCCAACCGTAAAGCTCGCCGACCGTACCGCAGACCAAAGGTGCAAAAAGGGCGCCCACATTAATGCCCATGTAAAAAATGGTGAAGCCGCCGTCACGTCTTGAGTCATTCTTATGATAAAACTGTCCCAGAAAGCTAGAGACGTTAGGTTTGAAAAATCCGGTTCCCACAACTAAGAATGCCAATCCGTAAAAGAAGGAATGTTCCCCTAAGGGGAGTGATAAAGTAATATGTCCTAAAATAATAAAGAAACTTCCGATGATAATGGCGCGTCTATTTCCTAAGAAATTATCGGCTAAATACCCCCCTAGAATATTTGACCCGTACACAAGGGCACCATAAGCCCCTAAAATGCCATAGGAATTGTGGTCGCTAAACACAAGTTCCTTAGTCATATATAAAACAAGAAGTGCTCTCATGCCATAGAAGCTGAAACGTTCCCAAAGTTCGGCGAAGAAAAGAACGTAGAGTGCTTTTGGTTGTTTTTCTAGGGCAAAATCTTCAGGCATTCTAGACGGTAATTCAGAAACAGACACGGATAAATCCTTATTATTGTTCGGTTTTAAAGCAATCTTAAAGTAGCTTATCGGCTAATTTGAAAAATGACAAATGGAAAAATTATTTCACTCTATCTATACCGGCTTGGATGAGATCAGCTGCTTCTCGAGCGTCTCCCCAGCGTATAATTTTGACCCATTTTTCCTTTTCAAGATCTTTATAGCGCTCAAAAAAGTGTGAGATTTGCTCAAGAACAATAGGAGGAAGATCTGTGTGATTTTTAACATTTGCATAATAGGGGAAGAGTTTGTCTACGGGAACCATTAAGATTTTTTCATCTTGCCCGGATTCGTCTTCCATAATGAGAACGCCAATAGGACGTGCGCGTATAACGGCACCGTGAACAATGGGCATACTGGTTAAGACAAGAGCGTCAACAGGATCGCCGTCGTCTGAAAGAGTGTGGGGGATAAAGCCGTAATTTGCCGGGTACTGCATAGATGTGTGCAACATACGATCGACAAATAGGGCGCCGGATTCTTTATCTAATTCGTATTTTACGGGATCGCCTCTAGCTGAAATTTCAATGATCACATTGCAGTCCCACGGCGCATTTTCGCCGCATTTTATTTTATCGATATTCATGTCGGAGCTTTCTAAAAATATGGTTTTACGGACTCAGTATAGGCTGTTTTTCACTTTTTTCAATGGGAGTATGGTGTTAAACGCTTTTTAGGTTAAAAACGCCTTGTTTGTAAAAACTTGATTTTTCTCTTAAAAAACGATTATACTGTAACAATTTTTGAAGGTTGATTTTATGATAAAAAAAGTTCGTAAGGCGATATTTCCCGTCGGGGGGCTTGGAACGCGTTTTTTGCCGGCCACAAAAGCCTTGCCTAAGGAAATGCTTCCAATCGTTGATAAACCTTTGATTCAGTACGCCGTGGAAGAAGCCGCGGCTGCGGGGATTGAAGAATTTATTTTTGTAACAGGCCGCAATAAAACAGCCATAGAGGATCATTTTGACCTTTCTTTTGAGCTTGAAGCAACCTTAAAGGCAAAAGGTAAAAAGAAAGAGTTATCGGATCTCGAATCCATTATGTTTAAGCCCGGTTCCGTAACCTATACACGTCAACAACAACCTTTAGGGCTTGGTCATGCGGTTTGGTGTGCTCGGCATTTTATCCATGACGAGCCTTTCGCGGTTCTTTTAGCCGATGACTTTATTTATTCAAAGACGCCTTGTTTAAAGCAAATGGTTGAGGCTTATGAACACGTACAAAATAATATTTTAGCTATTATGGAAGTCCCCGATGCCCATGTAAATCGCTATGGTATCGTCTCACCAAAGCACGAAGCTTCCACAAACCTTTTTCAAATAAAAGGTGTTGTTGAAAAGCCGAATTTGGCCGATGCACCGTCCCGTCAGGCTGTTGTCGGACGTTATATTCTGGATTCTCGTATTTTTGATTTTCTTGAAACTCAAGAAAAAGGCGTTGGCGGTGAGATTCAGCTCACCGATGCGTTTACGCCTCTTTTGAAAGAGCAGGACTTCTATGGTTTCCGTTATGAAGGAGAGCGTTTGGATTGCGGGTCAAAAGCAGGCTATATAAAAGCCAACTTAAGGGTTGCTTTGGATAGGGAGGATATTGTGGATGAGGTTTCCGAGTTTATAGCAGACTTTCACAAAATGACGACACAGAAGAATAAAGTTAGTTAATAAAGCGGAGTAAATGACATGAAAGTAACGGTTATTGGAACAGGTTATGTGGGGCTTGTTACAGGAACATGCTTGGCCGAGTTTGGTTTTGAAGTGACGTGTGTTGATAAAGATAAAAATAAAATCGAGAACCTTCACAAAGGCATTATTCCCATTTATGAACCCGGACTTGACCGCCTTGTTGAAACAAATCAAAGTAAAAAACGCCTCTTTTTCACAGTGGATCTGAAAGAGGCCGTTGCCAAGGCCGATGTTGTTTTTATTGCCGTCGGAACGCCTTCCGATCCGAAAACAGGCCGAGCAGACATGCAGTATGTTCATGCCGTTGCCAAGGAAGTGGCTGTAAATCTTAAGGGGTATACGGTTCTTGTGACAAAATCAACGGTTCCCGTCGGAACGGTTCGCGTTGTGACAAAACTTGTTCAAGAGGCGAATCCTTCTGCCGATTTTGACGTTGTCTCAAATCCGGAATTTTTACGGGAAGGGTCGGCCATTGAAGACTTTATGCGCCCTAACCGTATTGTTATCGGATGTGATACGAAACGAGCTGAAGCCGTTATGCGAGAACTTTATCGCCCCCTTTATCTCCTTGAAACACCGATGCTTTTCACGAACCCTGAAAGTTCGGAGTTAATTAAGTATGCGGCTAATGCGTTTTTAGCGACTAAGATTGCGTTTATCAACCAAATGGCGGATCTATGTGAAGAATGTGGCGCTGATGTGCAGGCAATTTCTAAAGGAATGGGTCTTGATCACCGCATCGGATCAAAATTTTTACATGCGGGTCCCGGTTACGGAGGGTCTTGTTTTCCAAAAGATACTTTGGCGCTCCTTCAAACAGGAAAAGATTTTAATGCCGAACCGACTATTGTTAGTGCCGTTGTGGCGGCCAATGACGAGCGTAAAAGAGACATGGCTCGTAAAATTATCAAAGCTTGCGGCGGCTCTGTTCAGGGTAAGAAAATTGCGATTTTAGGTCTTACATTTAAGCCCAATACCGATGATATGCGCGATAGCCCCAGTTTGGATATTATCCCCGACCTTCAAAAGGCAGGAGCGTCTATTGCCGCTTTTGATCCCCAAGGGCTTAAAGAAGCTCAAGAACATTTCACCGATATCGAGTACGGGCAAGACGCCTATGATGTGATGAAAAATGCGGATGCCTTGGTGATTATCACCGAATGGAATGAATTTAGAGCGTTGGATCTTGAAAAAGTAAAGGGTCTTCTTAAGACGCCGACTGTTGTTGATCTTCGAAATGTTTACCCTATTTCCGAGATTGAAAAACAAGGGCTGACTTACCATTCTATCGGTCGAGTCGTATTTGATCCTTCTTGCGATACTGCCGTTAAATCAGCTTAAAGGAGCGATTTTATGCTCAACTCTTCTATTTTTCGTGAATATGATATCCGTGGTGTTGTCGGGCAGGATTTTGATGAGGCCGGGGTGACTTTGCTGGGACAAGCTTTTGCTACAAAAGTAAAGCGCATGACGGGCGGATCGACTCTTGTTTTGGGGTATGACGGGCGTTTAAGTTCACCGGAGCTTGAGACTGCTCTTATTAAAGGCTTTAAAGCTGCAGGGGCAGACGTGATCAGTATCGGTTGCGGACCGACCCCGTTGCTTTACTTTGCCTCTCATTATTTTAAAGCCCATGGTGCTTTGATGATCACGGGGTCTCACAATCCCCCGGAGTACAACGGTTTTAAAATGGTCATTGATCAGCAAGCTCTTTTTGGCTCGGAGATTCAAGAACTTGAAACGCTCATTACAACCAATGATTTAATTACGGATCAAGAGGCCGGAAATCACCGTGTTGAGAACCTTCATAATGAGTATGTTCAATGCCTTGTTTCTGATTTCACAACCCATTATAGCAACATAAATGTCCGAGTTGCTTGGGATCCCGGAAACGGGGCAACGGGTGAGGTCGTTCAAGACCTCCTTGCTCAAATTGAGGGAGAGCATTATCTGATCAACGGAGACATTGACGGGACATTCCCGGCTCATCATCCTGATCCGACCGTTGAAGAAAATTTAGAGCAATTGGTCGAGTTAGTCGATCATATGGATTGTGATTTTGGTATTGCTTTCGACGGAGACGGGGATCGAATCGGTGTTGTGGATGATAAAGGACGTATTCTTTTTGGCGACCAGCTGATGGCGTTGTTTGCCGAAGAAGTTCTTGCCTCCCATCCTAAGGCAACAATTATTGCCGATGTTAAAACCAGTCAACGACTTTTTGATTATGTGAAAGAGTTAGGCGGAGAGCCCTTAATGTGGCGTACCGGACATTCCCTTATCAAGAAAAAGATGAGAGAAGTGGGGAGTCCCTTAGCGGGTGAGATGAGCGGTCATATCTTTTTTGCCGATCGTTATTACGGGTATGATGACGCCCTTTATGCGGCCCTTCGTTTTATTGGGATTCTCAGTGCAAAAGGGATTAAACTATCTCGGTGGATTGACGAATTACCGCCGGTTTTTAACACCCCGGAAATTCGCATTCCTTGTGAGCATCTTGATAAATTTGCCGTTGCTAAGGCCGTGCAAGCTTGTTTAGACCGAGACGGCGTGCTTTATAATAGTGTGGACGGTGTGAGAGTTTTGACAGAAAAAGGCTGGTGGCTTTTGCGTGCTTCCAATACCCAAGAAATTCTTGTGGCCAGAGCGGAGGCAAATTCTCAAGATGAGCTTGACAAATCTCTTGATGCCATCGAAAATTACCTTAAACGCGCAGGTCTTGAGCCGTAGCTACAAACCTATGACTGATTAACAATAACCTCAAAACGGAGGGCAACCGATAACTATTTTTGTGGTTTCGGCACGCTTTACGCCTTGGGAGTCCGGATCAATTGCGACCTTGAATAGGAGTCCAAAACCGTAATGTCTTCACTCTATACCTTTGAAAAAACGACCGATGATATCCGCGTTCTTGTCACACCTGTTTTTATGGATGAAGAATCTAGGCCCGAAGAGCATTTTTATTTATGGGCTTATCAGGTGCGCATTGAAAATCGTAGCCTCTCACCCGTTAAAATTCTTGATCGCCGGTGGAAAGTCATTGATGCCCGAGGTGCGACACAAAATATCTCCGGGGCGGGTGTTTTTAAAGATCAACCTGCTTTGAAGCCGGGGGATGCTTTTGAATATACGAACACGATCCCCCTTGTGACAACCTCAGGTTTTATGACAGGGAAATATGCCTTGGAAAAAACACAGGGAAATTTTATTGACGTTGATATTCCGACGTTTTCTTTGGATAGTCCTTATGAATCCCACCTTTTAAACTAAAAGGTCTGATGAAATATGGCCCGAGGTCCTTTGAAGAAAATTCTGCAATTCTTACTTCCTGCCCGCTGTTTGGTTTGTCGGGATGTTATTGAGGAGCAAGGACATATTTGTGCATCTTGTTGGGGCGACTTAACGTTTTTGTCAGATGCTAAGTGTGATCGATGCGGCATCCCCTTTGAGGTTATTGATCTAAAGACTCAAGACGGCGCCGGTGAAAACGCTCTGACCTGTCCGTCTTGTCTTAAAGATCCGCCGCCGTTTCATCGTTCTGTTTCTTCTTTGCTCTATGATGATAAAAGCAAAGACCTTATTTTGCGTTTTAAGCATGGGGATGCGACCCATATGGCTCCGGCGTTCGGACAATGGCTTGCTAAGGCGGGTAAAGATATTTTGGAACGGACGGATTACCTTGTGCCCGTTCCCCTTCATTGGAAGCGCCTTTTAAAGCGTCAATACAATCAAGCAGCCCTATTGGTAAACGAGCTTGAAAAAGTGTGCAGGGTACCGGCATTGCTGGAGGGGCTTGAGCGCACGTCACATACACCGACTCAAGGTTACCTTACAAAGGAAGAGCGCCACACAAATGTTTCCGGGAAGTTCGTCGTCCCGTCAAAGAATAAGAACATTGTTAATAAAAAAGTAATAACTATCGTAGATGATGTTTATACATCCGGTGCAACGGCAAAGGCGTGTGCGGAAGCTCTTCAACAAGAAGGTGTTTCAGAGATTAATATCCTGACGCTTGCTCGAGTTGCTCGTTTGTAAAGGGATAATTATTGTGAAAAAAAACTTTTTAAGGTGATTTGATAAAAACACCGGAAAGATGAAGTGATAAGATGAGCCAAATAGACGAGTGTCTGTCGATGAAAGAAAAAATTATTGTTTATACAACCAAGCGCTGTCCTTATTGTGATGCGTCGAAAACGCTCCTCCAACGAAAAGGATATCCTTATTCGGAAGTAGATGTTTCAGATCCTCAATTGCGTATGATGCTCGTTAAAAAAGCACAAGGGCGCAAGACTGTTCCTCAAATTTTTATCGGAGATCTCCACGTAGGGGGCTTTGATGAACTTCAAGCCATGGATAAAAACGGTGAGCTTGAGGCTTTGATGAAGGGATAAAGTTAGCTTTCTTTCCCTACGAAGCATAATCAGGAGGTGTTTTTTCAAAATCATCAACCTTTTAAAAATTTGTCCCTGCCCTTAGACTTTCAAAAGAATTTCAAATTTTTCCTCTTGAGAATGCCAACTTCCCTTTCATTTAAGTCGTTGTTTTTCATATATAAGACTCATTTTTGCGCTCCTATGCGATAAGGGAGAGTAAAATATAGGTTCTCTGTTGATAGACCTATTAATCGGTGATAGGGTGACCTATAACTCTTCCTAAATAAGTGTATCTTATGAAACAATTAAAATTACAGTGTGATGTTTTAATACTGTCTTGTATTGATTATCGTTTTCCACATTTAATTTGCGATTATTTAGACGCACGAGGCCTTATCGGAAATTACGATATTTTTACCTTGCCCGGCGCTTCTCTTGGCGCTTGTTGTCCCGAGTATCCCCATTGGAATGAAACCTTTGAAGAAGTTATTACCCTTGCTTTGGGGCTTCATAGCATCAAGAAAATTATCATTCTTAACCATGAAGAATGCGGGGCTTTCCAAAAGTTAAGAGGCGTTCCAAGTAAAAAGTCTGATGAGATCCTAATGCATAAAAACCAAGTTTCTATCACACAAGCTTGGCTTGAAAAGAAATTTCCCCAACTGGACTATGAGTTTCTTTATATAAATCTTTCGGGAGAGGTTGTCGGTTTATAGCGGTAAGCGTCCTAAGAATATTAGGCTGATTTGTTTTGTACGTAACGACGGTGAAAGTCCGGATAATATATAGGCCCAGTTCCCTCGAAGCTGCATAAGCGGCGAGATTTTGGTCCAATACCCACTTAGCGGTTCTGTATAAAACCACCTTGAAGCCGTTATTTCTTTGCAAATCAAGATATTTATATTTCCAAAACCCGCATACAATATAGGTTTTTGAAGCTGAAAATTGGTTCCATCCAAACAAAGGTACCCAAACCACCACAATGAACTTTCTACTCTTAAAGTTTGTCGGCATGGAACCAACATATGACGGTGCCCCTTAAGGAAATGCCACTTGACTATTGACATAATTTTATATATTCTATCTAAGTTAATATTAAATCATAATGAAGTTTTTATATAATGCTAAAAAAAATAATTTTATCTATTGTTGTTACATTATCTCTTCTTGTAAATCCCTGTCAGGCGTCTTGGAAATATGAACAGGAACAGAGAAAAGTTAGAGGAACATACGCACAACGAATTCAGAGTGATATCCCGGAGACTCAAAGTTTTTATCTTCCGGAGAATTTGGATATTGGAAAACTGAGAAATAAGAGTTTATTGGTACAATTATTATTTATAGGTAGCCTTGGGGCTTTTATAGGTTCAACGCTTGCAGAAGGAGTTACTGTTCCTTCTTCTGATAATTCTGATAACTTTACGAGTTTTAATAATATAACAAAGCATTTTCCTATGACGGAAGAGCACGTATATACTGTTACAAATCAGGCTCATGATTCCCTTATCTCCCAGGTCTTTCCTGAAAATACTTATTTTTCTGTGCATCAGCCTATTCCGCTTATTAATAGAACAGGTGTTTTCAAAATATTAGAAACTCGGTATATGAATTCAGAAGCCTGTGAATCTAGTGCAAGAAGTGTATATGAACAATTGTCAAGTATCCCTAACATAAAAAATATGCTGGAGAATTGCGACACAATCATTGACCCTTCCTTTCTAAACCCAAATAAGATGAAACAGTTAACTGTTTCTTTTAAACACAACTCGAACTTTAAACTCGTAGATCAAGGATATTATAGCGTAGGGAGTGAAGGTATGATCGGTACGGGAAACCTAATGAAGTGTGTAGGCGTGAGTCTTTTTAACCTTGAAACGAAGGTTGGAGGAGTTGGGCATGTTTCCGGAGAAACAATTCGTTTTATGGATGCGTATTTGGAAGGAGAAGAGTTTACTAAAACAGGGTTTCAAGATTTCATGGAAGAAGTTATCGGGGATACGGAACCTTCAAAAATAAGGGTTACACTTGTAAGTGGCTCTAAAGCGCATACTGACTACTTGCAAAGTTTTATGGAGCATTTTGGTTTGACGAAGTTCAAAAGGTTTCAAAAAGACGATTGGGCTGCTCCCGGAAATAATTACTTTAACTCGGATTTCAAATGCGGGAGTCTCATTTTAAATCTTGAGAACGGAAAGACTTATCGCGCTCGAAATCCTAAACTATTAAGCAAAAAGATGGGACCCACGATGTCATATCCGGGGCGAGCAGATCGACTTATCCGCCAGTGATAGAAAAGAGGACTCTGTTGCAGAAAGTTTTATCAGTTACGGGAAAGTTTAGAAAAGCACGTTAAGTCATTATCAATTTGGGCTTACAAATAAAAGTCGCATAATCTATGTTATGGAAACTCAAGACTGAGAAACCTATATTTTACAACGGTTTCAGAATATTTTATTACAAGTGATCTTCTAATAAAATAATCTTAGCGCGACTTTTCGTCCCATTGGGCTTCATACCCCTTAACGTAGTTCCCTGCACTTTCCCGCAGCAAACTCCCCCATTTGTTCAATGATTATTGAGTAAGTCATACCGTTGATTTAACCACCTCCATTTACTCTTTTGGTGCTCTGATTCACTAGATTCTAAACCAGCCTTAATTTTTTCCAGAGTTTTTTCTCTATTTTCAGATGAAAAAATTACCTTTTGAGAAAGAAATATGCCATCACAATCCTGATCAAAATAACCCTGATGGCAAAGTTTTGCCATTTCCTCTGACCAATGATCAGAGTCTTCATTTGAAAAGTATTTTGGTAGTTGAGGTATATATTCTCGGATAAATTCTTTTGAGAAGTAAATTGCAGGATGTAGAAACTTTTGTTCCATTTTATAGGCCTGAATTAACCCCTCCCCAAAAATGAAATTCTTATCATGAATTAACTCCCCTTCATGAATAATCCCACGTGATAAAAGACCAAGGATTTTGAAAATCACAGCTTGGATTTTATCAGAAGTCCTCACTAACCATGACACAGCGGTATCGATATCGGCGGTGACACTAATTATTATAGTGTCGGAAAACGTAACGGCCTGAATATAGCCAACTTCATCAGGAATATCATTAGTTATTTCAAGCATAAAACTCTTAAAATTTCTTACTTGTTCATCTTTATAGTTTTTTTTCTACAAAGCTTGAAAAGCCCAAAATATCTAAATATAAGATAATAGCTTTATTCATGCACCATTATACCTTCTCTCAACACCTATTTCAATTTTAACCCTTTGAGAGCTATTGTCAAATGTTGGCCTATGATGAGGGAACGTGCCACGAGCCGCCATCTCTAATTTTCAGCTTCAAAAACCTATATTGTATTCGGGTTTTGGAAATATAAATATCTTGATTTTCAAAGAAATAACGGCTTCAAGGTGGTTTTATACAGAACCGCTAAATGGGTATTGGACCAAAATCTCGCCGCTTATGCAGCTTCGAGGGAACTGGGCCATATATGGTTAAGTTGACGTCTCTTATAAAGGGTGGGGTTTAAAACAATCAAAACCCATTGGTTTGTATTTATAGTTTGTTTAGAACCCGTTTAAAATAGCGTCAATTTCGTCTTGTGAAGCGGCCTCCTCAGCATCTTGAGGCCCATTCAAGAGCTCTTCATCAGCTGTTTTCTTTTTTTCATCGGTTTTCGCGGCCACTGTTTCATAGCTTTCACCATAGGCCGCGAGAAGGTTTTTAAGACGATTTTCCAGATCGTGTAATATTTTGATGACCTTTCGTATACGCTGACCGTTTAGGTCGTCAAAATTACTGGATTCAAAAAGTTTTGTTGAAATTTCCATGAGTCTTTCATTAAGTTTGGAAGGGACAAATTCAGCAATTTCCATTAATTCCTCGCCGCAGGCCAAAATATTCGAACAGGCTTCTTCGGATGTTTGGATAATGATATCCAGTGAATTTGCGGCATCGGGTAGATCTTTTTCTGCAAGTTCTTTGGGGCGGATGGCAGAAATTTCATCCTTAGCCGTATCGATGGATTTTACGATGTTTTTCAGCTCTGCTAAAAATTGAGAGTCCTTATTACCGAGCTCTTTTACAATTTCTTGAGCAACTTTAGCCGCAAGGGTCACGTAAAGGTCTTGGTTCTCTTCCGCAGTATTTTCATTGCTAAGGGTCTGATCCATTTTTAACTTGCTCTCAATGAGGGTTGTTATTTCTTTTTTTTCCAGCTTCGGATCTGTAGCGGAGAGTTTATCTGCTGCAAAAGGAATAGCTTCCTCTGCGGGTGTTATTGTTTCTATTTTTGGAGTGGAGGGTGCTTGTGCCATGTAAGCCTCGTGTTTAGAATCTTAATTTGTCAGGTTAAAAATCACCGATAACCGTGCTGAGTTTTTCTTTTAAGGTTTTTGCATTGAAAGGCTTGACGATATATTGGTTTACACTGGCTTTTTTGGCCTCAACAATATTTTCAATTTTGCTTTCGGCGGTAATTAGAATAAAGGGCATATTCTTGTGTTTTTCACTTTGTCGTACTTCGCGTAAGAGGTCGATGCCGGATTTTGGTTCCATATTCCAATCTGATAAAACAAGAGCATATTCTTTTGCTGAAATTTTAGAAAGAGCGTCATTCCCGTCAACGGCTTCATCCACATTATTAAAGCCCAATTGTTTTAACAGGGAGCGCACAATACGTCTCATCGTATTAAAATCGTCGACCACAAGAATAGACATATCCTTATTAACTGCCATTTTTTTCTCCGCTTATACAGCTTTTATTTCTTTCTACCTTAAGGCTCAAAAGGTTAATAATAAGTGAATAAACTAAAAAGTTGTAAGGAAAATATCATAAAAACGCCCTACACCTTGTGTGAGGGAGGTGCTACACTGGCAGTATAATAAAAATAAAAGCAGGGTAGGCCATGAAAGCACTTGTATGTGTAAAACGTGTTCTTGATTATAATATTAAAGCACGTGTGAAATCCGATGAATCGGGCATTGATTTAAGTAATGTTAAGATGTCCGTTAATCCCTTCGATGAAATCGCTGTTGAAGAGGCTGTTCGCCTAAAAGAAGCAGGTACCGTCGCCGAAATCGTTATTGTCGCCGTCGGAGAACAATCTTCCCAAGAGGTTATAAGAGCAGCGCTGGCTTTAGGGGGCGATCGAGGAATCCTTGTGCAAACAAGTGAGGAAATCCAGCCCTTAGCTGCTGCTAAAATTTTTAAGGCTTTGGTGGATAAAGAAGCTCCCGATCTTGTCTTCCTCGGTAAACAGGCAATTGATGACGATTGTAATCAAACCGGCCAAATGCTGGCGAGTCTTTTAAATTGGTCACAAGGGACATTTGCGTCAAAGATTGCGGTAACTTCTAAAGCCGTAACCGTGACCCGTGAAGTTGACGGAGGGCTTGAGACTATTTCTTGCACCCTTCCCGCCGTTCTCACAACGGACTTGCGTCTTAATACCCCTCGTTATCCTAAATTACCCAATATTATGAAAGCAAAACAAAAGCCGCTTGAAACGTTCTCTGTTGCCGATTTAGGAGTGGAAGTGAAAACGTCTCAAAAAACATTGAAAGTCTGCGAACCCCCCGTACGCAAGGGGGGAAGAAAAGTAAAAGACGTCCAAGAACTTATTAACTGTCTTCGTAATGATGCAAAGGTGATTTAATGTCTATTCTTATTTTAGCAGAACATAATAATACGGCTGTAACGCCTGCAACTCTTTCTACAATAACTGCGGCTCTACAAATAGAGGAAAAAGATATCCATCTTTGCCTTTTAGGGTCTTCTTGTGAGGCAGTTGCTAAAGGGGCTTGCAATATCCGGGGTGTGGCAAAAGTTTTGGTCGGAACAGATGACGCTTTAGAACACCCGTTGGCAGAGACTTATACGGAGGTTTTAAAAAGCATTGCAAAGAAGTATACCCATGTTCTGGCTCCTGCAACAACCTTTGGGAAAAATATTCTTCCGCGTCTTGCAGCTCAATTAGATGTGGGGCAATTATCAGATATTATCTCGGTAGAAAGTCCCACAACGTTCAAACGTCCTATTTATGCGGGGAACGGTATTGCAACGGTGGAATCTTTTGATAGTGTTAAACTGATGACAGTGCGTGCAACGGCCTTTGATAAAGCTGCGGAGAGCGGCGGTAGTGCCGCCCTTGAGACTTTGACGATCCCGAAGCTGCCGACACTGTCGACCTTTGTTTCTATTCAAGAAAATAAGTCCGATCGACCGGAACTAACCTCGGCACGTGTTGTTGTATCGGGCGGGCGCGGTCTTCAAAATGCTGAAAACTTTAAAATGCTTGAAGAATTAGCAGATTGCCTTGGGGGTGCCATCGGTGCGTCAAGGGCGGCGGTGGATGCCGGTTATGTCCCCAATGACTATCAGGTGGGCCAAACCGGTAAAGTCGTGGCGCCCGATCTCTATATTGCCGTCGGTATTTCAGGCGCAATCCAGCATTTGGCAGGCATGAAAGACAGTAAAGTCATTGTGGCCGTTAATAAGGATGAGGACGCCCCAATTTTTCAAATCGCCGATTATGGGTTGGTGGGTGATTTATTTGAGATCCTTCCGGAGTTAACACGGTCATTGGCAGGCGCAAAACAAAGCGCTTAACAGGAGACGTCTTTCTATGACAACCGACCGTGGCGAGATAAGGACAAACTCTTTGCCCGATGAGGAGCACAATCTCTTTCAACGTTTTATTTTCTCAACACCGATGTTGTACGTCTTTGCCATAGGTGTTTGGGGAAGCACTTGGTATATTATTACGCTTCAATTAGGTGTCGTCGCTGAAGAAGTTTCCATCGGATATCGTTTTTGTATTGCCTCTGTGGCGCTTTTTTTATGGGGAGCCTTTCGGGGTAAGGATTTTTCATTCCCGTGGGAAGATCACCGTATTTTTATGTTTAAAGGTGTGGCTCTTTATAGTGTCGGTTATTTTTTTGCTTATTATGCGGGAGGTGTCATTCCTTCCGGTCTCAATGCCGTTCTTTTTTCCACCATTGTGATTTTTAATATTTTTAATGCGGCGATTTTCTTTAAACAAAAAATATCTTTTTTAACCCTTTTAGGGGCTCTCCTTGGGCTTGGCGGCTTAGCCTTGATTTTTTTGCCCGAACTTCAGTCCCTTGATATACAGAATCGATCCGTTTTGACAGGGATGGGATTTGCCGTTTTAGGAGGCTTGGTCGGATCTTTCGGTAATATTGCTTCTATGAAAAGTCAAAATAGAGGCGTGCGTATCATTGAGGCCAATGCTTTTAGTATGGGATACGGGGGGCTTTTGAGTCTTGCCATTGCTCTTATGGCGGGAGAGAGTCTTACGTTTGATTTGTCTTTTTCTTATGTCGGTTCGTTGCTTTATTTGGCAATTTTCGGCTCTATCGTGACTTTTGGATGTTATTTGAAAGTTTTAGGGCGTTTAGGAGCTGATAAAGCAGCTTACCCTATGGTTTTAATTCCCGTTGTGGCTCTGTTTATTTCAGTTGTTTTTGAAGGTTATCAGTGGTCTGCCTATGCTATTTGGGGGATTGTTCTTATGATTTTAGGAAATATTATAATAACCGTTAAGGGAAAAGCAGAATTTTTGCACTATTTAAAGAAAATACTTCGTAAAGAATCCTCTGTGAAACCCTAGTTTTTAAGGTTTTTTTGCCGGAAATGGAAAATTTCCAAATGGGAAAGAATTTTTCTTTAGGGAAACGTAAAAAAAAATGTTGACGTAGGGAAAAATTCTCCCTATATATAAGAGGTAACCTGTTTTGAAGTCGTTTTAGATTTTGAAATATCGTTGAATTATCTTTATTCCTGTTTGGATATTTCAACATTACAAACTAGTTTATTCCTGTTTTCTAGTTTGTATTCCCATCTTGCCCTGTAGGTTTGTAACGCCTACAGGGATTTTTTTTACTTTTTTGAGGGAAGCTTGCATCTGATCTCAAGCTGAAATATAAAGCGATATATTGTTTAAGCAGGTATCAGAAATGAAAAACATCTCTTATTATTATGCATTACGCCAAAAAATCTTATTGCTTTTGCCGCTTGCCGCAACCCTTTCCGGGTGTGTATCAACAGTCTCTTATGAAGCGCCTAAATCCGGGCCGACAGCACGGGTTCGTTTTGTAACCAACACATCTAAGAGTCTTACGGTTGTGAGAGAATATGATTCCACCGACTGTGATAATGAAAAAGAAATGATGCGATTAAGAAAGGGTTTTTTTATTCCGTAGTAATCCGATCTCCCTCGGAATGCCGTTAAATAACTATCATGAGAATGCCGCGAAAGAATTTTTAGTTACTGCCGGAGTCCCTCATGTTTATATGTTTACACATGCGGATATTTCTTCTAGCGGCTCTTATATGCCGACCAAATCTTACGGTGTTTTCTTATATCAAAAATTCGAACAGGATAAAGATTATGAAATTAGTTACTCGGCAAATGCCTCCGGGGCATTTGTGGAGGTAAGTGAAATAAAAATTAATGAGGATAACGTTGCTAAAAAAGTTTTTCTTCAACGCGTCAATAACAGATCATTCGGTGATTTCTCAAAAACTTGTTTAAAAGCTTTTAAGAAGAAGCGTTTTTGGTAGGAAAGTTTCCTTCAGCCCTTAAGATTCACATTGATGCAGAGAATACGCTTGTTTTTTTTCGCGATAAAGGGTCAGCAACCCCATTGAAATAATAAGGAAAGCCCCAATGACGGTATAGGTGCCGGGGATGTCTTTCCATAAAATGTAGCCTGCAATAGAAGCCCAAATAAGACCGCAATAGTCAAAGGGGGCAAGGGATGAAACAGGCACAAGGCGAAAGGCATGTATGAAGCCGAATTGAGCAATACCCCCCAAAATACCGGCAGCGAGCAATAGAAAAAGGACCTCGGAAGCCGGGGTAATCCAGACAAAGGGCAGCATCACAAAAGAACCCAGTAACCCCGCAACAGTATACGTAAATGCCAAAAGTGTATTGCTGTCATGGACGCACAGACGTTTCCCGATAATGACGGCGAGCGCCGTGAATAAGCCGCTTGCAACGGCAAAAAAACCGTTCAGTTGGAAACTTTCATTGCTCGGTTGCAAAATGATAAAAACACCGATAAACCCGACAATAACGGCCAAGGAGCGATAAATGCCAACCCGTTCACCTAAGAAGGGAATGGCGAGTATGGTCATAAAAAGGGGTGTTGTGTAAGATAAGGTATAAAGGGAAGAAAGGGGAAGGGATCGACACGCCATAATATAAAAAACAAGAGAGACAAACATAGAAAGGGCTCTGATGATTTGGGCTTTCAAATATTTTGTTTTTAAAAGGGAAAGGGGAGATCTGAAATGCCCTTGTTCTATAAATCCTAGAAAAAGAATGGGGATTAAGGAAAAGAGACATCGGAAGAAAATTATTTCAAATACGGAGTATTTGGGCGGTAGACTCTTTATGAGAACATCTTGTATGGTGTATAAAAGAAGTGAGCCCAAAAGCAAAAAGACTGCTTTGAAAAAGTCTGTTTTTTCAACGGATCGTTCTTGTAAGGCCGGCAGCATTCTATAGTTCCGCGCTCTTTTTAATTTAACAGCTTATAAAGCTTTTATATAACCACGGTAACAAAACAATGACTGCATTACAAGCTGCTCTCCAAAACGAGACCCCGGATTCACCCATGACAAATGAAAATACCTTCAATTATTTAGCGTCTCTTAATGAGCCCCAACGCTGTGCTGTTGAAACAACGCAAGGGCCTGTCCTTGTTTTAGCCGGGGCCGGTACCGGAAAAACCAAGGTTCTGACGACTCGCATTGCCCATATCTTAATTCAAGGAAAGGCGTTGCCCGGGCAAATCCTTTCGGTGACTTTTACGAATAAAGCAGCTCATGAAATGAAAAGCCGTGTGCTTTCTATGATTGGTTCCGGCGGGGAAGGGGTTTGGTCGGGTACCTTTCACTCTCTTTGTGTGCGCATGCTGCGCCGTCATGCCGAGCTCATTGATCGTCAGCAAAATTTCACAATTCTTGATACCGATGACCAACTTCGTCTTATTAAACAAATTCTTAAGGCGGAAAATATGGATGATAAGGCGCTTCCTCCCCGTCACATTCTCTCGGTGATCGGCCGCTGGAAGGATCGTGCGTTCTTGCCGGAAAAAGTACCCTCTTCCGAGCGCTCCGGTTATTACGATGAGGTCTCGAAGGAAGACCCCGTGTTAAGGGTTTATAGAATTTATCAAGAACGTCTTCGTGTTTTAAATGCCATGGACTTTGGTGATCTGTTACTTCTTACCCTTGAACTTTTTAAAAGAAGTCCTGATGTGCTGGAGCTTTATCAAAAGCAATTTAAATATATTTTGGTGGATGAGTATCAAGACACCAATGTCTCGCAATATCTGTGGCTACGGTTGTTGGCTCAAAAGCACAGAAATATTTGTTGTGTTGGAGATGATGACCAGTCTATTTATAGTTGGCGGGGTGCTGAGGTCAGCAATATCTTGCGTTTTGAAAAGGATTTCCCGGGAGCACTTGTTGTGCGTCTTGAAGAAAATTACCGCTCTACAGCTCATATTTTAGGGGCTGCCGGCGGGTTGATCACTCAAAACAAAAAACGCTTGGGTAAAACGCTCTGGACGCAAAAAGAGGGGGGAGAGCGCCTTATTATTAAGCATGTTTATAATGGGGAAGAAGAAGCACGCTTTGCGGGTGATGAAATCGAAGCCTGCCAACGGAATGGACTTTCCTTATCTGATATTGCTATTTTGGTGCGCGCTTCCTTTCAAACTCGCGAGTTTGAAGATCGCTTTATAAGTCTTGGGATTCCTTACCGTGTTGTGGGGGGACCTCGTTTTTATGAGCGTCTTGAAATTAGGGATGCCATGGCCTATTTACGTATGGTGCAACAACCAAGCGATAGTCTTGCCTTTGAGCGTATTATAAACACACCTCGTCGGGGAATTGGCGCAACGAGTATTCAAACTCTGAACCAATACGCTCGCTTGGAAGATATTCCTTTATTTGAGGCGGCTCATATCCTTATTGAAACCGATGAATTACGGGGAAAGGCAAAAACAGGCCTTCAAAGCTTAATTAACGATATCTTGCGTTGGCAGAGCCTTTTAAAGACTATGGCGCCCGATGAGCTCACACGAATGATTCTTGATGAGTCCGGATATACCCTAATGTGGCAGCAGGATAAGTCCCCCGAAGCCGGGGGGCGACTTGAGAACTTAAAAGAATTAGTCGATGCGATTAAAGAATTTGAGTCCGTCGGGCAATTTTTAGAGCATGTGAGTCTTGTTATGGAAAACACCCGTAATGCGGATTTTTCCTCAGAACTTGTGACTTTGATGACTCTGCATAGTGCCAAAGGTCTTGAATTTGATACGGTCTTTTTGGCAGGCTGGGAAGAAGGGACTTTTCCTCATCAAAAAAGCATTGATGAAGGAAATCTTGAGGAAGAGCGTCGTTTGGCTTATGTCGGTATTACCCGAGCCAAATCAAAGGCTTTTATTTTGTGTGCTATGAATCGCTTAATCCACGGTACATGGCAAAATTGTATCCCCTCCCGCTTTATTGATGAAATTCCTGCGGAACATGTTTCTCGGGAGGATTCCACGAGGGTTTTTAAATTTAATCCCCACGGCACCCGAGAACCTTATTTAGGGTTTTCTAGCAAAAAGAGTTCTACGGCTGCTCCCTTAAAACCGAAAACTTATCAAAAAACGAGCGGTGCTTTTGACATGGGGGATCGGGTTTTTCATGTGAAATTCGGGTATGGAAAAATTATCGGTTTATCGGGAGAAAAACTGGAAATACATTTTGATCATTCGGGCATTAAAAATGTCGTTTCAAGTTTCGTTAAAAATGCAAAGGATGTGTAATATGAATCTGTGGCAATTGAAAATCAAAGCAGATAAAGATGTAGCGTATAGGATCAGCGAGCTTTTAGAAGATTATGTTGAGGTGGTTTCTTTGTTTGAAGATCCACAAGATCAAAGCTTATGGATTATTGAAGGAACATGCCGAGAAGAACCGTCACGTCAAACTCTTGAGGGGCTTCTTGACTCTGTTGATCGGGGCACAACGCCTTTAACCCTTGAAATTAATAAACTGCCCGATAAAGATTGGGTGGCAGAAAATCGTAAAGATTTCCCGCCTCTCGAGATTGCCGGTTTTTATATTTACGGCTCTCACATTGAATCGCCAATTCCCGGCTCGCAGATTCCTCTGAAAATTGAAGCTTCGACAGCTTTTGGAACAGGCAATCACGGCACGACCCACGGATGTTTAGAGGCTCTTCAATATTTAAAAGCCCAAGGCATTCATCCGCGCAATCCCTTGGACTTGGGCTGTGGTACGGGCATCCTTGCTCTTGGTATTGCTAAGATTTTTGGCGTTAAAGTCACGGCTAGTGATATTGATCCCGAAGCGACGGAGAAAACGCTTTATAATGCGGCTGAAAATAATGCAGTCGATCTGATTACAGCCTATACGGCAGAGGGGCTTGAAAGTTCAGCTTTAACGACTCTTGCGCCTTTTGACCTTATTGTTGCAAACATCTTAGCAGGCCCCCTTATTGATATGGCGCCTCAGATAAAAGGCGCTTTGAGCAAAGGAGGATATCTTATTCTCTCTGGGCTTCTTGATCACCAAGTAACGGCTATTAAAGAAGCTTACTTAGAGGCGCATTTAACGCTTGTTCAAAAGACCCTCAAAGGAGACTGGGCAACCTTGATTTTTAAAAAGCAAACCCTGCAAGAGGGGCTTAAAAGTCGCATGGATTTTTCCATAGAAATTCAAGGTCGGTAATATAGCTAAGAGTCTATGAAAAAGAAAAATAAACTTGTCTATATTATTGTGGGGCCGACGGCTAGCGGAAAATCCTCTTTAGCCGTTGATCTGGCCGAACGGTTAGACGGCATTGTGATTAATGCAGATAGTTTGCAAGTTTACGGTTCCCTTTCATTACTAACGGCACGACCCGCGCCGGAAGATCTAAGGCGCGTTCCCCATGCTCTTTACGGTGTGTTGCAGGATCCGCAAGAGGCTTACTCTGTTGCAAGATGGCATGCCGATGCGCTTGCCGAAATTGAGAAGGCTTTTAGAGAAGAAAAGTCACCCGTCCTTGTCGGCGGGACGGGGTTTTATATCAAAGCCCTTTTGGAGGGACTTAGTGATGTGCCTGAAATTGATCCTTCAATTCGCGCCCAATTGCGGGAAAGATCTCTTTTGCCGGAGGGGGGGGGGGACCTTTATAAAGAGCTTCAACGACAAGATCCCGAAGGAGCCGAGTCCTTAAAACCCAAGGATACTCAGCGTGTTATCAGAGCCCTTGAAGTTGTCTTATCTACGGGGAAACCCCTCCGTTTTTGGCAAAGTAAGAATCCCGTACCTTTTGCCTATGATCACAAAGTCATTTATATCAATCCCACGCGGGAAGAGGTGGTTTTTCGTGCAAAAAAACGTCTCGGAATTATTTTTGACCGAGGGGGCATTGACGAAGTAAAAGCGCTTTTAGGACAAACTATTTCTCCTGAGTGCACCCTAAAAAAAGCCGTTGGTGTTCGAGAAATTGAGGAGTATTTAGCAGGGAAAGCGACAAAACAGGGAGCTCTCGAGAAAAGTTTTATTGCCACACGTCAATATATCAAACGTCAGCAAACATGGTTTAACCGACAGTTAAAGGCAGATATTGTGATGAATCATTGTTATGGTGAATCGGACTTAGAGCCGCTTTTAAAGGAGTTGTAAATTTCTCAAAACTCTTTCAGGCACACCCTGTTAATAAATGCGACAAAACCGGACGCCTTATTTAATTAAGCAGCAAGATTCCCCTTTGAGCGTTGCTTTTGCAGTTGGTTTAAAAGGCTTGTAGCAGCTTGGCGATAAGGGAAACCAAGATCAATATTACGCACCAAATTTTCCTGAGCACCCGTATCGGTCATCTCTCGAATGTTAAGATCCAAGGGAATTTCCGCTAGGAAAGGAACTTTAAGAGTATCAGCTGTTTTATGAGCACCGCCGTGGGAGAAAATATTACTGCGCTCGTCACAATGGGGGCATTGAAAATAGGACATGTTTTCGATAACCCCCAGTAAAGGGACTTCAACTTTTTGAAACATGCCGATCGCTTTTTTGGCATCAATCAGGGCAACATCTTGAGGAGTTGAAACAACAATAGCCCCGCTAATACAAGCTTTTTTAACAAGGGTTAATTGGATGTCTCCTGTGCCGGGGGGAAGGTCAATGAGCAGGACGTCGAGATTAAACCAGCGTACTTGACTTAAGAATTGTTGAATCGCTTTTTGGATGACGGGACCTCGCCAAATAACGGGCGCATCTTCTGCCATGAGAAATCCCATGGACATAATTTGGATGCCGTCTTTTTCCACGGGGATCATAAATTTTTCTCGGTCAACTTTGGGCTCTCCTGAAATATCCAGCATCTTTGGGATGGAAGGGCCGTAAATATCAGCATCTAAAATGCCGACTTTGACCCCCATATCTCGTAGAGCATAAGCCAAATTGACCGTTGTCGTTGATTTGCCGACACCGCCTTTTCCGGAAGCAATAGCGACAATGTCTTTAATTTCCGAGAGCTCAAAACGACCTCGAAAAAGAGGGTTGTCCGAGGGGTTATTTGAGGTTGATTTATGGGCTGTCATAATCACGAGAATTTTAACCTGATCAAGCTTATCAAGGGCGGGCATCGATTTAACGCGACGTTCAATTTCAAGGCGCAAGCCTTCATAATCATCGCATTCTTCTTTGGAAACGCTTAGGGTAATATTGATGCGCTTTCCGGCGATAATGATATCGCTTAGACGCTCTGTTTTAGATAAAGGTTCTTTTGTTTTTGGATCCTGTAAATCGCTCAAAACGTCCAGAATTGTTTGGGGCGTGATCTTCAACTCTGTCGGTACCATTGATTCCAAAATGTTGTTATTGCTCATATTGTCACTAGCCAAGAAGGATGCTTTCGTTTAACCTATAACTTACTATAATAATAAGGTTGAGAAAAGGCGAGGAAAAAGAATGGCATGGAATGATAAAGGAGATCAAGGTCCTTGGGGTAGTAAAAAACCCGGCTCTTCTCAAGGCAATAACTCTCCGGACTTGGACGAACTGCTCCGTCAAGGGCAGGAAAATATCCGACGTATGATGGGCGGCGGCTCGGGCGGCCGAGGCAATCGACCTGGTTTTAATCCGCGCTTTTTGGCTCTTATCGCCTTTATCGGTATCGGTTTATGGGCTGCAACAGGCCTTTACCGTGTAAAAGAAGGTGAGCAAGCCGTCGTTTTACGCTTTGGTAAAGTCAACCGCACTGCGGAAGCCGGACTTCGTTATCATATTCCGGCACCTGTTGAAAGCGCACGAGTTGTCCCGATTTCGACCATTAATGTGGTGAATAGCGGCACGGCTGCCATTGTTCAAAGTAAACAAGCTTTTGCTTTGCGGGGATCTAATGTTGAAGATTTGATGCTCACAGGAGATGAGAATCTTGTTAAATTACGCTTTACCGTTCAATGGTTTATCAAAGATATTTCTTACTTTTTGTTTAATGATCCTAACCCTGAAATAACGGTTAAGCTGGCTGCGGAAAGTGCCGTGCGTGAAGTGCTGGCTCAGACAACTTTGGGGGATGCGTTAACAACGGGTAAAGCGAAAATTATTATTGAATCTAAAAAACTCCTCCAAAAACTATTGGATGAATATCAAATTGGTATTGAGGTTGCAAAAATCAACTTAGAAGAAGCCAACCCGCCTGATGCGGTCATTGATTCTTTCCGTGATGTTCAACGGGCTAGAGCCGACCTTGAAAGTAAAATCAACGAAGCCAAGGCTTATCGTAACTCTATCATCCCTGTTGCTCGAGGTAATGCACAAAAAATTATCCGTGCAGCAGAAGCTGAAAAGCAAGGCATGATTGAACTTGCAAAGGGTGAAGCAGGACAGTTTTTATCTGTGCTCGAAGCCTATCAAAAAGCGCCGGAAATTACGTTAACGCGTCTTCGGATCGAGAATAGTGAAGATGTTTTGGCTAATGTACCGAAATATGTTATTTCGGGCAGCAAATCAAGCCAAGGGGTTTTACCCTATCTGCCCTTGAAAGAGATGGCTAAAACAACAAAAGTAAGTGGAGGAAAATAGTCCGATGAAGAAGATAGCCCTACCCTTTTTTGTTATTGTCGGCATTGCGTTTTTGATGGTTTTAAGCGGGACACTTTTTACCGTTCAGCAAACAGAACGTGCCCTTGTGTTGCAGTTTGGTAAGATTGTGAGGCAATATCAAGAACCGGGTCTTAAAATTAAAACTCCCTTCGTTCAGGACGTTATTTTCTTTGATAATCGTTTGTTACACTTTAATTTACCGGCTTTGGAGGTAAATGCTGCAGATCAAAAGCGCCTTGTTGTGGATCTGTATGTTCGTTATCGCATTACCGATGTTTTGACTTTTTACAAGACCATCGGTCAAGATGTACGCAGTGTCCAAAACCGTTTATCCGGTATCGTTTTGGATAATATGCAAGAGGTTATTGCTCGCTTTCCTTTAGCGGATATGCTCTCTCCCAAGCGTTCAAGTATTATGGAAGAAATCCATGATAAAGTGCGCATGACATCCGAACGTTTTGGTATTGAAGTTAAGGATGTTCGCATTATTCGAGCAGACTTACCCAAGGAAAACAGCGAAGCGATCTTTACACGTATGGAAAGTGAACGAATTCAAGAAGCTAAGCAAATTAGAGCAGAGGGAGATGAACAAGCGCAAATTATTCAATCTCAGGCTGATCGCGATCGGACGGTTCTTCTTGCAGAAGCCACAAAGACGGGTAATCTTTTACGCGGTGAAGGCGAAGCTTTAGCTACAAAAACTTATGCGGATGCTTACAATAAAGACCGTTATTTTTATGAAATATACCGTTCATTGTTGGCTTATAAGCGTACGATGAAACCTCAAGATACAACCATTATCCTTGATCCTAAAGAAAGTGACTTTTTAAAGCATTTTTGGGCGTTAAAAAAAGAGAAGTAAGAGGTGAAAAATGCTAAAGAATTTTTTCTTTAAAAGTGTTCTTGTTATAATACTGGGACTCTCTCTTTGCGTTGAAAAAGGGCAGTCTATTTCCCTTGGAAAAACGACACCCGCGGATTTTGCTAATATTGTTGAGCCCCTTTTGCCTTCTACGGTAAATATTTGGACTTCAACGGAAATTAAAAAACCTAAATCCCTTGACCCGTCTCAACGAAGGCCTCAGACAGGGCAAGCCCTTGAAGAACTCTTTCGTCAATTTTTAGAGGGGATGCAACAAGGTCAGCCGGAAAAATCAAACTCTCTTGGATCCGGTTTTTTGATTTCTCAAGAAGGTGAGACGGCTTATATCGTGACCTGCAATCATGTTATCGCCGGTGCCGATGAGATCAAGATTACTCTCCATGACGGTACGGAGTTAGACGCTGAGGTCGTGGGTCGTGATAAACGTACGGATTTGGCTCTTCTTAAAGTTCAAACAAAGAAAAAACTTACCGTTGCCACCTGGGGAGATTCTTCAAAGGCGCGTGTTGGGGAATGGGTTATTGCCATTGGGAACCCTTTTGGTTTGGGAAGCACGGTGACGACCGGTATTATCTCAACCATCGCAAGGGATATTGCAGCTCGTTCCAGAACTTTGGGAGGTGCCGATTATGTGAGCGGTTATATTCAAACGGATGCGCCTATTAATATGGGGAATTCCGGCGGAGCAATGTTTGATATTTCCGGAAAGGTTCTTGCGGTAAGTACGGCTATTTATTCTCCGAACGGGGGAAATATCGGTATTGGTTTTGGTATTCCTGCAAATCTTGCTCAAAAAGTTGTTGACCAACTTAAGAAATTTGGCCGTACAAAACGCGGTTGGCTTGGGGTTCGCATTCAAAATATTACCCCCGAAATTTCAGAATCCCTCGGGTTAAAAGAATCTAAAGGCGCTCTTGTGGGAGATATTTCGAAAAAAGGACCGGGGCAAGAAGCCGGCATTAAAACACAGGATGTGATTTTAAGTTTTAACGGCCAAGACGTGATAGAATCAAAGGATTTGCCCCATATTGTCGGCGAGTCTGAAATTGGAAAAGAGGTTCCTGTTGTTGTCTGGCGTAACGGCAAAAAAATAGCTCTTAAAGTTAAGGTCGGAGAGTTCGAGCAAGCGGAAAAAGAAGGCTTAATTAACCTTGAACCTGATCTTGAAGAGAAAATGGAAAAGACCGAGCAGATCTTGGGGCTCGTGACACGCGAAGTAACGCCCGGCCTTCGCGAACGCTATAGGCTTTCCGAGGATGTAAAGGGTGTGTTTGTCACCTTTGTTGCCCCTAATAGTGAGGCTTTTGAGAAATTCTTGCGTCCCGGAGATATTATTCAGCAGTTGACATCCGAAACAATGAAACTTGTTCCGAGAAAGCCGGAAGAACTCCAAAACTTTATAGAAACACTCAAAAAAGAAGGCAAGAAAAAAGTCCTGCTTTTGGTCAATAGTCAAGGCAACTTGCGCTACGTTGCGTTGTCTCTTGAAGAGAAGAGTGAGGCGAAGAGTGAAGATAAGGGGGGAGAGGCAGCCCCCTAAAAGGGCTGTGAAATCCCTCTCATACGTTTTTTACTCAAAAGGGCTCTTTTTAGAGTCCTTTATCATTTTACAAATTTTCCGGAAAATAACGAAAGACCCGTATAGAAACAACAGTAGAGCGTGATTAAAAAGAGATGAGATCTTGAAAAAGTTTAGCTTGTCTATATTTCTAAGAACTCGGGTGTCCTTTAAAAATTAAACTATAACGTCATTGGTGTTTTCCGGAACTAATAAAGTAATGCTGAATTTTCTTTTTTACCAATTGTTTTTGTTTTGCAAAAAGGGTAGATATTATCGGCTTAAACTGATACGAATTTAGCGAGTTGTATGCTTTGTCATTTAAAGAATGAGACTCCATTTTTTATCTCGCTTCTTTTCTATTTTCTTTACACAATAGAAATATAATTTTCCTCTTTTTATGTGTTTCTTAATAAAAGCTTTAAAAGAAATCAAACACCTTGAAGGTAAATGATTTACGGGAACAATACTTTCTGTTGGCAATTAAAGAAAAAACAATGCAAAATTCCTTGAAATTGCTATATAGTGTTTTTGATTTAAAAAGGTTAAGTAAATGAAGTTATTCGGAACCGACGGCGTTCGAGGTCTTGCCAACACTGCGCCGATGACCCCTGATATTATGATGCGTCTTGCCATGGCTGCAGGTAGTGTTTTTAAACAGGGAGACCATCGGCATACCGTTGTAATCGGCAAAGACACACGTCTTTCAGGCTATATGATTGAGCCGGCTCTGACAGCCGGCTTTATTGCCATGGGAATGAACGTTGTTCTTGTAGGACCATTGCCCACACCTGCTATTTCTATGCTGGTGAGTTCGATGCGGGCAGATCTGGGTGTTATGATTTCCGCTTCTCATAATCCTTATTATGATAACGGTATCAAGTTCTTCGGTCCCGACGGTTATAAACTTTCCTGTGATGTTGAAAAAAGAATTGAAAACCTTGTTTCCGGTAAAATCACGAATCTTGCTAAACCCGAAGAACTCGGTAAGGCTTTTCGCCTTGAAAGTGCGAGCGGGCGCTATATTGAATTTGTTAAGAATACGCTTCCGAGTTCCATTCGTTTAGACGGTTTAAAAATCGTTATTGATTGTGCCAACGGTGCTGCTTATCATGTGGCTCCTAAAGTTTTTTGGGAGCTTGGCGCCGAAGTCATTATCTTGGGAGATAAGCCCGACGGTTTTAATATTAATGAGAATGTTGGAGCCGTTTCCGGCAAAGCCATGTGTCAAGCCGTTTTAGAAAATGGCGCTGATATAGGTATTGCTCTTGACGGGGATGCAGATCGTCTTGTGCTGTCCGATGAAAAAGGAAATATTGTAGACGGGGATCAAATTATGGCCTTGATCGCAACGGCGTGGCAAAAGAACAAACGGTTGCGAGGCGGGCAGGTTGTCGGGACGGTTATGTCCAACCTTGGTCTTGAAAATTACTTGTCAAAACAAGGACTTGAGCTTGTGCGTGCCAATGTCGGTGATCGCCATGTCGGTGACTATATGCGCAAACACGGGTGCAATGTCGGCGGCGAGCAATCAGGCCATATTATTCTTTCAGACTTTGCAAGAACAGGTGACGGCCTTGTGGCCGCCCTTCAAGTTCTTGCTGTTTTGGTCGAGTCTAAAAAGCCGGCAAGTCACGTGTGTCGTGTTTTTGATAAAACCCCTCAAAAACTAAAAAGCGTACGTTTTCAAAACGGAGATCCCATGACGTCTTTAGCAGTGGCAAAAGCTATTAAAGAAATGGAAGAGGATTTGGGGACAACAGGACGTGTGCTTGTCCGCAAATCCGGTACCGAACCTTTAGTGCGCATTATGGTAGAGAGCGAGAGCACTGCTAAATTAGATAAAGTCATCACCTATATTTTGGATGCGATGGATCAAGAAAATTTCCTTGAAAAAAGTGCTTAAAATTCTTATTCAAAAAATATGTATCCGGTCAGAGAGTTTGTTTTGAGAAAATTTTTATCCGACTTTAAAATGCCCTTGATTTTAATCACCGAAATTATCGTGTGCTTGCTTTTTGGGGACTTTATTCCTCTTTCTCTTAAATCGGGTTTATATGCCGTAAGTTTGACCCTCAAAGAAATCCTTCTTTTTGTTCTGCCCTTTGTTATTTTTTCTTTTTTACTGAATAGCATCGGTATTTTGAAAAAGGGAGCTTTTTCTTTTGTTGCTCTTGCCTTTTCCATGGTTGTTATTTCCAATTTCACGGCAACGGTTTTTGGTGGATTCTTGGGTATTTTCACCCTTGGAAGCCTTGGGTTTATCGAGAAAATAACTTTGTCTCAAGATGTCCTCAAGCCGTTGTGGCATTTTGATTTACCCCAGCTGATCTCCAATGATACTGCTTTGTTTTCAGGCCTTGCTGCAGGTGTGGTTTTATCGCTTACAGGGCATCAAAAAAGCCAAGAAGTTGCTCAAAAGCTTTATAAGGCTTCTTTTTTCTTTTTAAAACGGTGTTTTATTCCTGTCCTTCCCCTTTTTATCCTCGGGTTTATTCTTAAGATGCAACATGACGGTTTGTTAATATCCGTATTGCAGCACTACTTACCTATTGCAATTTTGATTATCTTTGTCTCTGTTTCCTATATTTTGACTTTATTTGCCGTTGCCCTTGGTTTTGATAGAACGCGGTGGGTTCAAGGCGTAAAAAACCTAGTGCCGGGTATGCTGACGGGTTTCACAACCATGTCCAGCGCCTCGACTATGCCTTTGGTTATTGATGCGGTGGAAAAAAATACAACGGAGCCGTTTGCTACCGGAGTTGTCCCTGTGAGCATTAATACGCACCTTGTGGGGGATTGTTTTTCCATGTCTATCCAAGCCGTCGCAATTTTGATTTCCTTCGGATATGACTTGCCCTCCTTGACGGACTTTTTACTTTTTGCCGTGTTTTTCGTAATTGCTCGTTTTGCCGTTGCCGGGGTACCGGGGGGAGGCGTTCTTATGACCCTTCCGGTTTTTGAGAAATATCTTGGTTTTTCCGGAGAAATGCTCTCTTTAATTACAGCCCTTTATATTTTGTTTGATCCCCTTATTACGCCGGTTAATGTGTTAGGACATGGGACTTTTGCACAACTTTTTGAGAAGCTTTACAAAAAAGTTCTCGGTAAAACCGGCGCTGTAAGGAAGAGTCGTCTATGACGTCTAAAAGGTTTTTCCTGTTTTTCTTTGATTTTAAAGTCTGTTTTAAGCTACTCTGAAGGGTGTTGTGCCAACCGACTTTTCCCCAACTAAGGATCTATTTTGATGTCTAAAATACGTTTGTCCGAATTAAGATTACCCCTCATTCTCGTTGCAGAAATTATTCTCTGCCTTTCTTTTGGTGACCTTGTTCCGACGTTTATTAAAACGGCCTCTTACAGTTTAAGTGTTTTTCTTAAAAATATCCTCGTGACGGCGCTTCCTTTTATTATTTTCTCTATTCTTTTCAGTAGCCTTGGCGCTTTGAAAAAGGGGGCGTTTACATTTACGGCTCTTGCTTTTTCTCTTGTCATTATTTCTAACTATTTTTCTACATCTATGGGAGGATTTCTAGGGATACAGTTTTTAGATTATGTTGAGATTGCCACTTATAACACCGGCACAGCACAGCAGCTCATTCCGCTTTGGGAAACACTTTTCACACCCGAAACCTTGAGAAGAATTACAGAGTTTTGGGGACTTAGAATCTTGCACTCTATTTCCAATGACATGGCTCTTTTTGCCGGTATTTTTTGCGGGCTTCTTCTTGCCTTTAGCAATCATAGCAAAACAAAAGCCGTCTCTTTAAAAATGAAACATATTGCTTTTTCATTTTTGCAAAAAGGCTTTATTCCGCTTATTCCGTTGTTCATTTTAGGGTACATTTTTAACATGCAGCATAGCGGGGTGCTCAATTCTATTTTCCAAGATTATTTTGCAATCATTACTCTGATTGTCGTGTCGACTTTTTCTTACATTGTTTTTCTTTACGGTGTTGCCTCATCTTTCAAAATTGCCACATGGCGCAGAAGTTTAAAAAATATGTTTCCCGCGATGCTCACAGGTTTTAGCACCATGTCCAGTGCTTCGGCGCTTCCCCTGCTTATGGAAGGGGCTGAAAAAAATACCGACCATGAAGTTGCCAAAGGCGTTGTTCCTATCAGTATTAACATTCATTTAGTCGGAGATTGCTTTACCATTTCTATTTTGGCTCTTACCATCCTTATGTCCTTTGGCCATCCCCTGCCAACCGTTGAGGAATACATGATTTTCACCACTTTCTTTGTTTTGGCAAAATTTGCGGTAGCTGCTGTTCCCGGGGGGGGGATTTTGGTTATGATTCCCATTCTTGAAAAATATCTTGGGTTCACTCCGGAAATGTTATCTTTAATTACGGCTCTTTATATTCTTTTTGACCCTATGATCACCTCGGCAAATGTCCTTGGTAACGGCGCTTTTGCACAACTGTTTGAAAGAGTTTATCATCTGTTTCATAAAGAAAAAAAGGTATCGTCATGGGCAAATTAGCGGATCTAAAGCTTCCCCTTATTTTAATTTCTGAAATTATTTTATGCCTTCTTTGGGGGGATCGTGTTTCAACAGAAATTAAATCGGCTCTTTATGCTGTTAGCCTCAGTATTAAAGAAGCATTACTTATGGTGCTTCCTTTTATCATTTTTTCCTTTCTGCTTAGTAGTATAGGCACTCTTAAAAAGGGGGCTTTTTCTTTTGTTGTGATTGCTTTTTTGATGGTGATTTTGTCGAATTTTACGGCAACATCCCTTGCGGGGTTCTTGGGTATTTTTACCTTAAATGCCTTAGATAGCATTCAAGCTTTTACCCCGTCAACTCTGGACTTATTACCTCTTTGGGATTTAGATTTCCCGTCCTTTTTGTCCAATGATACGGCTCTTTTCTTGGGGCTTTTATGCGGTATTTTAGTTTCTTTAACGGGTTCTCAAAAAGGGCAAAACCTAGCCCGTTATCTGCAACACTATGCGTTACTCTTTTTAAAGCGCCTTTTTATCCCTGTGATTCCCGTATTTGTTTTAGGGTTCATTCTTAAGATGCAACATGACGGTATTCTGACGCTCATTGTGCAAAACTATCTTTCTGTTTTTGTGGCGATTACTTTTCTTTCTTTTTCTTATATTATTTTTTTGTACGGCCTTTCTGCGCACTTTAATCCGTCGAAATGGTTAACCGGTATTCGCAATATGCTACCGGCGCTTGTGACCGGGTTCAGCACCATGTCCAGTGCCTCAGCCCTTCCCCTTATCACAACGGCCTCGGAAAAGACGTCTAAGAATCCCGTGGTGAACGGTATAGTTCCTTTGAGTATTAATATCCATATGATTGGAGATTGCTTTTCCCTATCTATTTTGGCGCTGGCAATTATGGTGTCTTTTGGCCACCCCCTTCCGGACACCTCAACCTTTCTAACCTTCGTCTTCTTTTTTGTAATTGCTCGTTTTTCCGTTGCAGCCGTCCCGGGCGGAGGCGTTTTGGTTGTTTTGCCCGTTTTAGAATCCGCTCTTGGATTCTCTCCCGAAATGCTTTCCTTGATCTTGGCTCTTTATATTTTATTTGATCCCGTTGCAACGTCCGCTAATGTTTTCGGAAATGGGGCTTTCGCTCTTCTTTTTGAAAAGGTTTATACGGGCTTTCATAAAAGCTTTTACAAAAAAGCCTCTTCTCAACAGGGGCGGCAAACCCCCTAAACAGTGTTCTTTCTAAATCGCAAAATTTTATTTCGAGAATTCAATCGCATTTTAAATAAATTTTAGGTTTGACCTGTGAAGGGTTTCAAGGGACACTATGGATAAAATAGTAGGCTTCTCTTTACAGGATAGGAATCAGAAATAGATATGATTATCAAACGCACCCCTTTAGCCGTTTTTGTTATGTTTCAACTGCTTTGCTGCTCGGCTTTTGCAGAAAACAGCTTGCAGCCCTCCGGAGAACAGTCCACACAGGCCGGAGAGGGGGCTCTGCAAGAACAAGTTGAGGCGCTCTTAAAGCGCATTAATGAGCTTGAGGCCAAGAAAACTAAGGTTTCAGAATTAAGCGAGAAAGAAGTTGTGACCACCGGATCGCCTCTGGCGTTGCGGTTAAGCGGACAGTTGAATAGGGCTGTTGTTTGGCATAGCAACGGCAAAAATTCCAACACGGTTCATGCAGATGTTGATAACTCTCCGTCACGTCTTAACATTACAGCCGTCGGTAACCTCAGTGAGCAAACAAAAATTTTTGCTGTTATTGAAGAGGCTTTTGAGCCGAACTCAACGGATAGAATAGATGTGCATGATGCCAACGATAACCAGCCTTTTACGAACCGTAAGATGGAAGTTTATATCGACGATAAAAAGTGGGGACGCTTGTTCATCGGACAAGGCTCGACGGCTTCTGACGGAACCATGGAAGATGTAGATATGTCCGGCACAAGCGTTGTGTCTGCCGGTTCGTCTGTTTCCTTTTCCGGTGCCGGTATACAATTTTTTGATCGTACGACAGGTGCAAAAGCCCTCCTTAACGGTCAACGTATGATCGTTGAAACGGTTTTTGATTCGGGAGACGGCTTATTTCGTCGTAACCGTATTCGCTATGATACCCCTGAATTTTACGGTTTAAGGTTGCAAACCAGTCATTATTACAAGGGACGCAATGATAACCGGGATATTGCGTTTAAATATGCAGGGACGGCAAACGGTATCAAGATCGGGGCGCAAGGCGCTTATCTCCGTCGTTTAAGTAAAACGGTTTCCGTACCGGGCGGTAGTACACCGGCTAAATATCATCAGTTTAACGGTTCTCTTGGCGTGCTTTTTACCAATGGCATCAGTATCTTTCTCTCGGCTCTTCATCGGGATTGGAAATCCGGAAGAACCCGTAACGGAAGCATCTATTTTGCAAAACTGGGTTACCAACATTCTTTTATTGAGGCCGGTAAAACGGCTTTTGCCGTTGATTACGGTGAATATAAAAACTTGATCTTTGATACGAGACCTGAAAATGAGAGAGACCAATACAAAGGCACAAGCTATGGCGTAATGCTCACTCAGTTCTTGGATCGTATTGCAACGGAGCTTTTTATTGCAGGGCGCCTTTATCGCTTGGACGGCCCTTCCCGTCAGCCGGCTCGTTATAAAGACGCAAAGCTTGTGCTTTCCGGTATGCGCGTTAAGTTTTAAGATCTTTTTCGAGCATCAAAAAGGAAGCCGTATTTATAAAATATAGAGAGAGGGCTCCTTTTTTCAGAGCCCTCTGCCGAAAAGTCGTTTACCTATTTTTCGGATTTACCTTCAATTAAGGTTGTTTTCTCTTTTTTCTTGGTGTTGATTTTTAGTTTTTGAGGTTTGAGAGCTTCGGGTACTTCTCGCTCCATGGTGATGCAGAGCATACCGTTTTCAAGGTCTACACCCAGAATATTCATATGGTCTGCGAGGCGGAATTGCAGTTGGAAAGATCGCTCGGCAATACCTTTATAAAGATAGGTATGATCTTCATTTTCTTGCTCGGCTTTTCGGGTCATGCGCCCTTCGATGCTTAAGAGGTGATTGTGCTTGGTGATGTCGATGTCTTCTTCGTGAAAACCGGCAACAGCAACGGTAATGCGGTAAATTTCCTCTTTTAGTTTTTCAATATTGTAGGGAGGGTATTGATTGGGTTTACGATTATTATCCGTCATCCCCCCCAGCATCTCGACGATTTCGTCAAAGCCGATCGTTGAACGGAAAAAAGGTTGTAAGTCGAGTCGTGTCATGGTGAGTCTCCTTCTATTCTCAAATGAGCAATAGGTTAATAACAAGGGCCTTTAAAAGCACCCTTACCCTTTTCATTTTACTGTTCTTCTCTTAAAAAGTCAAATTACGGTATGATTTCACAAGTCCTTAGGATAGACTGATTTACAAGAATTCTTACAAAAAGGGCATATCATGACACATTTACCTGCCGGCGTTCTTAGTGGCACGGACTATCATTATCTTATTAAACGAGCAAAAGAAGAAGAATATGCTCTGCCGGCTGTTAATGTTGTGGGGACTAATTCCGTTAATGCCGTTTTAGAGGCGGCTGCAAAAAATAATTCCGATGTGATTATTCAACTTTCCGCCGGCGGGGCTCAATTTTACGGAGGAAAGGGACATCCCGATTCCTTTAATACACGGGTTTTAGGAGCGATCTCAGCAGCGCAACATGTTCATCTTTTGGCCGAGCATTATGGCGTTTGCGTTGTCCTTCATACGGATCATGCTAACAAGGATTTAATTCCTTGGGTTGAGGCGCTTATTGATTATAGTGAAGATCTCTTTCAAGACCAAGGTATCCCGCTTTTTACATCCCATATGCTGGATCTTTCGGAAGAGCCTATCGACTTTAACTTGAAAGAATCAGCCCGTCTTTTAAAGCGTCTTTCTGCCATTGATATGTCTTTGGAGATTGAACTGGGTATTACGGGCGGCGAAGAAGACGGCGTGGGATCCGAGGATAACCTCAACAATCCGAGCCTCTATACCCAAAGCGAGGATTGCCTGCGAGCCTATGAGGTTCTTTCTCCCCTAGGTCATTTCTCATTGGCGGCTTCCTTTGGCAATGTGCACGGTGTTTATAAGCCGGGCAATGTTCGGTTGCGTCCTGAAATTTTACAAGCGGCTCAAGAACTTGTACAAAAAAAGTTTAAAACCGGCTCCAAACCCCTTGACCTTGTTTTTCACGGAGGCTCCGGGTCTTCAGAAGCGCACATCAAAGAAGCGATTTCCCATGGGGTTTTTAAGATGAATATAGATACGGATTTACAGTTTGCTTTCGCCCGTGCTATTGCTCGGACCCTTGAGCAAAATCCCAAAGCCTTTAAGCATCAAGTGGACCCTGAAACCGGTACGCCTTATAAGAAAATTTATGATCCTCGTTCTTTCTTGCGGGACGGAGAACAAGGCATCATTGAACGCCTAACAGAGTCCTTTAAGGTGCTGGGATCGGCAGGCAAAAGCCTCGCTGTTTAGGAAGGAGCGGGGAATTCTAAGATTTTTTTCGGTAATTTTCTGAAAACATCCGCTTTTTAAAGGTCGCTCAAGGGGATTTTTTTTGTTTTCTACAAAGCGCCGATTTCTTCTAAAAGTTTAGAGCAGCCCCTAAAGCGTTCGGGTATGCTGCTCCAGTTTCCGGTGAAAAAGAGGCTTTGGTCAGGGCGTATTTTAGCAAGACCTCGTCGATCTTGAATGAATTGGAGGAGTTTTTCAGCCTTCTCAAAAGTATCTTTATGAAACTTAATAACGATCCCTTTTTGACCCGCATCAACTTTGCTCACATGGGCTTTCTTGGCCAGTTGTTTTAGGCTCATGATGCGTAAAAGGTTGTCAACTTCCTCGGGGTAGGGCCCAAAACGATCCACAAGTTCTTTAATGAAATCATCAATTTCATCTTGGGTTTCCAAGTGAGCTAAGCGGCGATAAAGTTCAAGGCGGACAGATAAATCTGCAATATAGTTTTCGGGGAGCAACACGGCAACCCCGAGATTCAGTTGGGGGCTCCATACGTCTGACGGCTGCGCTTCTTGGTCGTCTTGTGCTGCAGTGTGACGCGCTTTTTCAACGGCTTCTTCCAGCATGTGCTGATAAAGCTCAACGCCTACTTCCCGTACATGTCCCGATTGCTCTTGGCCTAAGAGATTACCGGCACCACGAATATCCATATCGTGGCTTGCCAGTTGAAAGCCGGCCCCAAGGGTGTCTAAGGTTTGCATCACTTCAAGACGCCGCAGAGCGTTTTTGCTCAGCAATTGTTGAGTCGGAACGGTGAGATAAGCATAGGCTCTGGTCTTACTGCGGCCGACGCGCCCTCGCAATTGATACAGTTGGGAGAGGCCGAAAAGATCGGAGCGATGGATGAAAAGCGTATTAACCGTCGGTAAGTCAATACCGGATTCAATAATATTAGTGGAGAGCAAAATATCATATTTATGGGCGGCAAAATCATCCATGACTTGTTCTAATTCCTTGGCCGGCATTTGCCCGTGGGCGACGGCAATTTTTAAGGATGCTTCTATTTTTACAAGGTTTTTTAGCACATCCTCGAGATCTTTAATGCGGGGACAAACATAGAATACTTGGCCGCCTCGATTCAATTCGCGGTGCAAAGCTTCTTCCACAACCATGGGGTCAAAAGGGGTGATAAAGGTACGAACGGTTAGGCGGTCAACCGGGGGCGTTGCAATGATGCTCATATCTCGAACGCCGGTTAAAGCCATTTGGAGCGTGCGAGGGATAGGTGTCGCCGTGAGAGTTAAAACATGAATGTCCTGTTGTAAGTCTTTTAGGCGTTCTTTTTGTTTTACACCAAAATGCTGTTCTTCGTCCACAATCACAAGGCCAAGGTCTTTAAAGGCAATGGATTTTGCTAAGAGGGCGTGTGTGCCGATGACAATATTGAGACGTCCGTTTTTGAGATCTTCTTTTACTCGGGTTGCTTGTTTGCCCGTTACAAGTCGGGAAAGCTGCCCGACGCTTAAGTTGAAATTATCAAAACGCTTGAGGAAATTTTGGTAATGCTGGCGTGCTAAAAGAGTTGTCGGTGCTACAATGGCGACCTGTTTACCCGTTGCGGCAACAACAAAGGCGGCTCGTAAGGCAACTTCGGTTTTCCCAAAACCAACATCGCCGCAAATCAAACGATCCATAGGTTTACCGGAGGCTAAATCCCCTAAAACATCCTCAATGGCGCGCAGTTGATCATTGGTTTCCGTAAAGAGAAAACGGTGGGTAAATTCCGCATAAAGTCCGCTATCTGCTTGGAATCGTGGCGCTGTTTTGATTTGTCGTAGAGCTGCAACCTCAATGAGGTGATCTGCTATTTCTTCAAGGCGTTTTTTGACCTTAGCACGTCTTGCTTGCCATGCAACGGCTCCCAAACGATCAAGAATTGCGTTAGAGGATTCTCCGCCGTAGCGAGAGATCAATTCGATATTTTCAACGGGTAGGAAGAGTTTATCACCTCCATGGTAAAGGAGCGTTACACAGTCATGGGGAATATTGGAAATGCTTAAGGTGTGAAGACCGTCAAATTGACCGATGCCGTGCTCTTCGTGTACCACATAATCCCCCGGCTCCAGGGCAGAAGCTTCGGCAATAAAAAGGTCGGAGCGGCGCGCTTTTTTGGGTATTTTTCTTTGAATTTCGCCAAAAATCTCTCGCTCTGTGAGGAGGGTAAAGTCATCTGTTTCAAATCCTTGCTGAAGGGCGAAAACATGAAATCGAACAATTTTACGGGCTTGGTTTTGTCCGTCTTCCCAACTTTGCACCGCTGTTAATTTTAAAAAATCGAGATCCTGTAATCGGGAGATAAATTGGTGACGTGATCCTTCGCTTTGGCAAGCCACGTGCACGACACGATTTTCTTTTAACTTGGTTTGTAAGAACTGTTTTAACAGGTCAACTTTTGGCACGGAATCGCCCGTAAGGGTTGGGAGAAGGGATAAAGACACAACGGCTTTCTGTCCCGTTTTAAACGCGGACGTATAAAGGGTCGGATAGGATTTTTCAAGGTTCTCTATGTCTTGTCGGCAAAGGTACAGTGCGGAGGGTTGTAAAGGATTATAGCGAAGGCTTGGGTCTGCCTCTTTGTTCATGCCTTCAAGTCTTGCCCCGTAATGATCTTGGATTTGTTCAAAGCGATGGGAAAAGGTTTCTTGAATGCCGTGGGTAAAGGCTATGAAAGGCTCTTTCAGATAGGTTGTGAGGTGGTCAAGGGTGTCATAAAATAAAGGAAGCCAATGTTCCGTTCCCGGATGGTAACGCCCTTCACTTATGTCTTGATAAAGTAAATCTCCCCGTATTTTATCTGCAAAAAGAGAACGATAGTTGGTACGAAAACGCTCTGTTGTTTGGGGTGTTAAGCAAAGCTCTCCCATGGGTGCTAGGGAAAGACGGCTTTGTTCCTCCAAAGAGCGTTGGGTGAGGGGATCAAAGGTGCGCAGGTTTTCAACCTCCTCACCAAAAAAATCAAGGCGATACGGATTCTCTTGGCCTGAAGGGAAGATGTCGAAAATGCCACCGCGGACAGCAAACTCTCCGGGTTCCCGAACGTTAGAAACCCGATAATAGCCTTGGCTACTGAGTTGAGAAATGAGGGTTTCTACGGGAAATTCGTCCCCGACTCGGATGTCAAAGTTTTTAGAGAGAAATTCGCTTTTCGGGGTTACTTTTTGAAGGAAAGCCGAAGGGGTTGTTAGAATGAGATAGCGGTCTTTTGGAGCTCTATTTGCCAGAATTGAGAGGGTTTGAACCCGTGTGCCGATAATGTCTTTCCGGGGTGAAACACGGTCATAAGGTAAACAGTCCCATGCGGGAAATTTCAAAAGGGGGGCATGGGGTAAAAGGTAGGGCAACTGCTCTGCCAGTTCTGTCATGGCGCTTTCATCGCGGGCAACGAATAAAATATCCTTTGTTGTGTTCTGCTCCCAAATGTCGGCAATAACAAAGCTTTCACAGTGGGTTGAAACGCCTTCAAGGGTAAGCAGTTCGTTTGCGGTAGCGAGTTTTTTTTCAGTGAGGTCTTTGGGTAAAATGTAGGTCATAAAAAGGGCGCTATATTATATTTTTCAAGGAATCCGAATCTTGGAAGCACTATAGAGTAAATAAAGAAAAGAAGGAAGGTTTTTAGAAATATTTCCCCTAGAGCTTTGAGTTAATCCGGCGTATCCTGAGGAAAAGAAATTAAAATTGCGCCGAATATGACCGATCCTTTTACGCCCGATGATCCCTCCCCCTCTGCTTTTGACGGTGACCGTTCAACGGCTTCTTTTGGTTTTAGGAATGTGTCCCCTGAGGAAAAAACAGACCTTGTTACAAGTGTGTTTCGTCGCGTTGCAGAACATTATGATGTGATGAATGACGTTATGAGTTTTGGTATTCATCGTCATTGGAAAAATGAGCTTATCACTATGCTGCGTCCCCGACCCGACATGCATCTGTTGGATATGGCAGGCGGGACCGGTGATATTGCCTTTCGTTTTTTAGAAGCGTGCACAGGATTCATGCCGTCTTCTTCTGTGACGGTGTGTGATCGCAATGATAAAATGCTTTATGAGGGAAAACGCAAAGCTATTAATAAGGGAATTTTAAAGGGGCTTTCTTGGATATGCGGGGATGCTGCAGAGATCCCCTTTAAGGATAATACATTTGATGCTTATACCGTTTCCTTCGGTTTGCGCAATGTGACGGAAATTGATAAGGCCTTACGGGAGGCTCATCGTGTTTTGAAAACCGGGGGGCAATTTTTTTGCCTTGAGTTCTCGAAGGTGACCTCAAAAACTTTGGAAAAACTCTACGATTTTTATTCGTTTCAAGTCATTCCTAAGATGGGGGCTTTGGTAGCCGATGATAAAGAAGCCTATCAGTATCTTGTGGAAAGTATCGCTCGTTTTCCCGACCAACAAACCCTTGCGGATAAAATAAAAGAGGCCGGATTTGCTCAGGTGTCTTGGCGTAACATGAGTCAGGGTGTGGTTGCCGTTCACTCGGCTTTAAAACTTTAGCGGCTTTGTTGTCTTTATAAAACAGAAGGAATAAACATGCTCTTTCATCTTAAATTACAGGAGAGTACGTTATGAAGTTAGCTCGGGAATACGCAGAACTTATCGCTGTGAAAGCTGTGCAATATTTAGCGCAAAACCCTGACGCTCTTGGCGGGTTTTTAGCCTATGCCGGCATTGGCCCTGCCGATCTTAAAACGGCTATTTCTAGTCCTGAATTTCTGGCAGGAACCCTTGATTACATGATGACGGATGAACCTATTCTATTGGATTTTGCCGGAACTATGGAGCTCTCGCCTCAAGATATTGTCAAAGCTCGACTGTGTTTTCCTGGGGCTGACGGTGAGTTTGTGTGTTCCGGTTAATGTTTTTATTGTCGATTCCTCTTTTGGAGGGTGTAAAGCTTGTTAACACACTATAAGCTTGCAAGTTAGGACGCGGTCTCTATAATCTGTAGCTATATTCAATTTCTCATAATGATAAGGATTCTTAAATGCATATTGATGAAAAGACAGTGCGCAAAATCGGTAACCTTTCTCGTCTTGAAATAAAAGACGAACAAGTGGCTCCGTACCAAGAAAGTTTGTCGCAAATTCTGTCTTGGGTGGAACAGCTCTCGGAAGTGAATACCGACGGCGTAGAGCCGTTGACCGGCGTGCATATTTCAGAGATGCCCCAACGCGACGATATTGTTAATGACGGCGGACAAGCCAATTGTGTGTTGGCCAATGCGCCCGATAAGGATTTGAACATGTTTGCCGTTCCTAAGGTTGTGGAGTAAAAGAAATGACAGAATTAACAAAACTGACCCTTGAAAAAGCACGTGACGGCCTGAAAAATAAAGAGTTTTCTGCCGTTGAGCTTACTAAGGCCCATTTAAAACGCATGGATGAAACACGTGATTTAAATGCTTTTATTACAGAAACCCCGGATTTGGCCATATCGGGTGCTGAAAATGCCGATGCAAGGATTGCAAACGGAAAGGCCGGCATCATGGAAGGAATCCCCGTCGGTATTAAAGATCTTTTTTGTACAAGGGGTGTGAAAACAACAGCAGCTTCAAAAATTTTGGGAAATTTTATCCCTCCCTATGAGTCAACGGTAACGCAGAATCTGTGGAACAGCGGAGCCGTGATGTTAGGCAAGTTGAATTTGGATGAATTTGCAATGGGTTCAGCCAATCTAACCAGCGCTTATGGGCCTGTGAAGAACCCTTGGCACGTCAAGGGTGAAGATAAGGATTATGTTCCCGGCGGCTCTTCAGGGGGCTCTGCTGCAAGCGTTGCTGCAGGAGCCGTTATGGCTGCTACGGGAACAGATACCGGCGGCTCCATTCGTCAGCCGGCGGCTTTTTGCGGCCTTGTAGGCGTGAAACCGACTTACGGGTTGTGTTCAAGGTGGGGGGTTGTTGCCTTTGCGTCTTCCCTAGATCAAGCGGGGCCTATGACAAAAACCGTGCGCGATGCAGCTATTATGCTTGAAGCCATGGCGGGGCATGACCCAAAGGATGCAACGTCGGCAAAAGTTGAGATTCCCTCCTACAACTCTCTGTTAAAGGGAGATGTAAAAGGGCTTAAAATCGGTATTCCGAAAGAATACCAAGTGGGCGGCCTTGATGCTGATATCGAAGCCCTTTGGCAGCAGAACATTGCGTGGTTTAAGGATAATGGTGCCGAGGTTATTGATATTTCTTTGCCTCATGCCAAGTATGCCTTACCGACTTATTATATTCTAGCCCCCGCCGAGGCCTCATCGAACCTCTCTCGTTATGACGGTGTTCGTTTCGGGACCAGGGCAGATGATCCGAAGGATTTGAATGATCTTTATGAGAAAACGCGTGCTGAAGGGTTCGGAGAAGAGGTCAAGCGTCGTATCATGATAGGGACTTACGTTTTATCTGCCGGATACTATGATGCTTATTTTGTAAAAGCCTTAAAGGTACGTCGTCTTATTTGTAATGATTTTAAAGAAGCTTATAAAAAAGTGGATCTCATTCTCACGCCGACAACGCCGACACCTGCCTTTGCGATAGGTGAAGAGCCCAAAGATCCTATTGCTATGTATATGAATGATGTCTTGACGGTTACGGCGAACATTGCAGGACTGCCCAGCATGTCTGTTCCGGCAGGTTTTTCAAGCAAAGGACTTCCTTTGGGGATGCAATTAACGGCGCCGGCATTTGACGAAACGAAAATGCTGAATGCAGGTTTGTTTATCGAAACAGTAGCAGGATTTTCTGCAAAAACCCAAGACCGTCGGAGTGCCTCATGAATAATGATAGAGTGAGTAGCGATACAATGAATAATGATTTAGTGCAAAAGGATCCTCGTCTCTTAACGGGAAAGACAGGTCAGTGGGAGCTTGTGATCGGCCTTGAAATTCATGCGCAAGTGATTTCAAACGCCAAACTTTTTTCCGGAGCTTCAACGGATTTCGGCGCCGATCCCAATGCTCAAGTTTCCTTTGTGGATGCCGGTTTTCCGGGGATGTTGCCTGTGATTAACAAGGTATGTGTCGAACAAGCCGTTAGAACGGGTTTGGGATTGAACGCAAAAATTAATCTGAAATCCGTTTTTGATCGTAAGAATTATTTTTATGCGGACTTACCTCAAGGCTATCAAATTTCTCAATTCGAGACGCCTATTGTGGGCAAAGGTCACCTGATGATTGAACTCGAAGACGGGCAAGAGCGTCGTATCGGTATTGAGCGCCTTCATTTAGAGCAAGATGCGGGTAAAAGTATACATGATCAGCACCCTAGTAAAACGTACATTGATTTGAATCGCTCCGGTGTGGCATTGATGGAAATTGTTTCCGATCCCGATATGCACAGTATCGAAGAAGCTCAAGCGTATGTTAAGAAAATGCGTGCTCTTTTGAGATGCCTCGGCACCTGTGACGGGAACATGGAGCAGGGTAGCATGCGAGCCGACGTTAACATTTCTTTGCGTCGCCCGGGGGAGAAATTAGGAACCCGTGCCGAGATTAAAAATGTGAACTCTATACGTTATATGGGACAGGCTATTGCCTATGAAATTTCTCGCCAAATGGAGATCCTTGAAAATGGAGGCACTATCAAGCAGGAAACCCGTTTGTTCGATCCGAGCAAGGGGATAACACGGGCGATGCGCACTAAGGAAAATGCCCATGATTATCGCTATTTTCCCGATCCTGATTTGCCGCCTCTGGTGATTTCTCAAGAGCTTGTAGATCGCATCGCATCAACTTTGCCCGAATTACCCGACACTAAGAAAAAACGCTTTATGGCGGACTATGAACTGAATGCTTATGATGCCGCTGTGTTAACGACGGACATTGAGACGTCTTCGTATTTTGAAGAGGCTTTGTCGGCTTTAAAGAACAAAGATAAAAAAACAGTCAAGCTTTTAGCAAACTGGTTAATTGTCGAGCTGTTCGGTCTGCTGAATAAAGAGAGCGTTTCTTTAAAAGATTCTAAAATTTCAGCTCAAAATCTGGCCGAGACGGTTAATCTTATTGCCGCGAATACAATCTCCGGTAAGATCGCAAAGCAAATCTTCCCGGATATGTGGGAAACGGGTCAAAGCGCCGAGGTCATTGTCAAGGAAAAAGGTCTTGAACAAGTGAGTGATGACGGCGCCATTGAAGCTATTGTGGATGAGATCATCTCTGCTAACGGAGACAAGGCCGAGGAATACAAAGCCGGTAAGGAAAAGCTTTTCGGATTCTTTGTGGGGCAAGTCATGAAAGCCATGCAAGGAAAAGGAAATCCCCAAGCCATTAACGATATTCTAAAAGCTAAACTAAAATAAGGCTTACGAGCGATTCAAAAAGGTCTCGGTTTGACGGTCAAAGAATATTTTATCAAAGGGGGGTAATGCCCCCTTTTTTTTATTACTTCTTTTAAATTCCTCTAGGTGACTTTTTGGGCTTTATCAAGACATATAACCTTAAAGTCTTTAAGGCTTAAGAAATGGCATATAGAGTTTCCCGAAGACGGCTCCAAGCCGCATAAGTGTTTCAAAGTTTATTGTTCTTTTCCCCCAACATAATCATGCTTTTCGTTTATATGAAATTTCGTTTTACGTTGCGTTGTCGTACCTTGAAGAAATGGTGGTTATGCGTGAGCCCCTCTATATAGAGCCGTTGATAAATATGGATCCACTTCTCAAAACCCATCCGGCAATTGCGACAGCCGATTAACTTGACGACGCGCAACCCATACGACCACAAGTCCGTCATCGAAAATGCTTGAGGTACTGCTTCAATTCTTTGTGCATAGCTAAAGTTTTTTTAGTAGGTTGATAGTTGCTTAAAACGCTTTCCCAATTTATCCAAGAGTCCGGTGTAAAGCTGCACAAAAGACTATGATCTTTTCCAATGTCATCCTCTCCTTTTGCATGAATAAAAGGATTCATGGTTTCAGGGCTAAGTAAAAACTGTGTTGGAGGAGGAGACAGTATGAGCTCATGGTCAAAATTATCCCTGTAATTTCGTGTAAAACTAATATCGATAAAATTAATTGTCGGAAGGGGGGTAAGCGGCATCTCTTCAGCGCACCAGTCAGTAAGAATTTTTGAAAATTGACGCATTGTTCGGCCCATTAAAATAAAATCTATTAAATAAATTCCTCCTGTTGCTTGTGTGATAGTCTCCGGGGTTATATTAAGGCTACAAAGATATTCCTTGTAGCCATTTAGCTCTTCTGCTGTATAAAATGTGTCATCGTCAACTTCTGTTAAAGATGACCCTCCCGAAAAATGGACAGCTTTCCAAAGACCTTTGTGAGTTGAATGAGACTTTTCAAACCGATATGTTTGAGTAGCAGCAAACCAATTGACAGATCGACCAAGGAAAAGATTTAAGCTTTTATTTGGGATAAAATCTTCTAAAGCTAAACAAGTAGCTCTTATTTCCTTGAGGCGTTCAATGCCGGCTTCGCTCGATATATCTTTTGGTCTCTGAAAAGATTGTGCAGTGCAGGAAGGTAAACTTTTTTCAAGGTCAAGGGTGGCAAGACTATCACAGGCATATACAAAACTAAGTTGTTTTATAATTAATAAAAAGAAAATTTTTTTCTTAAAAAACATTATATTCACCAAAATATTTACATTAAGTTTAATTATTATATAAATAACATACTTGTTGCTAATTTTCAATTTTTTAATAAAAAATTAACTTATGATATTTACTATTATAATAGTTGACGTGAAATATAAAGGAAATTATAACATGAAAAATAAACTACCTTTGATAATTAGTATTACGTTTTTATCAGCAAGCCCCTTAATAGCAAATAACCTTGTTTGCCCTGCCCTAAAATATAATGACATTAAAAATGTTACGAGGGATGGGGGCGAATTCACCGTCGGAAATCTCCGCTTCACTTTAGAAAGCGGATATGCTTCTTTGCCAAACTGGACAAATCCTTTAACAAAACGGAATTGGGCACCCACAGTGGCCAGCGTTGAATTTGAAGGCACTGCAATGTTAAAATGTAATTATACATATACATCCTCTGTTAGGAAAAAAGATTATTCTTTTGCAATCCAAGCACTTATTAGGGAAGAAGTATTAATAGCATTGGCTAATTTAGGCTTTGCACCGAATTCCAAGTTTGATGATATTAAGAAAGCATATCGTAACATGGCACTAAGCGCTCACCCGGATAAAGGCGGAAGTGTAGAAAGAATGCAAGAGTTAAATAATAACTATGACATCATAAAAGCACATTTTGGTTTATAGGCTTAAACCGTTCTGTCGCACCTGCCGGATGGGTTTTGAGAACTTCATCGACCTCATGCCTTAGTGTAAATAAAAATTTGGAAAAATACACCTTTCTCATAACCCGTCTGGCAGGTGCGACAGAACCAAAATATACCCTGTCGCTTGGTCTCATATCTCATTTACAGGAAAATATAATTTTAAAAAGAGTGGCGGGAAAATTGATTTTGATGGACTTGTTAATTCCATGGAGAAACAGGTGCAAAGCCAAATTTGATATGTAAAAATAAAACTTGTAAAACCTATGTTTACAGAAAAAATTATAGATCGGATTGTGCAAATACGGGAGTTTTGCAACAAGATCCCATAGAGAGTTAATCGGGACATTCCCGTATCGGCACCATCGGTGACTTTTTTCCGAGAGAATGAAGTTTTTAAACAGAAACTATTAGCGAAATTTATTATTACGGGGAAATCCAATGGGGGGTTGTTTCCCGATTTGACCGCGGCGACCAAGCCACGGTAAAAGATCTGTTTCCGTCCTAACGCGTTCTCCCAATTGCCAGCTTAGACCGTTTTCTAACTTGAAGGTTGTAATGTCGCTTAAAGAACCTTCTTTATATTTTTGCAAGATAACACCGCGTCCTCGATTCATCTCGGGTACTTCGTCCAATTTATAAATTACCATTTTACGATTATTTCCCATGGCTGCCACGTGATCATCCCCGGGATTAATAAATAAACAAATTACGGCTTTCTTTTTATCGGCAACATTTAAAATTTGCTTACCGTTTTTCGTTTGAGCCAATACGTTTTTTAAAGGTACTATAAACCCACGACCTTCACCGGAGGCTACAAGAATTTTTGTATCTTGGTGTTTTGTTGCGGTATACAAGAACATATCCACAACATGAGATCCGCCGGGCATATCAATAGAAAGGGAGAGGGGTTCCCCATGTCCTCGGCCGCCGGGAATTTTATCTACACCAAGGGTGTAAAAACGTCCCGTTGAATCAAAAACAATGAGCTTATCCGTTGTCTCTCCCTGTAGAATGAAACGGCCTTCATCTCCTTCTTTAAACTTCAAATCATCGGGGTTTATGTTATGGCCTTTCAGGGCTCTGATCCAGCCGTTCTTTGAACAAACAAGGGTGACGGGTTCTTTTTCGATCATCGCATCAAGGGGAACATCTTCGATGTCAGGAGCGTCTTCAAAGGTCGTGCGACGAGGGCCTTCAGGGTGTTTGGCTCCGTAGTTTTTTTTGAGATCCTTAATGTCGTCTGAAATGTTTTTCCATTGCGCTTCATCACTGGCTAAAAGGGCGATTAAGGCTTTTTGCTCTTCTTCAAGGTTTTCCAGTTCCTTTTTAATCTGCATTTCCTCAAGTTTGCGTAATGCCTTGAGGCGCATATTTAAAATAGCTTCGGCCTGTAGATCGCTTAAGTCAAAAGCAACGATTAATTTAGATTTCGGATCATCTTCAAAGCGGATGATGCGAATGACTTCATCAACATTCAAAAAGACAATCATAAAGCCGCGAAGGATTTCAAGGCGGCGATCAATTTCTCCAAGACGATAACGAGATCGGCGACACAAAACATCTTGGCGATGGTTAAGGAACGCTTGTAAAATCTCTCGTAAATTCATCACACGAGGGATTTTCCCATGATCCAGAACATTCATGTTCAGGCTAAAGCGATTTTCCAAATCCGTTGAACGATAAAGAGATTCCATTAAGAGCGCCGGATCAATAGTACGTGTTTTCGGCACCACAATAAGACGAATATCCGTTGTCGATTCGTCTCGTAGATCTCCTAAAAGAGGGAGTTTCTTTAGGCTCCAAAGATCGGCAATTTTTTCAATTAAGCGGGACTTTTGGACTTGATAGGGAATTTCTGTAACCACGATTTGATATTGGCCGTTGCCTAATTTTTCCACCTCATAGCGTGCTCGTACCTTAATACTGCCACGTCCTGTTTCATAGGCTTTAAGGATATTCTCGGCAGGTTCAACAATAACGCCTCCCGTTGGAAAATCGGGTCCCGGCATATATTTAACAAGGGTTTCTACGGAGGCGTTGGAAGATTTGATCAAATGCAACAAGGCATTGCAAATTTCTTCAACATTATGAGGGGGGATATTAGTCGCCATACCGACGGCAATACCCGATGAACCGTTTGCTAAAAGATTGGGAAAACGAGTCGGCATAACACGCGGCTCAACGGTTTCTCCGTTATAGGTTGCAATAAAATCGACAGCATCTTCATTGATGCCGTCCACGATTTCCATGGCGGCCTGCGAAAGGCGTGCTTCCGTATAACGCATGGCAGCAGCATTATCGCCGTCAATACTGCCAAAGTTACCTTGACCGTCTACCAACATATAGCGGGTAGAAAAATCTTGAGCCATGCGAACCATAGCATCATAAATAGAGGAGTCGCCATGGGGGTGGTATTTCATCATCACGTACCCGACGGCACTGGCAGATTTACGGTAAGTTTTTTCAGGGGTGTTGCCCGACTCGCGCATGGCATAAAGAATACGACGATGAACAGGCTTTAAGCCGTCTCGAACATCGGGCAGAGAACGGGACGTGATCGTGGAAAGCGCATAGGCCAAGTAGCGCTCTCCGAGGGCTTTATCCAAAGGTTCTTCAAGGATTAAGCCGGCGGTATTTTGAGTGGAAAGAGGCGTTTTCTGGCTCATCTATATCCTAAAGGTTTTGTAAACCGGTCAGTAAACGATGACGCGCTTCCGGCCGGCTGATATCATGGGGAACAAATACATATTTACCTAGAAAATACCCTGATAAAGTAAGGGCTGCAAGGATTTCTTGTTTCTCGGGTTCTTTTTGTTGTTTATCGGAGTTTTGCAAAAACGACGGTAACACAAGAAGTTTATCTTTATAGGGTTCTCCTGTTTCTCGGGTCACAGCACGTCCCGTTCGAGGAGAAACGTAGAGTAAATTATCTCGGCTACCTGTTACGGCACAGGTTTTAAAATCGAGAGAAATACCGGAATGTTCCAGAAGGAACAGTTCAAAATAACAATAGGCCTTTAAAAAAGACGTATCGTCTTTCGATAGATTTTCAAATTCTTGCACTAAGTGGCAAAAAGCAGTGTAAACTTTGGGGGCGCTTTCCTGTTCCGGCAGGCAGGCCTCTAACAAAGCGCATGCTGAATTTAAGGTCTTAAGAGCTGTTGAATTATGAAGGACAAAGGCAAGGGGACTATAAAGGGGCTCGAGAGCCCACGAGCCGAGATTCTCCCTTAGGCGTGCCGTCCATGTGGCTTGTAGAACCGTACCGCATTCACAGGCGGCTTTAGTTGTTTTTCCCGGGCGAAATATGCCCTTATGACGACCGTGCTCTTTGGTTAAAAGAGTGGTGATTATTTGCCGTTCTCCGTGGCGTTTGGCGCCGATAACGATTCCTTCATCTTCCCATTTCATCAGGCGTTAAAGTCCAGTCCCATGACCTCGAAATTTTCCTTGTTATCGGCCCAGTTTTTTGTGACTCGCACATGGATTTTAAGGTGCACTTTTTGACCAAGCATTTCTGCAATCTCATGGCGGGCTTCTTCGCCGATTTTTTTAACTTGTTGCCCCCCTTTTCCAAGGACAATCCCTTTTTGCGAATCTCTTGCGACATGGATAATTTGAGAGATTTTTACATCACCGTTTTCAAAGCGTTCCCACTGCTCCGTTTCTACATGAACGGCATAGGGAAGTTCTTGGTGGAGGTATTTATAAATCTTTTCTCGGGTCATTTCTGCTGCTAACAAACGTACGGGCATATCCGTCATTTGATCTTCAGGATAAAGCCAGGCCCCTTCGGGAAGGGCTTTTGTTACATAATTCATAAGTCCTTCAAGGCCTTCTTTTCGCAGGGCTGAAATGAGAAAGACTTCCGTGAAATTATGCGCTTTTGTAAAGGCATCAATTTTCTCAAGGAGATCCGGTTTTGATACAAGGTCGATTTTATTAATAACTAAAACAACAGGTTGATCGGCTCTGAAAGAGATCCGTTCAATGAGCTCTAAGTGATGCTCAAAATGAGACGCTAAAGGATCTACCAGTACAACGGTAATGTCGCCGTCTTTCGGTGCTGTTAGAGCAGAGCTTACCATGGCACGATCCAAACGTTTTTGCGGCTTAAAATAACCGGGTGTATCCACGAAAACAATTTGGGTTTTCTCGCGGACGCAAATTCCCAAAACCCGTTGACGCGTTGTTTGTACTTTATGAGAAACAATAGAAATCTTTGATCCGACAAGGGCATTCATCAGGGTCGATTTTCCAACGTTGGTCAGGCCGACAATACTTACAAAGCCACTACGGGTGTTTTGAGGCGGGTTAGAAAAGGTCATTTTTTTACTCTGCTGATTGTTTGTTAAAGTCCTTTAGAAGGGCAAGGGCTGCATTTTTTTCGGCTTGTTTTAAAGAAGTTCCTCGGGCGGTTGCTTGTAAGGTTTTATCAAGGGAAACTTGAACTGTGAACAACGGATCATGGTCGGGACCCGAGCGTTTTAGAAGGCCGTAAACGGGGGCGTTTTTATTATGTTTATGCGCCCATTCTTGCAAGGCCGATTTTGGATCTTTTGGTGCCGTTGTCATTTTAGAAATCAAAGGCTTCCACAATTTTGTGATTACTTTTTGAACTGCGTTCAATCCTTTTTCTAAATAAATCACGGCAATTAGGGCTTCCGTTGCATCGGCTAAAACCGAGGGGCGATTTTGGGAGAAATTTTTGGTTTCTCCTTGAATAAAATGCTCTAGGGAAAGGTCGTGGGCGATTTGGGCAAGGGCTTCTTCACAGACAAGGGCACTGTGCCGTCGTGCCAATTCTCCTTCTTTATCAAAGGGATAGGCTTGATAAAGTAATTCGGCCACACATAAACCTAAGATGCGATCCCCTAAAAATTCAAGTCGCTCATAGCTTTGTTGATTTTGCTTGGTGGCGCTTGAATGACGAAAAGCTTGATCCAGTAAAGCTTTATCTTGAAAGGTATAGCCCAAATAATCTTGCAAGTTCGCCAAGGATTCCTTCGACATCACAGGTTTACTCGATGGATTGCATTAAACGCTTAAAGCGAATATCAAAGGGCCACTTCCACACTTCCCACCATTTGGCTTTTGTGGAGAACCAAATAATTTTAGCTTGGCCGATAATGTGGTTTTCGGGTACATATCCGATTTGCGTTAAAACACGACTGTCTCCCGACTCGTCGCGGTTATCCCCAACCATGAAATAGTGTCCGTCGGGTACTACATAGGCTTGAGTGTTGTCTAAGGGACCCTCACCAAACTTATCTTTTTTAAGGATAAGGTGCTTTACACCATTTGGAAGAGTTTCGTAATAAGCATCGATATGACGATTGCTGTCTGCATCCGCAATGCGTTGGTCTTCTTGTCCTCGTTGGCGGCGTATCCAAAGGTCGTCTACGAAGTCACCGGCAGACTCTACCGTCGCCGCCACATCGTTAATATATAAAATACCGTCACGCATTTGGACGACATCTCCCGGTAATCCGACAACGCGTTTAATGTAATCCGTATCCGGATCAAAAGGCCCTCTAAAGACAACAATGTCGCCAATTTTAGGTTTGTTACCCCCTAAGATTTTCCCCGGAATGATCGGAAGGCTAAAGGGGAGGGAGTGTTTGGTAAAGCCGTAGGTATACTTTGTAACGAATAGAAAGTCCCCGATCAGCAAATTGGGTTTCATGGATCCTGACGGAATCACAAAAGGTTGAAACAAAAAGCTGCGGATTAAAAGCGCAATTAAAATAGCAAGGGTAATCGACCGGATTTGCTCTCCCGCCGTTTCTTTTTTCTTCTCTTTTTTTGTCGGTACGTTCATTTTTTTCTCATCTTTTTTAGAATCGTTTCTCAAATCCTAGCATATAAATACCTAAAGTTCACATATAAACCTAGAAAATGACTGTGCTTAGCAGAGATTCCCGGCTCGGATTACTTTTTTCATTAAAGTCGGTAGAGGATGTGTATCCAAAGCATCAGGTGCGACCCATTTTGTCGTACTGCATCGAGGTTTAAAATCATTAAGACCCCCGTGATAGACATCAAGTTCAAGGTGAAAATGCGTAAAGGTATGTTTGACGGTTTGATTAAGGCGAGTGAATTTCCCGTCTCCCCCTATATCAATAAAAGAGCGTTCAACCTCGTCACTATCCGTTGACCAAAGAGTAGAAGGAACCTCCATCATATTGGCAAGCAAGCCTTTTTCAGGGCGCTTTTGCAGGAGCAGTAACCCGTTTTTATCATAAATTAAAAAGGCCTTTCCAAAACGGGTTGGTTTTTGAGGTTTCGGCTTTCGAAAAGGAATTAGGTGTTGCGTGTTCTCTTCGTAAGCAACGCATTTGTTTTGGAGGGGGCAAATTTCACAAGACGGATTTTTAGGCCGACAAAGGGTCGCACCGAAATCCATGAGGCCTTGGGCAAAATCTCCGGGTCTCGGATTTTCACAATAAATTTTCACAACTTTTTCAACCTCTCCTTTAAGATCGGGCAGGGGCGTTTTGAGCCCGTAAAGCCGTGACATAACACGAATAATATTCCCGTCCACCGGAACATGCTTTTGCCGAAAGGCAATGCCGGAGACGGCAGATGCCGTATAAGGGCCAATTCCCGGAAGTTTTAATAAGGCGGAAGGGTCTTTAGGAAAAGCGCCTTCGAGGTTGTTTTGTACGTAACGTGCACATTTTAGAAGGTTCCGAGCTCTTGAATAATAACCGAGTCCTTGCCAATTGGTCAGAACCTCCTCTTCGGAGGCCTCAGCTAAGGCCTTAAGGGTCGGCCACTTTTCAATGAATCGATGAAAATAATCAATCACGGTAATGACGGTTGTTTGTTGCAGCATCACTTCGCTAAGCCAAGTGTGATAAGGGTTGCCTTGCTCATGGTGACCGTAACGCCAAGGAAGAGTTCTCGCATTCTTATCATACCATTTTAAAAGTCGACGGATTACCTCTTGAGCCTTTTGATTGCAAACTTGTTTTCTTGTGGAATTCATGGCATTTTTAACCTTAAGGAGTTTACGGTAATGAAAAGTATAAAAGCGGTTGTTGACCGTGTCGTCAATCCCATTGCCAAAAAGCGAGGCATTATTCATGGAAAAATTATCCTTGAGTGGGAAAAAATTGTGGGCTCTCAATACGCAGCCTTTTGCGCGCCCCTTAAAATTACTTTTCGCCAAGGCTATCGGACGTACGGCGTTCTGCATATTAAGGTAAATCCCGGTCATGCTCTTCTTTTAACGCATAGCAAAGACTTGATCGTTGAAAAGGTGAATACTTTTTTCGGATATCCTGCCATAAGCACCCTTAAAATGATGCAAGTGCCTTTTACGCACACGAGTTCATCAAGAACTCTCAATGTTATAAAAAATCCTATTTTGCGCGAGAGGATACCCCCAAATTGCTCCCCTCAAGAGCGCCTTAATAAAGCTTTAGATGACTTGAAATTCTTGATTGAGAAGGAAGAAAAACTCAAAAAGGCGGCACGATTTTTTTAACCTTTTCTTTACTTTTGAACCCTATTCTGTTTTTAGGTGTTTTCCCCATTTTAAAAGCAAAGGCGAAGGAGAGAAAGTGTCAGATTCTTCACAAGCACCTCAAACTTTACAGGAAATAAGTTCTTCAGAAAATCCCAACATGTCACAGGTCTCTCAAAAAGGCTCAAAAAAACTTGTTTTAAAAATTGTTTCCTTGTCATTAGTAAGTTTTATGGCACTTGCCGTTATCGCTTACATCTCCTTTAATAATTATAAGCAATATGATTTTTTGTTAAAAATTCAATTAGAGCTTTCCCATAACGTTACAGAAGTAGATAAAATAGTTGACCTTATTAAAAGCTTTAAAAAAGCCCTTTTATTAGAGAACACAAAAGAATTTAAAGAGGCAGTACCTCTTATGGAAGAGATACAAAGAAAGATATCTTCTTTTAAAAACATAGGTAGCCCGTCATTGACTAAGGCGTTTGAGACATCTTTAGAGGTTAATAAACAGCTCAAAATTTTAGATACTTTTTTTATGAGGCAAACGGTTCTTTTAAATAACGGAAGTAAAAACACAGAAAATCTTGCTTGGTTTTCACAGCAAATTAAAGAGCAAACAAGACGTGTTGCGGATGAACTGACCTCTTTTTTAACGCAAATAAGGAATTTTCAAAAAGAGCTCCTAACTCAAAGAGAGGTAAAAAAGGAAGCGCTCAAGTCCTATGAAAGCGATACGTTAAATACACTTTATCTTGAGTTGGGGCTCTTAGGGCTTGCGATTCTTTTAGTCCACATGGCGGCTGCTTATTTGATTTCGAAACCTCTCGCTCAAATTACACAGCGTATGCGTGACATCAATGACGGAAAAGTAAATGACGATGTGCAGGGAGTGGAACGAAACGATGAGTTCGGGGATATAGCCCGTATGCTCCACGCCTTTCGTGAGAACGCCATAAAGATTGAACAAATGCAGCATCACCTCCGAGAAACTATTGCGGAATCAAAAAAAGCAAGCCAACTGAAAAATCAGTTTATGACCCGTATCGGTAATGAGCTTCGCGCCCCGTTGAGTTCTATCATCAGTTATTCTGAAATAATCGTTGATTCCGTGCATGATAAAATGGACTTGCAGAAACTGCGTCAAGATATTAACCAAATTACCAATGCAGGGCAAAACCTTTTAAATATGGTGGACTCTGTTCTTGAGCTTACGGACGAGGGAGAAAACAGTGTGATCGCGTCTGAAAAATTTAATGTTCGGGAGGAAATTCAGCAAATATTACCTAGCCTTGAAGTTATTATTTTGAAAAATAGAAACAAATTTAAAGTTTATTGCCCGGATTCCACGTTGACGATGGACTCAGATCCTAAAAAAACTATGAGAATTCTTTCAAATCTTATTAGGAATGCTGCTAATTTTACACAATCCGGCCAGATCACGTTGGAGATTACAGCCGGAAAATTAGGAGATCTGAATGCAATTTGTTTTAAGGTAAAAGATACGGGATGCGGTATTGATTCGTCAAAGTTAAAGACTCTTTTTAATGGTTTTGATTATGAAGATACCCCTGAAAAGTCAAAAAATGGCCCCGGCCTTGGCCTTGTCATTGTTAAGAAAATTTGTGATGATCTTCACGGGCAGGTTTCCGTGGAAAGTCGTTTGAACCAAGGGGCGACTTTTTATGTAATATTACCTGCCAATCATAAAGAAGCTCACCAGCGTGCTGAAAAGCTCAACCTTTCTCCTTTAGCAGAAGCTATTTAACCCGAACAATGTTTCAGATTCGAATAGGTTTCCCATGATTTATTTGGACTCTCATTTAAAGAAAGAGAGAGGTACTATGCTTGAGTCTCTTTTGGTTGGGCGTCTTGGGTTGCTTTTTCCATGGCGGCATCAAGCTCGCTTTGTTTGCAAAGGCCAAGAACAACGGGGCAGCGCGGCTTAATGTGGGCTGCATTACGGTGCGTACGATCTTTAACGGACTCAACAGTTTTAGCTGTTGTTCCAACAAGACGCGTGATTTGTTTGACGGACAATTGAGGGTTATTTTTTAAGAGCCAAGCAATGGCGTCAGGGCGTTCGCTGCGTTTTGAAACCGGTGTATACTTACGAGAAACTTTGCGGTTGGGCAGAGGGTTTTTGGGAACCATCAAAATGAGCTTTGCCGTTTCATCTTCTTCGCAACGTTTAATTTCGTCGGCAGTTAACTGTTGGTTGACAAGGGGATCAAAGGGAACAACAGGGACATGAGATTCACCGTCGGCAATGGTTTGAATTTCAAGAATATGAAGACCTGTAAAGTCGGCAATTTGCTTGAAAGTAAGCATTGTATTTTCAATAAGCCAAAGGGCTGTTGCTTTTGGCATAAGAGGCGCTGTCATGTCCGTCTACCTTCTTTTGTAGTCGTTTATAAAATTCGTCTAAAATTATCTTTGCAATAGCCGTCCGTAAAATAGAGGGAACGGGATAGTATGCAAAGGATTCAATATTATACAATTAATGCCTTATGAGTTTTTTTGCAAGCTCAATCTCGTCTGATTGCGGTGTAAAAGTAAAGGCTCTACGCGTTGCAAACTCGTACCGTTCTTTTAGGAGGGGGCAAAATGATACTTTTAGCTCTTGCTTGATTTTTTTGCTAAGCTATTCGGTATGAAAAGCTATGAGGCCTTGGCCTCCGCGTGTCGGTCAAAAAAAGATTTTATATGCATTTTCTTATTAGAATCAATATAAATATAGTGATTATCAGGAACTTCTTTCCATTCCTTTGTATAGTCGGAAAGGGGTTCGGAAGCGATAACCGTATAGGTGTTCGAGTCAGCGGTATCTCCGGAAGAATGCTCTGCAAAATGGGCATCAAAGTGTTTTGTCGCGTAATAAAGAGACAAGGATTCTGCGTCCTTTGTAACATAGCGCGTTGAAATAAGTTCTGTGCCGTCCGTGATACAAATATTTAAGCGCGCGAAGTATGTATTGTCTTTATCTTTTTGATTTTCCGTTACCCACTCAAAAGAACGTTTTACGGCACTTTGAAGACATTTTTTAGGGTCGAGGTTTAGGAAATGCATAATTAAAGCAAATAAATGCTCCGAGTCCGTTTGAGCTTTGATCTCGTTAAAAAAACGATCTGCCAGCTCATTGGTTAGGTCGCGGCGCGTTTCGGAAAAATGGCGAATTGTGCCATTGTGAACAAAGGCGTAATTCTCATAGGTGAAAGGGTGGCAATTGTTAAGGGTCACATCCCCCACCGTTGAGGCTCTGACATGTCCCAAAAAGCATTTAGACTGCACCTTGCGTGCGAGGTGCATGAGGTTTTGATCATTCCAAGCAGGCTGAACGGACTTAAAAACACCGGGGGTGGAATCGACATCCTGATTGTACCACGCAATGCCGAACCCATCGGCATTGATACCGTGCAACCCTTCCTTTGCGCGCTTGCTTTGATTAATCAAAGAGTTTACAGGAACTTCCAAAAGCTCTTTTAAAAGGAGGGGGGTGTTTCCACTATAGGCAAGAAAGCGACACATTTCCGTATTTCCTTATATTAATCAACCGACACGCAGTTTGATGTAGTCTAAAATTTCTTCAGCTATGCGGGGGCCTGTGACTTTTTCAAGTCCGTGAAAGCCGGGGGCAGAATTAGCTTCACAAATTTTAAAACCGTTTTCGTCAAATAATAAATCGATCCCGGCAACATCAAGGTTCACAAGGCGAGCGGCTTCAATGGCAAGCCATTCGGCTTCGGCACTCAGCTCAAACGGTTCTACTTTACCGCCCTTGGAAAAGTTAGCCTTAAAGCTTGAACTTGAGGAGCGCTTCATGCAACCGACAACACGCCCGCCGAGGACGAAAACCCGCAGATCCTGTCCGCTGCTTTTTTCGATAAATTCTTGGATGATGATGTTTGCATTCGGCTTGTTGCTATATAAAAGCTCCATGACATCCATAAAGCTATTTTCATCTTTACAAAGATAAATACCGGCGCCTTGGGTGCCGCTTACATTTTTAATAATAAGAGGAAAACCGATTTCACGCTTAACAATGTTAATATCAATGGGGAATTTTGCAAGCATGGTCTTGGGAGTGGGAAGGCTACTGTATGCAAGGACTTGGTGCATGTGCAGTTTGTCCTTGACGGCTTCGACGGCTCGAGAACCGTTGCAAACGTAGGTTCCCATGTGCTCCAGTTGCCTTATGACGGCAAGTCCGTAATAGGTTGTGTCCGCTCCCATACGGGGAAGCACAAAGTCAGGAAGTTGGGTTTGCTTATCATCAATAAGGATACTTTTGCGGTCGTCGCGCGTTACGACCAACTCAATTTGGTTTGGTGTTGCAACTTCGAGTTTAAACCCTTTCTTCCGCCCGGCGGCTAATAATCTGACTAAACTATAATCTTTTTCTGCAGATAAGTCTTCTTCTCTCTTGGAGAATAGAATCAAGCCCTTCATGTGGTGATATCTCTTCTAATGGGGGTTAAAAATCATTTTCAAAGTTATCAAAATAGGCTTCTAAGGCTTCCACAATAATATCTTCAGGCTCTTTATCTTCCGAACGGGAAAGGAAGTCAAGTCTTTCTTGAAGGTCGCTCGGCAGGTCAATTTCAATCATCTGTTTTTCTCATCAAAATCGTTGTATTCAGCCCCTTTACAGAGGGTTCTATATAAATTTAAAACCTCTTTTTTGAAGGTGTCAATTTAGATTTGAAAGATCGAAGAGGTTAAAAATATGTCCCGATTATCCCGTTGTTTTCATTGAGATTAATTTAGGGGCGAAACGGCCTTAAAGGAAAGACTGTTAAGAAATGAAAAACTTTACATAGAGAGAAATGATAATAACAAGGCCAAAGGAGATTTTGGAAAGGTGGTATTTCTCAAAGCGGCGGTGTGTTTTGTGATGGAAAATTGCCATAATGCTAAAGACAATAAGAGCCGGGTAAACGATTTCTAAGGCGAAGGCGATCCAAGAGGCAAGGGTCGCAAATCCGACAAGGGAAAGGATATAAGAGAGAAATATCGTTATAATAAGAGCAAAACGGCGAGAGAGGCGTTCCCTTAGGATGTCTTTATGGAGAAAGTCCGCAAATAAAGACGTTAGAATAGCCGCAGTGGTAAGGCAGGCAAGGCCAATAATAATAGCCGCAACGGGAAGGGCAAAATTGCCTAAAGATTGTTGAGCAATCACAACCAGTAATTTTTCAGGGGCAACACCTTGCAAGAGAGGAGCAAATTTTGCACCTAAGGCCACAAAACCGAGATAAACAACAGTGAGTAAAAACGCGCCGATTAAACAAGAGGTGATGCTTAGTTTTTCGAGGTTTTGTTTATCTTCGTGTGTGGTGAGAGCTTTAGCAATAAAGGCAACGGTTGCGGCGGAGAAAAAGAAAGCCGCCAACAAATCCATGGTTTGATAGCCTTTTAAAAGTCCGGTCTCAAGGGCTTGTTCAGCGTTAAGGAGGCTTGGCAAAATATCGGGGCCAAAGAGAAGCCCCGCAATGATGATAGCGACAATACCGCCTAAAAGCCAAGGGGTTAAAAAAGTTCCGATGATTTCGATGATTCTTGTTTTCTTCCACGCTAAGGCTAAAGTGATGCTTAAAAAAACAGCGTTGAAAAGGGTCGGGGAAAGGAAGGGCGCAATTAAGGTAATGCCGCCATGGGCAACAATGGTGCAGCGGGGGACAACGGCAAAAGGGCCAAGGAGACCGAGCATGGCAAAAGTTAAAAGGAAGGCAAGGGGTTTGCCAAGGGGTTTAAAAAAGAGCTGTCGATTGCCGCTATAATAGAGCATACCCAAAAGACCCAAAAAAGGAACGGCTACACCTGTGATGATCAACCCCATAGAGGCCACTTGGAAATTGCTTTGGGATATGACGCCGACCATGAGGGGGAACACAAGGTTTCCCGACCCAAAGAACATGGCGAACATGGCAAAACCGGCAGTTAGAACAAGGCGCGTATAGCTCATGGTTTAAAAAACTCCAATGTGTGCCGATACTTTGGCAATAATGGAGGCAAGGAGAATAAGCCAAAAAACTTCTCGAGCATATTTGCGCCCTGTTTTTTTTTCAATAATTTTTGCAAGGGCATAGCCGATAAGAGCGGGATAGGCAATCATAAGGGCATTAGCAATCCAGTTGGCAAGCTCTGAAAATCCAAGAAGAGAAAAGGTATAGGCAATTAGTAGGGTAATGAGCAGTGCAGCCCAGCGGGGAATCTTTTCCTGCAACATATCTTTTTGTAGAAAGTCCGCAAAAAGAGAGGCCAAAATTGTGGCAGTAGTTAAGGTTGCAAGGGCAATGACAATAGCTGCAAGAGGCAGCGCAATGCGCCCAAGAGATTGTTCCGCGATGACAACCAGTAGTTTCTCGGGTGCAACTTCGCATAGGATGGGGGCGTATTTTGCGCCCAAATAGACAAATCCCAAATACACGACGGACAACAAAAAAGCGCCGATAAGGCAGGCCGTTAAGCTAAGGCGTTCGAGGTTTTGTTTATCTTCATGAGAGGTTAGGGCGCGGGCTATGAAAATGACGGTGGTAGCCGAGAAAAAAAAGGCTGCCAAGAGATCCATGGTTTGATAGCCTTGGAGAAGACCTTCTGTTAAAGCGCCGGTTGTTGTGAGATTGCTTATTGACGGCACCGGTCCTAAAAGTAATCCTGCAATGATTAAGGCAAAAATCCCCAGCAATAACAGAGGGGTTAAGCAGGTTCCGATGAGTTCAATGATTTTTGATCGATGCCATGCCAAAAAAGCGGTAACGGCACAGAAAAGCCCGTTGAAAAGAGGAGCGGAAAGCCCCTCAAAAACGAGATCAATGCCGCCATGGGCCACAATAATACAGCGCGGCAAAACGCCGAAAGGCCCCATAAGAGAGAGCATGGAAAAGGTTAGGATAAAAGCTGCAGGCCCGCCGAGACTTTTGAAAAAGAGTTGTCGATTGCCGTTATAATAGATCATGGAGAGAAGACCGATAAAGGGAACAAGAACCCCCGTAATCATCAGTCCAATGGAGGCGATATGGAATTGGTCAAGACTTTTTACACCGATCATGAGGGGGAAAACAAGGTTTCCCGATCCAAAAAACATAGAAAACATGGCAAAGCCGGCAACAAAAACAAGGCGTGTATAAGACATAAGATCGCAGCGTAAAAAAGAGTATAAGCATCACTCTCGCACGCACCGACAGCTTTTGTCAAGTTTGTCTTTTTCTTGTTTGGAGACGTCTTTTTTATAAAGTTTTGTAGGAGGGATGTTGAAAAACGTCAGTTTTAGGGCCGTGGAATTTAAAACTATGCATTAGCTTTTTTAGGAGAAGCAAGGGTTCCGTATTATTAATAAGGATTTGATTTTATGTATTTTTCATCATCATAATGCTTTATTATGGCTATTAAAGTATGTTATATAAATATTTCAATAGATTTTGAAAAAAGATCGGGCATAGCCGATTTCATTTATAGCGTTAATCTATCGGTATGAAATTTACTAAAGGGGACATCAAAAAGATGAAAAAATTCTTTTTAATTATAATGGTCGGCTTATCCTTCCTGAGCAATCCGGCGGCAGGCAGTAACCAAAATCTTTTGTCTCTTAGTGAGAAAGATGCCCAAGTGCGTAAAAGATTCAAAAATGAAATAAGCATTTTAGAAACTCTGAAAAATCCCGGCTTAACAGAATATTTGACGGTGAATACTCGACCATCCCTAAGCTTAGCACTCCGCGAATATCAACTTTTTTATTTACCGCAAGAAAAAGCTTGGCGCATTACACAAGTATGTGACGAGTTTAATGTGATAGAGCGTAAAGACTTATGGAGCCGAGACAATACCCCGCCTTCAAGGCTAAGGATTGATGATCTTGGAACTCTAAGTTTTGACGGAGACTTTTTTGTTGTTTTTAATCCTGCATCCGGTTACCTGGAATGTCATCATATTGATTCTCAGGAACTTATGTGGAGAAAAGACTTAAACATCAAGTCCCGTAAGGGAAGCAGTTTTGAGAGTATTTACCCCCTTGCAAAAAACTATATTGCCTATTCCACCACGTCTGTTGTAAAAAATGAAAGTAAAACAGGAAATACACATTCTCAATCTACATATACAAGGGAACGTCTTTATATCCTTAATCTTCTTAATCATGAAGAAACAACCGATTTATCAGACGAGCTCTTTACTCATTACAGTATTGCCCACATTCAAAGAGGAGGTTGGAACCTTTTTGACGAGACGGATGAGAACGGCAATATATACTTTTTTTCGTCTTTTCCCACGCCTAAAGCAGAAGATAATTTCCGCCATACACCGCTATCATCGCAACCAACGCATGTTTGGTCTTATAACCTTAAAACGAACATAAAGAAAAAATTATACGTCCTTCCGCAAGGTTTTAGTGAACTTGCTTTTGATACAAAGGGGCGGTTGACTTTTGCGGTTACACGATATAACGGCAATGAAAGTTTTTTTGAAATGGATCGTGAGCTCAGAGCAATTCCGATCTTATCTGTTACCTCGGACTGTAGATCAACCTATAAAATCCAAACAATTCATACGCTTCCTCAGTCCCTTATTTTACTGGACAGGCGTAAACATGATAAAAAAAGACCTGTCCTTTATCAATGGGATCAAGAGTTTCCAACTTATAAACCCCTCTTATCACCTGAGGTTGAAGCAACTTTAGACTCGGACATTCGTTTTGCAATAACCGATTTTGATAATCCTGAAGAATTACTTTATTATGTGACAAAGATGCCAAAATCCAGAATGCATGTTGTGGGCGAATTTGATCCCTTACGCTTTGCTGACTTTCAAAAACTTGCAGACCTCGAAGGAGGGGAAATGCGCATTTCATCTATCTCTTCGGGATTCAGGCGCGCCCTTTATCGAACCAAGGGCCCCGGTGTTCCTCAAAGCTTAAGAGTTTTTGATATGAATCACGGTGAAGAAAATATCAAGGAGATCTTTTCCCATACACCCGATATGCCCGGATATATTAAAACAAAAAAGCTCTCGACCCCTATTCCTGTTGATATTCCTTATCGTAAAGGAAAAATGCCCGGTTTATTAACATTTCCCCATAATGTTGAAAGAACCGATATTCCTGCATTCATGTATATTCACGGAGGCCCTCATGCTTGCGATAAGTTCACCTTTGATCCTATGGTTCAGTTTCTAACGTCACGCAACATCGCCGTTCTACAAGTGAATTATCCGGGCTCAACAGGGTTTGGAAAACGATACGAAAACGCATCCGACGGGAATTGGGACAAAATTGTCAAATATATTCATGATGCGCGAAATTATCTTGTAGAACTTGGATTTAACCCCGATAAAATTGCAATCGGCGGCACAAGTTTTGGTGCTTATGTAACTGTTTCAAGCTTGCAACTTTATCCAAATTCTTACAGTTGCGGGGTAGCTGTCAACGGGATATACGATTTACCTCTCGAGCTGAAAAGTAACACTCCGGAAGCCTGTAGCCTTGATATCTCGCGTCAATTCACAGGTAAGCATACCCTCGGTGAAACACATGAAGAGTTTATGAAACGTCTTTCTCCGGCGCTTAATGAAAAGAGAATCCTTCCGCCTCTCTTGCTTCTGCATGCTCAAGAAGACACAACATGCCCGCTTGCACAGGCAACAAGTCTTGTTGATCATCACCCTGAGATGAGAGTTATGTACGGCCAATTTGAGGGAGAGAATCATCAATTGACTCCTAAGCATCGCCATGTCGAAGCAGGTTTAACAGAATGGTTTTTGAATAAGCATCTTTCTACGTTTACAACGCCTGTAGGCGACTTACTAAAAGAAACTACAACCTTTCAATGGATTAAACAGATTAGGTAACCGTCTCCGGGCAAGTCCCGTGCTTACGCCGTTGAGTATACGCTAAACTTTTTTTAGAATAGTCGGAGGGAGTGTGCTCTCCCTTTTTTATTGACTTCACCGTCAATATGATTATGATCGCATCATGATCATTAAGATAAGGTGTTGTTTTGTCTGCTTTTGAGCGTTCTAAAGCACAAGTTGAAAATGAGGCGATGGTACGCCTCTTGGAGCATGTGGAGGAAAATCCGCAGATCTCCCAGCGTGCTTTGTCAACGCAAGTAGGCATTGCTTTTGGTTTGGTGAATACATATCTTAAGCGCTCCGTTGAAAAGGGCTGGGTACGTGTTAAAAATATTTCCCCAAAGCGCTATGCCTATTTCGTTACGCCTCAAGGTATGGTTGAGAAAACCCGTATGGTCAAAGCCTATATGAGTCACTCCCTTTCCCTTTTTCGAGAGGCTCGCGCCCAAGCCGATGTGTTTTTTATAGAGGCTCAGAGGCGGAATTACAAAAAAATTGCCATTGTTGGCGAGGGAGATCTTGCTGAAATTATTCAGCTCGTTGCCCAAGCTTATCCTTTTGATATTCACCTTGTCTCCTTAGAGGGTGACTTAAAAAACTATGATGCGGTTTTTATTGCCGATATGAGCGATCCGCAAACACTCTACGACCGTGCTTTAAAGGTACTTGCAGCAGAGAGAATTTTTGTGCTTGAGGCGCTGCATATTAAACGCTAAAAAGCGTTATTAATTAATTGGATAAATTTGGCATTTTTTGCTAGATTGACCGCAAGTTTGATAAAAAGGCACTGCTGGGTTATCACCCGTCAGTGCGGTAGCCGTGGTAGAATGTTCCTTTTATATTTAAGAAATTAAAGTTTTAGTACCGACTCCCTAAGTATATAAAATTCAAGGGACACTTAACTAAAGAATGATGTAGTACCCTGTAAATAAAAAATCAGGATAGTAAATCTATGAGTCCCCTTTCATGTAAAAAATGTTGCTCACAATCTTACGTTAAATCCGGGCATATCCGCTCTCATCAACGTTACAAATGTAAAGAATGCGGTTGCCAATTCACTGCCACAAAGCCCCGTGGCGTCAATCCGGCCCTCAAATCTTTTGCTGTTGTATTGTACTCACATTGCGGTGTTTCCATGGGGAATTTGTCTAAGCTCTTCAAAGTTAGCACCGTTGCAGTTTTAAAGTGGATCCGCAATGCTGCCGCTCAACTTGAAGATAAACCGATTAAAAAGCCTGATATTATTATGGTTGATGAGTTTTGGCATTTTGTGAATGGAAAAACAAAATTTGGATGTGGCGAGCCATTGACGGGGTATAGTGTGCCCCTCTCGGATACCGCTTGGGCGATCGTATTGATGCCGGCTTGTGAAAATTGATCAAAGAAATAGACACAGGGCAGTGTTATTTTCTGACAGATGATTGAGCCGGATTTACACGCGTCCTACCAAAAAATCGATATTTCATCGGGAAATATTTGACTTTTCCTATCGAGGGAAGCAATAGCGATTTAAGACATCATCCGGGAAGATTTCACAGGCGATCAAAAGTTACATCAAGAAGCGTTTCCATGATTCATGCCTCCATCAAGCTGTTTGAGCACTTCCAAAGCCCGGAAACTGTGCAAAATTCACTCAAACCTATGTTTGAATTCTTTAGTTAAGGGTCCCAAATTCCAATTAAGAGATTTTGCACATAAAATCCATGAACATTATAAATTGATTTTAAAGCCGCTTCTATGTTTTTGGTGAATTTATTAGAATGGTGCTGTTAAGAAGTAATCTTGGTTAAAAAACGAATAAATTAGATAATAGAAAGTACACAACATGAAATGTAGAATTTGCTCAAACCCCCAAGGAGTTTCAACCTCATTCGGGGATATGCCGATTGCCAATGGTTTTTTGGCGGAAAAAGATTTTCAAAAAGAATACTTCTTTAAAATGGAAACGCTCTTTTGTGATGTTTGTAAGACCTATCAGCTCATCGAGCAGCCCGATCCTGAAATGATGTTTCATGAGAACTATGCGTTTTTTTCAAGCACCTCAAAAAATATGGCCGTTCACTTTAAGGAAATGGCTGATGGGTATATGCAAGATTTTATCCCTAATAAGGGTAATGCCTTTGTAGTTGAACTTGGTAGCAACGATGGCATTATGCTTAAGTATTTTGCTCAGGAGGGTATAAAGCATCTTGGTATTGAGCCTTCTTCTAATGTTGCCGAGGTGGCTCGTCAACACGGGGTGAATACAATTTCTGAGTTTTTTGGTGCTGAAACGGCGCAAGCCGTTGAAGCCGAGTATGGCAAGGCAGATATTATCTCTGCCTCTAATGTGATGTGTCATATCCCTGATTTAAATTCTGTAGGGCAAGGTGTTGATGCCCTCTTGAAAGAAACAGGCATCTTTGTTTTTGAGGATCCCTATCTGGGTAGCATGATTTCCAAAACATCTTATGATCAAATCTATGATGAGCATGTTTATATTTTTAGTGTTTTATCCGTTCAAAATATTTTTGCGCCCCATGGTCTTGAACTATTTCATGTGGAACCTCAAGTGACCCACGGCGGATCAATGCGCTATTACCTTTGCCGTAAAGGCACACGGGCTGTGCGTGACTCTGTGAAAACTCAGGTGCAAAAAGAAAAAGACCTTGGCCTTGATAAGGTCGAAACTTATGAGAAGTTCACTCAAAGCTGCGAAAAAAGCAAAAAAGACTTTGTTACTCTTTTAACAAAAATAAAAGCTGAAGGTAAGCGGGTTGTTGGATATGCAGCAACCTCCAAAAGCACGACAGTTTTAAATTACTGTAACGTTGGTCCTGATTTAATAGAGTATATTTGTGATACCACACCACTCAAGCAAGGAAAATATAGCCCCGGCATGCACATCCCTATAAAACCATATGAGGATTTCAAAAACGACAACCCCGATTATGCTGTTTTATTTGCTTGGAACCACGCTGAGGAAATCTTTGCAAAAGAAAAAGGCTTTCTTGCGCAAGGTGGTAAGTGGATCCTATTCATACCAAAAGTTAGTGTTTTTGAAACGGAAGATAAATTAAAAAATGCCATCTAAAATTTATTGTGCAAATCCTCAGGCTCAGTTTGCAGAGCATCGTACTGAAATATTAGAGGCGATCGCGCGCGTTTATGATCGAGGACCTTATATTTTAGGTTCTGAAGTTTCAGCTTTTGAAGAAGAATTTGCTGCCTATCATGGTGTCTCGCATTGTGTTGGTGTTGGCAGTGGGACGGATGCTCTTATTCTAGCTATGCGTGCTTTGGGCATTGGACCCGGTGATGAAGTTATCACGGTTTCCCATACAGCTCTCGCCACAACCGCCGCTATTGTCATGACCGGTGCAACGCCTGTGTTGGTAGATATTGAAGAGTCTTACTATACGATAGACCCGATTAAAGTAGCTTCTGCCGTTACACCTAAAACAAAGGCTATTTTACCGGTTCATTTATACGGTCAGCCCTGTGATATGGATCCTTTAATAGAC